>NZ_JACGVA010000001.1:0-418 GCF_014076985.1 Colwellia sp. MB3u-8
ATGGAAGTGCCGTTCAATCTAGCTTCCTTTTTGCCCAACCCAGTTTTCGCCTTTCGCAGTTTAAGGGTTTTAATCGCTTTAGTTTTTTTAAGGCTCAAAGTTCATGTTTAGGTGTCTATTGCGGAGGTGCTCTTTGGTTCTTCCACCTATACATTAAACATGATAACTTATTGTAATATTAGTGGTTTTAACTACTAGCAACTAACAAGGCAATCAAACGGACACGCAATAGTTGGCTGCGTTTCGCTTCGCTACACATTTTAGCCAACTATTACTTAGCCGCTTATTGCGGCGTTAGCAGTTCAATCATACAGGGTCGTATATGGATAAATTTTTTGATTACATATCAAAAGAATGGGCTGTAATATCTCAAGCACCGTTTGCTTTTTTGATACTAGGGGCATTAATGTTTGCCCTT
>NZ_JACGVA010000002.1:0-620 GCF_014076985.1 Colwellia sp. MB3u-8
ATCATTAATAGGCGATATTCCTATTAATAACAGCTTGGTATTTATAATTTACAAACAACAGCGCGACACCGTGTTTGTCATATAAATACCGGTATTTATATCAGCTTTCCAGATTGTTAAAGAATATGTCATTCACACGCATTCGGTGAGGACTTGGTTTAAAAAACCAAACTTAACTTATCAACTTTGATAGTTTAAGTTTGGTCTCTCTCTTTAGTGAAGAAGATTGGTAGGTCTGGGCAGACTTGAACTGCCGACCTCACCCTTATCAGGGGTGCGCTCTAACCAGCTGAGCTACAGACCTGCATAGGATAATAAGTGGTGGAGCTAAGCAGGATCGAACTGCTGACCTCCTGCGTGCAAGGCAGGCGCTCTCCCAGCTGAGCTATAGCCCCTTATTATGCTAGGGTTTACGTTTTCTTCTTCTAATTTGTTATCATGTAATTTGTGTGAACACTCGTGAAACCTTTCTCCTAAGAGCTAAGTTTCCATTGCGCTGTTTTACTTCAAGATAAGGAGGTGATCCAACCCCAGGTTCCCCTAGGGTTACCTTGTTACGACTTCACCCCAGTCATGAATCACAAAGTGGTGACCGTCCTCCCCGAAGGGTTAAACTAGCC
>NZ_JACGVA010000003.1:0-396 GCF_014076985.1 Colwellia sp. MB3u-8
TAACGCCGCATTAAGCGGAAAATTATAGTTGGCTAAAATGTTTGAGGAACGAAAAACAGCCAACTGTAAATTTTCCGTTTAAATGCCTTGTTAGGTTAATCTAGCTTCTTTAGTCGCATAGATAATAAAACAAGTAATCCGCCCATAATACCTGTAGAAATACCTCCGGTGAGACCAAGAGATATGATTAATGGCTTTAAAACAAATAACGATAATACAAAAGCAGGTATAAATAAAATGGCGGCCACTTTAAAATTTATAAATGATTTAAATTGTTCAGAGCAATGAGGGCATACTTTAACTTTGCCAAATTTATTCAGAGTTTTAGAAAATAAACTTATTTTTTTATCGCAATGTGGACACTTCAATGTGAATCCTCCTTATTAACCTAACGCC
>NZ_JACGVA010000004.1:0-892 GCF_014076985.1 Colwellia sp. MB3u-8
CAGGAAAAATGGCCAAATATAAGGCATTTATTTTAATAACTAGTTGTTCTAATTATTAAATAAATAACGCAGTAGTGGGTTATTTTAACCAGTAAAAATGATCAGATAATTAGTGAGATTGGTATGACGCATTGCTCAATGCGCAAATCCTCAGGGTGAAAGCTTAGTAAAGCTAATAAGCGCCAAATTTAGAGCGGCTGTCAGATCTTCTTGTTGCAAAAGATGCTATTGCTTGAGAAAAGCGAGTCCATATAGCCCTGTTAACAGGCCAAAAACAGTTGGTTAAATAAGCGACTAGAAGCAAAATCCAACGTTTTCATCGAATGAAAAAATGACTCCATATGGGCATTGCCCGTACATTTTCCTGCTCGACTCAAGCTATGAAATATCCCATGTCGTTTCAATATTTTTTGATAAACTTGCCCACGATATTTTACACCTCTATCGGTATAGAGCATTAAAGATTGGTCTAAATAAAAGGATACACTAATGCTATGATACTTATCAAAGTTTTGGCTGCTGAGTACATTCGCTATAAAGCGTTTCAAATTGCAGTAAATTAAGCTTTAAACCATAAAAAGCAAAAAACCCGTAGCTAATGCTACGGGTTTTTTACGTACATAGATGCACTAATGCGTTGGGTGCAGATGGAGATGGAGAAGAAAAGTCTCACATAAAGACAAGAATACCTACACGCTCTTTAACAACGACGCTAATACGTTTCACTGCTTATGCTTAGCATAGAGGAAGTAGCGGCGCCATCTCAAGCTTTATTTATCAAATCCCAGAAAGCAAAAAACCCGTAGCGTCAGCTACGGGTCTCTCTAAATAGAAGCCTAGCAATGTCCTACTCTCACATGGGAACTCCCACACTACCATCGGCGCTAACACG
>NZ_JACGVA010000005.1:0-432 GCF_014076985.1 Colwellia sp. MB3u-8
GTTTATTGCGGACGCGTAGCTCAGCTGGATAGAGTACCTGGCTACGAACCAGGCGGTCGCAGGTTCGACTCCTGCCGCGTCCGCCACATTGAAAAAACCAGTCTTATGACTGGTTTTTTTTCGCCCCAACATTTTGTTTTTATCTTTGTAGGGTCGCATCAGAGTGCTCATTATGGGTAACGTGCGTTATCTCTTGAACCAGAGATATAAATAATAGGTTGATTTGAGGGCGTCTACCTCAGCTGGATAGGTTATCTAACGCTAATGGCTACGAATGCTTTTTATGAGTAAAGTTTGTTATCTCCTAAACATGAGATATAAAAAAACAGTTTATTGAGGACGCGTAGCTCAGCTGGATAGAGTACCTGGCTACGAACCAGGCGGTCGCAGGTTCGACTCCTGCCGCGTCCGCCACTTTTCTTTAAGTGGCTA
>NZ_JACGVA010000006.1:0-253 GCF_014076985.1 Colwellia sp. MB3u-8
AAGGGCAAACATTAATGCCCCTAGTATCAAAAAAGCAAACGGTGCTTGAGATATTACAGCCCATTCTTTTGATATGTAATCAAAAAATTTATCCATATACGACCCTGTATGATTGAACTGCTAACAGCTTTATTAGACGGATAAAATCCCACTTTCAACAAAGGTGAATGTCCAACTAATGAATATTTATTCAAATTAATATACATAACTTAATATTAACATTCAACACGTTAATTTTACTTTTTGAATATAG
>NZ_JACGVA010000007.1:0-1146 GCF_014076985.1 Colwellia sp. MB3u-8
CACTTCCTTACCAAACAATTGAAAAATGTCAGTACCGAGATGAGTCTTCATGTTCTCGCTTATAACCTCAAACGAATGATGTCGATTGTGGGCAGTGAAAGTCTACTCGAAGCAATAAGGGCGTAATTAGCCTTTTATTGTTAGCTCATATGCGTGATAAAGCCTTCTTAGAAAGTGGAAAATATAGTGATGTCGTTGATTTTCATTGTATTGAGAAGTCTCTTCGTCGATGTAGAAAAGATAAAATATCGACCGGATCACTACGTTTAAGATTAGTGCGAGTTGACCTACCAGGTGAGCCAGAAGTTTTGGTTTCATCATTAACAGATCTGCAAGCTTATCCTACTGCTCTTTTTGCTGATTTATATTTCCAACGCTGGGGTGTTGAAGAAGATTACAAAGTATTGAAAAGTCGTCTCAATATTGAAAATTACTCTAGTGTTTCTGTTGAAGGTGTTTTACAAGACCTACATGCGAAGCTATTAACTAAAAACCTTGCAACATCTGCGATCCATGATGCAAAAAGAAAAATAAAGAAACCTAAAAACAATAGACTTTATGAATATAAAATCAATTTCACCTTTGCGATAAATCAGCTAAAGGATAATGTTGTCAGGTTCATTATGAGAGTAGCTGAGCTTGAGTTATATGAACTGATGATAAGTAAAATATCAAAGAATTTAAGTGTTATTCGACCTGACCGGAAGTTTTTTAGACAAGACCGTAGAAACAAGACAAATAAGTACCCAATGAATTATAAACGTATGTGTTAAATCCTTAAGTTAATGACATTGTTGTGCGCATTGAAGACATAAAGCACCTCAGAACATAGAGGTCAACTTTAAGATCATACAGCTGATATAAAATTCATACTCCTATAGCGCCTTAGGGTGATTGCTTTAACCATGAAGCGGGTCATTACTATTTTTAATGATAGATCCAATTTTTATCTTCCGCTGTTGATTATTTCAAGATTGGATAACCCTTATTGGCGTTCTCAATTCTGGAAGACCCAAAGGATTATATTATTCTTTTTACTCCAAATTAAAAGTATCTTGATATTGAGTCAAACTCAAAAACCGCCGTATAAATAGATAGCTAGCGGAATGAAGATTATAGAAACCAACGTAGATAAAAATACTGCTA
>NZ_JACGVA010000008.1:0-305 GCF_014076985.1 Colwellia sp. MB3u-8
AAAACAGTTTATTGAGGACGCGTAGCTCAGCTGGATAGAGTACCTGGCTACGAACCAGGCGGTCGCAGGTTCGACTCCTGCCGCGTCCGCCACTTTTCTTTAAGTGGCTAAATAATAAAGACTAGGAAGTATTAAGGCTAGTTAAAAAATAAATACTGTATAAGTTGGTCATCTCCTAAACATGAGATATAAAAAAACAGTTTATTGCGGACGCGTAGCTCAGCTGGATAGAGTACCTGGCTACGAACCAGGCGGTCGCAGGTTCGACTCCTGCCGCGTCCGCCACATTGAAAAAACCAGTCTTA
>NZ_JACGVA010000009.1:0-1045 GCF_014076985.1 Colwellia sp. MB3u-8
CAATCGACATCATTCGTTTGAGGTTATAAGCGAGAACATGAAGACTCATCTCGGTACTGACATTTTTCAATTGTTTGGTAAGGAAGTGGGTTGCCCCCATCCACATTTTTATGGTGCCAAAGGGGTGCTCTACCGTTTGCTTGCGAATGAGCACCGTGTCAGGTGCGTTTTTCAATCGTGTTAGCATTTCTTCCATTTCACCTTCGTGTATCCAACGCCTTATCTTTCGTGGCTCGCGTTTTGATTGGGTACATTTAGCGCGAATATCACAGTCCCTGCAAGCAATGTGGTCAACATAGACCTTGAGTTTCATTCCGCCTTCTTCAACATTTCGCTTATGTGGTAGTTCATTCCCCGCAGGGCAAACGTAAAGGTCTCGGTCTTGGTCATATTTGAATAAAGAGCGATTGAAGATCCTTTTCTTTTTAGCACCTGACGTATCCCCTTTGGGCACAAGTGCAGAGGCCCCCATATCTTGAGTTTCTTTGATATCACGTCCGCTGTAGTAACCTTTGTCAGCTAACACTGTAATGTTTTTCTGCACCAATGCTTGCTGCGTTAACCGTGTCAAATCGGCCAACTTGCCACGGTCATTGGTATTGGTGACTTCGTGCGTCACTATTAAATGATGTTTCGTATCAACAGAGCTTTGAACGTTATAACAAACCTGTCTGTTCATGCCTTGTGTTTTAAGTAAGCGGGCATCAGGGTCAACTGTGGAAAGTTGCTTGTCTGGATGCGCCTCCACTTGTACAGCAAATTCCTTGAGTTCAACTACGCGTTGTTTCATCCATGCAATTTTCTCAGCAGCAGAGGCTTGAACAGCATCAACTTTATCATTGGCATCGGCGGTTTCAAGTCGACTTAAGTAATTCTCAATATGCTTTTCCATACGGCGAATATGGTCTTTAACTTTGTTTGGCGTGTAATTGTTGTGCTTGCTATTAACCGCTTTGAATTTACTGCCATCGATAGCCACAACGGCATCGGTGAACATATTCATTTGACGGCATAACTCGATGAAGTGACGGCAGACTTTGGTGAT
>NZ_JACGVA010000010.1:0-303 GCF_014076985.1 Colwellia sp. MB3u-8
TAGCCACTTAAAGAAAAGTGGCGGACGCGGCAGGAGTCGAACCTGCGACCGCCTGGTTCGTAGCCAGGTACTCTATCCAGCTGAGCTACGCGTCCTCAATAAACTGTTTTTTTATATCTCATGTTCAGGAGATGACCAGCTTATACAGTATTTATTTTTTAACTAGCCTTAATATTTGCTAGTCTTTATTATTTAGCCACTTAAAGAAAAGTGGCGGACGCGGCAGGAGTCGAACCTGCGACCGCCTGGTTCGTAGCCAGGTACTCTATCCAGCTGAGCTACGCGTCCTCAATAAACTGTTTT
>NZ_JACGVA010000011.1:0-4015 GCF_014076985.1 Colwellia sp. MB3u-8
ATTGTTCAGAGCAATGAGGGCATACTTTAACTTTGCCAAATTTATTCAGAGTTTTAGAAAATAAACTTATTTTTTTATCGCAATGTGGACACTTCAATGTGAATCCTCCTTATTAACCTAACGCCTGAATAACAGGCTAAGTAATGGTTGGCTAAAATTGTGTAGCGAAGCGAAACGTAGCCAACTGTTACGTGTCCTTGTTGATTTTCTTGTTAGGTTTACTTTGCGCCCAAAAGCTATAAAGAGTAACTACGTGAAAAAGTAATAGCGCTAAAAAAACTTTTGAAAAGCTATAATAAACATCGATTAATTTATAAAGCAATGACTTATTACTAGCTTCAATTTCTTTGAATTTATTTAATAAAAATACGACTTCATCTCTAGTAAAGTTTTGCTTAGTACTATTATTAGAAATAATTGAGTCGATAGAGGTGGTGCCATTATCGTAGATTTTTTCTAGTTGTGAAATCTCTGCTAGGTAGTCAGGTAAAAAGTACATAGAAATGTAATAACCAACCAATAACGTTGTACTTAAAATAACAGAATACAATTTGATTTTTGAAGATTTCAACAGACTTCCTTGTAAACCTAACGCCCAAATAACGGGCAAAATATTGTTGGCTAAAATAGTGAACGTAGTGAACAAAAAGCCAACTGTATTTTGTTCCTGTTTATTTTCTTGTTAGCTATACATTCACTCCATCCTAAAATCTAGCTGAACCGTTAATTCCTGTTGAACTACAGCTTTACCATTTTCGACTTTAGGTGCGTACTTCCAATTTGAGAGAGCTCTAATTGCTGCTTTATCAAAGATATGTTCAGGAGCTGATTTTAAAACTTTAATATTTATTGGCTCACCACTTTCGCTGATATCGAAGCTCATTTTGACAAAACCTCCTATTTTATTGCGAGCCGCATGAATAGGATAGGTTGGATTTGCCGTTTCTAACAATGATGCATTAGATCTATCAGGCAAGGGAGTTGAAGAACAACTAGAAATTAAAATTAGTGATATGAATACCAAAGTAGCGTGAGTCATGAAAATCCTTTTTGTATAGCTAACGCCCCATTAAGAGGCTTTTAATTGTTGGTTATAATGTGAAGCGAAGCGGAGCCTAACCAACTGTTAAAAGTCCTGCTTGAATGGCTTATGTATGTACTGCACTAGCATCTGATTTTTGAAACCTAACTGTATGATACAAAGAAACAATACCAGATAAAACCCACCAAGCGATTAATGCTATTCGCCAACCTCCAGCATCAAATGGACTATCCATTTGATAGTAAAGGGCAAGTAACCCAGACGCTAAAATAAGAATTGATACAACTCTAGATTTCCATTTGAACAAGCAAAACGCAAGAACTAAAAGTATTAAAACATCAATAAACAATGTGAAATTGAAGAATGCAAAACCAACATTAAAAGCAGCAATAACAACTAAGTTGGCAGCAATACTTTTAATTGAATTCTGAATTTCGTTTGAGCTATCACTCATTTAAATATCACCACACCTGACTACATACATAACGCCCTGTTAACAGGCAATAATAATGTTGGCTAAAATAAGTGAACGGAGTGAACAAAAAGCCAACTGTATTTAGTCCTTGTTGAATTTCTTGTTAGATTTTTTCTTTCAGCTTTTTAATAGAGCTAGAAAGTACAATATCTTTTTCTGATCTCAGATGTTCAGGCATACGATCAATAATAATTTGTGGGGTAATACCATAGCCTACAAACTCTCTCCCATCTGGGTATGTATCTCTTTTAGTACAAATTCTGAAAGACCCACCCCCAGGTAAATCAAAGAAAATTGGTTGCCCCGTGCTTCCATATGTTTTTTCACCAACGGTAGTAAAATGCTTTAGCTTATCTGCATAGATTAAAAAATCCTCTGCTGCTGAGGCGGTATGCCTCCCAATCAACACGTAGGTAGGTACAATATGACTATTTTCTTTTGCTTTGAGCGATTCCATAGCTCCTGACTCCCATGCATCATCTTGGGCATAACTTTTATATTTTTCACTATAGTTTCCCCATGCTTTAAACGCAGCAATATGTTTTCTGGTTTTCCAAATAGAGCCCTCTAAATCTTTATTAGTAAAGTGGGATAATATTTCAGCTGCAATACTTGAATTACCGCCACCATTGAACCTTAGATCAAGAATTAGTCCCCTAGCTTGTTTAGCTTCATCATAAACTTCATTGAAGTCTTGCAGGATTTTTTTATCATGAAATCCGTTAAGAGCTATGTAAGCTATCTTATGATCCAACCACTTAAATTCAAATAACTCCCCATTCGATTTGGGAAGCTTTAACGACACTTTATCTATTTTTTGATGTCGTGCATTTCTAGTAAGAGTTAAGTCTTTGAACTCCCCTAAAGGAGTCTTTATAGTAAAATCAACCTTACTATCAGGTGATCCGTTTAATGTATTTCTTACACCATCGTTCCACAAAATATGCTCGGTTGAACTAGCAATATAAGGCATAATATTAGTTTTTAAATGAGTTTCCAAATTAACACCTTCAACTGAAACAACGGTAGAGCCTAAAGGAATTTCAGCTTGAAGCTCACTTTTTACTTTAGTAACTACAGCTTGCTGATGAGCCTCTCTTAAACTTAAGGCTGGCCAGTCTACATACTTAGAAGAAAGTCCTTTTGGTAAGTAAATATTAGTATGTCCATCGTGCAGTAAAGCATTAAATTTCATTAGTTCACGATAATACTCATAAGTTGTTTTAGTAGCTAAAACTTTGGGAATATATTCTCTATATGCGCTATCAAAATCTAAGTCTGGTACTTGATCAAAATATGCAAAATTGTAACTCGCTTCTTTCCAAAATAATGATAAACCATATAATTTATCTTCGTTTGATAAATTATATGGTGGATTTCCAACCTCTTTGGCAGAAACAGAAATAGATGCAATTAGCAAAGATGCTAATAATACTTTTTTAATCATTTAAACTATCCTTAGTAGCTTGAAACTCTGATGTAACCACGAAAAATCTAACGCCCTGTTAACAGGCACAAAATAGTTTGTTAAAATTAGCGACGAAGGAGCAAAAACCAACTGTTTTTTGTCCTGCTTTAATGACTTGTTATAACTTTATTTGTAATGCTCTGTGCAATAACTCAATTACACCAACTAGATAGTTATCTTTAGAAACTAAATCAGATTCATCAGGATAGATCCAATTTAAGAATGGTAATGAATCGTCACCACCAATACAGCTTTCAAGTTTATCTTGTGTTTCCGTGTTGCTTAGCGGCCTTCCCATTTTTTTAGAATGAATATGACCAATGTAATCATTTCTAAAAGAAATGATTCCTCTGCTTTTTATTTCTTCTTTAAATTTATTTTGTAATTGAGATAACTCAGGAACTTCATCTTTTAAAAGTTTCCCATATTTATCACAAAATTCAACATACTTAGAACAGTTCATAAACACTGAAGTAAAACAAAGTCTAAAAATATGCTTGTGTTGTATAGCTGTATTGTCGAGTAGGTTATTCCTCCTCGTTTCTTTAAGTAAAAGGACTGAGCCTATCAAGTCACCAGCTAACCCATCAAGAATATAGATAGCATCGTTAAATTTTTGCACCAAACCTGCCTAAAGTTATAACGCCACAATAAGCGGCTAAGTAATAGTTGGCTAAAATGTGTAGCGAAGCGAAACGCAGCCAACTATTGCGTGTCCCTTTGATTGCCTTGTTAGTTGCTAGTAGTTAAAACCACCAATATTACAAGAAGTTATCATATTTAATGTATAGGAGGAAGAACCAAAGAGCGCTTCCGCAATAGACACCTAAACATGAACTTTGAGCCTTAAAAAAACTAAAGCGATTAAAACTATTAAACTGCGAAAGGCAAAAACTGGGTTGGGAAAAAAGGAAGCTAGATTGAACGGCACTTCCATTGCCAAACCAAAGAATTGAACCAAACGCAAAACTATGCGATTTGCACTAAACGATAAATAAAATCATTCGATTTAGTGCGGACAACTAACGCC
>NZ_JACGVA010000012.1:0-1035 GCF_014076985.1 Colwellia sp. MB3u-8
CAATCGACATCATTCGTTTGAGGTTATAAGCGAGAACATGAAGACTCATCTCGGTACTGACATTTTTCAATTGTTTGGTAAGGAAGTGGGTTGCCCCCATCCACATTTTTATGGTGCCAAAGGGGCTCTAACGTTTGCTTGCGAATGAGTACCGTGTCAGGTGCGTTTTTCAATCGTGTTAGCATTTCTTCCATTTCACCTTCGTGTATCCAACGCCTTATATTTCGTGGCTCGCGTTTTGATTGGGTACATTTAGCGCGAATATCACAGTCCCTGCAAGCAATGTGGTCAACATAGGCCTTGAGTTTCACTCCGCCTTCTTCAACATTTCGTTTATGTGGTATTTCATTCCCCGCAGGGCAAACGTAAAGGTCTCGGTCTTGGTCATATGACCCGTCCTAGTATGGGTTGACACATTTTGAATTAAAACGCCTGATGAACTTCATCGGGCACAAGCGCAGAGGCCCCCATATCTTGAGTTTCTTTGATATCACGTCCGCCGTAGTAACCTTTGTCAGCTAACACTGTAATGTTTTTCTGCGCCAATGCTTGCTGCGTCAACCGTGTCAAATCGGCCAACTTGCCACGGTCATTGGTATTGGTGACTTCGTGCGTCACTATTAAATGATGTTTCCTATCAACAGAGCTTTGAACGTTATAACAAACCTGTCTGTTCATGCCTTGTGTTTTAAGTAAGCGGGCATCAGGGTCAACCGTGGAAAGTTGCTTGTCTGGATGCGCCTCCACTTGTACAGCAAGTTCCTTGAGTGTTCTGTTCATCCATGCAATTTTCTCAGCAGCAGAGGCTTGAACAGCATCAACTTTATCATTGGCATCGGCGGTTTCAAGTCGACTTAAGTAATTCTCAATATGTTTTTCCATACGACGAATATGGTTTTTAACTTGGTTCGGCGTGTAATTGTTGTGCTTGCTATTAACCGCTTTGAATTTACTGCCATCGATAGCCACAACGGCATCGGTGAACATATTCATTTGACGGCATAACTCGATGAAGTGACGGCAGACTTTGGTGAT
>NZ_JACGVA010000013.1:0-752 GCF_014076985.1 Colwellia sp. MB3u-8
GTTAGCAGTTCAATCATACAGGGTCGTATATGGATAAATTTTTTGATTACATATCAAAAGAATGGGCTGTAATATCTCAAGCACCGTTTGCTTTTTTGATACTAGGGGCATTAATGTTTGCCCTTGCTTATTTAGCCGCGAAATTTAAATTTACAGTTCTTGTCGATGAAGTTAAAGCAAAAAATGAAACTTTAAAGGAGAGGTTACTTTTAAAAACAGAGCAAGCCGAATCATACAAAGATAGAGCATTAAAATATGATGATAATGTTCAACAAGTAGTTGGTTCAGATGAAATCGCGTTGAAAGACAAAACACTAGAAGTGGTAAAAAACCTCCGAGACTTTATAGAAAGGCATAAGAAAGAAGACGATCGTGTAAGTGGTATTGAGCGTTCGGTAATGCGAGATGCACTAACAGAAGAAGAAAGAAATAAGGCGTGGGAAAAGAATACCAGCGAAATCATGCGACTTTCCAATGAACGAAATGCAGAATATGATCGCAGATTTAGAGTTGACGCCATGCTACTCAGAGATGAATTAAGAACTCGTCTAACTGATTATGAGCCATCAGAGAGGTATCGCGATAGTGCTTATGAGCATCCTACAAATTACTTCGGTTTCAATGATGTTGCTAGTGATTTAGAGCGGATGGCAAAACTGCTAACAAGCTAATCAACAAGGACAAAAAACAGTTTGCTGTTTTCGTTCCTCAACATTTTAGCAAACAATTTTTTGCCTGTTATTAGGGCGTTA
>NZ_JACGVA010000014.1:0-517 GCF_014076985.1 Colwellia sp. MB3u-8
CGACGAAGCGGCGGTTCTGAGCTGTATGGCTTATGTCGACTTGAATCCTATCCGCGCCAAAATGGCCACCACACCAGAAACGTCAGATTACACCAGCATTCAACGGCGAATAAAGTCAGCGATAACAGGTCAACAACCAGCAGGATTATTGCCTTTTGTGGGGAATGAGTGTGTAAACATGCCTAATGGTTTAATGTTCAGTGTAAAAGACTACATAGCGCTGGTTGAAGATACCGGGCGAATTATTCGAGAGGATAAGCGTGGTGCCATTAGTTCAAGCAGTGAAGCTATTCTTAATAGACTAAACATTCCCGCCGAGAACTGGTTTAAAATCACCACAGAGTTTGGTTCATTATTTAAAGGTGCTGTCGGGGCTTTACCTGCTTTAACGGAATATTGTGAGCATCTAGAGCGAAAGCGACGACAAGGCGCAGCAAACTGCCAGCGTTGGTTGTGTGCCTAAATGCTAACTTTTAAATCCCATAACGTCACTTTAGGCTTGATTGATATCAAGTTT
>NZ_JACGVA010000015.1:0-3034 GCF_014076985.1 Colwellia sp. MB3u-8
CTATATTCAAAAAGTAAAATTAACGTGTTGAATGTTAATATTAAGTTATGTATATTAATTTGAATAAATATTCATTAGTTGGACATTCACCTTTGTTGAAAGTGGGATTTTATCCGTCTAATAAACTGTTGAACTAAACCGCTTCGCGGGGAGTGCTAGCTCCCTGACATATCACTGCATTCCAACCACACTTAACTTGCTACTCAACCTTTTTTGGAGGCAAGTTATGACACCACTCAGACAACAGTTACTTGACTGTATGCAAGTACGACACTTTTCAATAAGAACTCAACAAACCTATGTTCGTTGGGTTTACGACTTGGCGAAACATACCCATCGCTCCCCTGACACATTGCAAGACAGTGAGTTAAAAAAGTACCTTTGGTCGTTAACCCTTGAGCGCCATTTATCGTCAAGCTCATGTGTACAGGCCTTTCATGCGCTGAACTTTTTTTATGGGCAGGTGCTAGGGAGAACATTCACTGAGCAGTTGTTACCACCGATGAAGCGACAGCAGAAGATCCCTGAGCTGTTAAGTGTATCTGAAGTGAAGCGGATCATTGATATTTGCCACAACCCTAAATATCGCATGATGATCATGTTGTGCTATGGCTGTGGTTTACGCCTCAGTGAAGTCTGCACGCTCAAAGTGAAAAATATAGCGGGACAAGAAAAGGTGATACACCTTCAACAAGCGAAAGGCGCTAAGGATAGGTGTATTCCCGTATCCGATTCATTACTGCACGCACTACGACTTTACTGGCAACGTTTTCACCCTATCGTTTACCTGTTTTTTAAACCAATAGAAGATAAACCGCTACATCAATCGTCATTACAGAAAGCTTATTACAAAGCGAAAAAGGATGCAGGGATTTTAAAAACAGGCGGCATACACGCCTTGCGACATGCCTTTGCTACGCATCAGTTAATGGCGGGAATGCCACTGCCCGAGTTACAGCATATTCTCGGGCATAAAGACATTCGAACCACCGTACGATATACCCATTGGCTACCCCATTATCAAGCGTTGGACGCAGCACAGTTTGATTTACTCAAAAAACTGGAGCAACAATCATGAACGGCTCATTGCTTCAGCAAATTATCGCACAAGGACTGCCACAACTTGAGAAGAAAACCATCACACCAAGGCAATGGCAAGTGTTGCATCACCTTCAGGATTGTCGAACCCAAGCGATGGGCAGTTATCAATGGCACTGCAATCACTGTGAGCAAGATACCCAATGGTATTGTTCTTGTCGTGACCGACATTGTCCGGTGTGCCAAGGTAAATCACGAGAGCAATGGTTACGCAAACGACAAGCGGATGTACTTCCTGTGGCTTACCATCATGTGGTATTCACTTTACCGCATCAGTTTAATGGTTGGGCAACATTACATCCTGATGTGCTTTATAAAATGCTATTCAAGGCTGTCTGGCAAACATTAAGTGAATTCGCCAACGCGAGACATCACATGGAGGGGCAATTGGGCATGTTGGCTGTGTTACACACTTGGGGTCAAACCTTGTGTCGGCATATTCATTTACACTGCCTGATCCCAAGTGGTGTATTAACTCAAAACAAGCAATGGTGCGGTAGTCGTAAAGCAGGATACTTATTTCCTGTTCGAGCCTTGTCAGTAAAGTTCAGAGGAAAAATGCTTCATGGTTTAGCTCAACAAGCAGAGGCAGGAGCGCTTCATCGACTAGCGCCAGAAATTGTTTCACAGTGTTTGAATGAAGCGGCTCGATTGAAATGGAATGTGTATAGCAAGCCGACTATTGGTCATACCGATGCAGTGGTTAATTATTTAGCCCGTTATTGCAATCGTGTAGGTATTAGCGAAAGTCGTTTATCGTTAAGAGGCGAAAATAACGTGTTAATGCGCTACAAAGACTATCGCACTAATGAGACAACGCATATGAATTTGTCTGCGGCAGAGTTGATACGACGATTTTTATTACATGTTCTCCCCAAAGGCTTTATGCGACTGCGTTATTATGGGTTTATGGCTAATTCAATAAGACGTAAGTCGTTAATCCTCATTAGGAAGAGCTTAGATAAAGCGGTTAAGAAGCCTGAAGACGTTATCACAGACACAATAAAAGACGACACAGGACCTGAATGTCCAAGTTGTCATCATGCAGGGATGGTTTTGATTGGCATTATATTACCCAATAAACAGTTAGCGCAGTTTCGAACGATCTAGTTGAGTGGTGAAAACGGTTAATTATGCGTTGAAAAAAGCGATAGTAGAGGCTTCGTTTGTCTTGAATAATGTGCCTTATAAGGTAGACTGGATTGATAACGTTGAGCAAAATAGAGTAAGGAAACTATTGAAAATTCAAATTATGGATAATCACCTTCCTACGACAGAAATAACTCAATAAACAAAAACCATATAGACGGTGCCTAGCGGTACAGTCCAACGGGACATTTATCTCTCATGCTTCGACAAGAGATAAATGCTTAATTGTTATGTGTATCCAAAGTTGAGTATGTAAATTCAATATGGTCGAAAAAATCAGACTGTTATTTTCAAATATTAGTATTGTATTACTTAGCGCTTTTTGTCTTTGGAATCTATACACGATTATATTTTATGGGTATGTCACTAACGGCGTTTGGGAAACTTATTATAAAGAAGAGCCTTTAACTTTTATTGTGGACTCGCTAGATCTTTTAGCTATTCCAGTTTTAATACTCGTTATATTTCCACTCATGGAGCTTTTCAGCCGTAAACAAGTTTCTGTTCCAACTGCTGCTACTAAAGCAAAACGTTTACGCCGTAAAAAGCGCAAACAAAAACGTAAGGGTTAACATACACATAACAAGCAAATTAACAGGACTAAAAACAGCGGGCTGTTCGCTTCGCTCCATTTTAGCCCACTATTTTTAGCCCGTTATTAGGGCGTTATATTTAAAATTCCATGGGAGTGGAGATGTTTAAAAATTTAACGATTATTTTATTAGCTTATATACCCTTATCCGCATGGGGAGGGGATTTTGAGTTTTCAGTTGGAGGGGGTTACCAA
>NZ_JACGVA010000016.1:0-453 GCF_014076985.1 Colwellia sp. MB3u-8
TCATTAATAGGCGATATTCCTATTAATAACAGCTTGGTATTTATAATTTACAAACAACAGCGCGACACCGTGTTTGTCCTATAAATACCGGTATTTATATCAGCTTTCCAGATTGTTAAAGAATTAGTCTTTCACACGCATTCGGTGAGGACTTGGTTTAAAAAACCAAACTTAACTTATCAACTTTGATAGTTTAAGTTTGGTTTCTTTCTTTAGTGAAGAAGTGGTGGAGCTAAGCAGGATCGAACTGCTGACCTCCTGCGTGCAAGGCAGGCGCTCTCCCAGCTGAGCTATAGCCCCGCAATGGGAAACACACTTTAAGCTAGAACGTAAATTGGTAGGTCTGGGCAGACTTGAACTGCCGACCTCACCCTTATCAGGGGTGCGCTCTAACCAGCTGAGCTACAGACCTATTTCTCTTTCAAGAATTTACGTCCGAAGCTAGCGTGTTTG
>NZ_JACGVA010000017.1:0-1183 GCF_014076985.1 Colwellia sp. MB3u-8
ACAGAATATTTTTTGGTGGTGGAGAGGTTAAAGAACGCGAGAGCGGGATAGCTTTAACATTCGATATCGGTTATAAATTTTAAAATATAACAAGCTGTTCAAGCGGGACAAATAACAGTTGGCTACGTTCCGCTTCGCTTCACATTTTAGCCAACAATTAAAAGCCTCTTAATGGGGCGTTAGGGTTCAAATGCGATTCATCATTTATCTATTAATTTTAGTTAGCATTAATTCATCTGCCAATGATGATATGGATGAAAAATTAACTTCTCAGATCGTTGGTTCATGGGTTTTACCAAAAACCGATAATTCTATTGGCGCAATTATGGAATTCAAGAACAATGGTTCTTGGAGTGCTTATATTTTTAAAAGTAGTAAATGTGAAATTAAAGTGTCTGAATCTTACGGAGACTGGTTTATTAAAAACCAACAGTTGCAAACCGTTGTAACAGATAACGAATTATTAATTAAAGGTGGGGTTGTTTTTCCTATCGGTTATAAAAATACAGATGTTATTATTTCCGTTAATAAAAAACTTCTCAGTTTACAAAATGAGTCAGGTGAAAAGTTTCAACGAATTAGAAGCCAAACCTGTGTAAATTGAACCCTAACAAGAAATTAAACAGGGACAAAAAACAGTTTGCTGTTTTCGTTCCTCAACATTTTAGCAAACAATTTTTTGCCCGTTAATTGGGCGTTATGTGTGCGAGCTAGTGTAAAGAATTTCTGACTCATCAAGTATAAAAGTAGGCAAAAGTGGCTCTGTTAGGTGGCATCTGACATCCCACCGACCAGACATGGTGTTCTGGATCGTCATGGTATTAAGCGGTTTTACCGTTCTTTATCGGTACTTTGGATCTGCACTTGAGGATTATTCATGACAATTGAACTGACCGTCAGAATACACCCTGAAGTAGTAAAATGGGCTATTCGTTTAGCTTTCATTTTACTGCTTTAGGTAGTGGGCAAAGGGGACGAGACACCGTCCCCAATGTTTTTCTAATACACACATAACAAGGCACTTAAACGGAACTAAAACAGTGGGTTACGTTTCGCTTTGATCTTGTACCACTTTGGTGGACAGTTATTTATTTAATTGTTACCAAAGAGGTTAACCATGGGACATACAAGAAAGCGACATTACAACCAATATTCATTAGCGTTTAAACTTCATGCTGTTTTA
>NZ_JACGVA010000018.1:0-438 GCF_014076985.1 Colwellia sp. MB3u-8
GAAGTGCCGTTCAATCTAGCTTCCTTTTTGCCCAACCCAGTTTTCGCCTTTCGCAGTTTAAGGGTTTTAATCGCTTTAGTTTTTTTAAGGCTCAAAGTTCATGTTTAGGTGTCTATTGCGGAAGCGCTCTTTGGTTCTTCCTCCTATACATTAAATATGATAACTTATTGTAATATTGGTGGTTTTAACTACTAGCAACTAACAAGGCAATCAAAGGGACACGCAATAGTTGGCTGCGTTTAGCTTCGCTACACATTTTAGCCAACTATTACTTAGCCGCTTATTGCGGCGTTAGTTGTCCGCACTAAATCGGATGATTTTATTTATCGTTTAGTGCAAATCGCATAGTTTTGCGTTTGGTTCAATTCTTTGGTTTGGCAATGGAAGTGCCGTTCAATCTAGCTTCCTTTTTGCCCAACCCAGTTTTCGCCTTTCGCA
>NZ_JACGVA010000019.1:0-611 GCF_014076985.1 Colwellia sp. MB3u-8
ACCTTTCAAGATCGCTTCAACCATTAATTGCGTATTTTCTGAAGGAGCATGCGCTACAATTAAAAGTGTTTTCATTGGTCAACTCACTTTGACTTAAAACGCCCCTTTGGAAATAAAGGTTCATCAAAGCTTAGACCGTTTATGGTGACATAGTCAATTTAGCCACAAAATCAGCATTAATAATTTGATGATGAACGATCGCAATGGTGGCTTTATTGCCAGTCGATAGGGCACTGGTTAAGAAATGAAATCAGTGTCTCCTGCAAGCTCACTGCTGCCAGTGGCGACTCGTATCTGAACATTCACTTATGCCACAAGGCAGTCAATATTTTTGATTATAAACTCATCAAAATTATGCTAACTATCTCCAGATATAGCTGACATTAGCACAATATATCTATGGAGCTATCGCAAAAATAAAGTTAAGGTGGTCTAAATCGAGCGGTGTAATTTATTTATTTTTGTTTACTTTCTCTCAGGCTTTCCAAATCAGTATTATCTATTGATTTTAGAGCTAAAAATAAACAAATTCGCGTTTCTTATGCAGCTAGTTTATTGGTGTTAAATTACGTTCTAAATGCATGAGACATTATAACAGATTGAATTAAAAT
>NZ_JACGVA010000020.1:0-1644 GCF_014076985.1 Colwellia sp. MB3u-8
CGGTGTTTTTCAAGACAGTTGTCGCCTAAATGGTTAAGCAGCTTCTTTGTGTTGCTCTGGATTTAACTCCACAGCACCTATTGGCTGCCAGTTTCGCTCTTCTTTTGACCATCGTTCTGGATGCTCATTTCTTTTTTGTTGATACAACACTTTTCGTTTCGCTAGTATTTCAACATCCAAACCAGCATGTCTCTGGCTCGGTGTCACAAATTTAATCCTGCTATGGCAATGCTCATTGTTGTACCAATAAACAAATTCCTTCACCCATTTACGCGCTTCATCTAACGATTTAAAACCTTCGCTAGGCCAACGAGGATGATACTTTACCGTTCTAAACAGTGATTCTGAGTACGGATTATCATTACTTACCCTTGGGCGACTTCGCGAGGTAACAACACCTAAATCGTACATTTTAGCCCGCATCGTCAGGCTTTTCATCGGCGCACCATTATCTGAATGCAGCACTACGTCTTGCTTCAAGCATTTCTCGGCCCAAACGCTGCGCTCTAGTAGTGCGGCCGCTTGCTCACCTGTTTCGTTATAGTGAACTTCCCAACCGACTATTTTACGACTGTAGATATCTTCAATCATATACAGGTAATAGTGTTTGCCTATCACTGTTGTAGGCAGGTAACTGATATCCCAACTCCACACTTCTTTCGCTTTGTTAGCCGTATAACTTGTTGGCTTTTTATGGATATTTCTCGGCTTAGCTTTACCTCGGTGGTGTAGCATGTTTTCAGCATGCAATATACGATAAAAACTCGACTCCGAAGCGATATATTCACCTCTATCGGCTAGTATTGGTACAATTTGACTTGGCGGTAATGAGGCAAACTCTTCGCTGTTACAAACATTAATCACAGCTTCTCTTTCAGCCTTACTCAGTTTATTCCCAGGCTCTAGCCTAATGGCTGTTGGCCTTTTATCTGCGCCAACTTCACCGCCTATTCGCCAACGCTGCAAGGTTCTTGTTGAGAAACCAATAACTTCACAGGCCTTATCTTGCCTCGCACCAGACGCTACGGCTGTGCTGACCAACTGTGCATGATTTTGCCTATCGGTCAGCGAAATTAGCTGTCCTCTTTGTCCTTCCAATAGGCATCGAACTTTTTTCCTAATACAAGCAATGCGGCGGTTTCGGCTAAAGCTTTGTCTTTTCTGCGCACCTCGCGCTCTAATTCCTTAATGCGTTTTTTGTCTGACTTTTGCTCAGGCGTTACCTTTGCTCTTTTTGTCGGTTTTGCTGTTGTATTAACAGCAATACAAGCTTGCTTCCATGCTTTTACTTGCTCAGAATATAAGCCCTTAATTCGGCAATACTCACTTAACTCAACTGCCGATAGTGTGGCGGTTTCCAGTACAACTGCAAACTTTTCCTCACTTGACCACTTATCTGACGAACTCACTTTTGTCACGTTTAAACCCGAAGTATTAAATTGCTTTTGCCAACTATACAGGGTTGAGAGGTTAATACCCTCTTGCTCTGCAAACTGTCGAACTGACAAGTCACTTTGACTGAGCTTAGTTAATATTGCTGCTTTAAACTGACTTGAATATCTTTGATAATCCACTATCTTTGACTTACCGCACCCTGTTTATTTATAAAATTAATTGAGGCGACAACTATCCTGACACAGGGGG
>NZ_JACGVA010000021.1:0-2073 GCF_014076985.1 Colwellia sp. MB3u-8
GCGAAAGGCGAAAACTGGGTTGGGCAAAAAGGAAGCTAGATTGAACGGCACTTCCATTGCCAAACCAAAGAATTGAACCAAACGCAAAACTATGCGATTTGCACTAAACGATAAATAAAATCATTTGATTTAGTGCGGACAACTAACGCCCTGTTAACAGGCAATAAAATAGTTGGTTAAAATTAGCGACGAAGGAGCAAAAACCAACTGTTTTTTGTCCTTGTTTAACAGCTTGTTATGTTTACTTTACACTTGCTTTATGTCTAGCTACCGCTTCCTCTAAACCCACCGGTTTAGTTATAGGAGGATGAACGATTTCAGCCACATTCATAACTACTTCTCTAAGTTCTTCGGCTAAAAATATAATGTCATTTCCTACTGATTTGATCGCATCTTCTTCATGGACGTATCTAGCATGAAAGAAAACATCTTTATGCTTTTTAAGTAAATCAGGTAAATGTGACTTTGAATTAATCAATTTGTATTGATCACATAACAAAGTTTGTAAATGGTCTGGTATTTTTTTATAAAGAGCAAATAGATCATGCCCACGTTCAGTTTTCTTATATCCTATATAAGCGTGTTCGCCAATTGAAACGCGCACTTTTTCTGAAAGAAATGATTTCAAATAAATTTCAATAGCAAGAGCAGCATTTATTGCACCGCCCCATATTTTTCTATGTTGATTACACAAAGAAGCAACTTCTTGGTACTCATTTGCCGTTCTCCAAACTCGGATATCTGGAATATTATGCATAATACCTCCTGTAAACATAACGCCTCAATAAGAGGCTAAAAATTGTTGGCTAAAATCAGCGAGGCACGAGCACGGCCAACTGTTTTTAGTCCTTTTGATTGCCTTGTTAGCAGCGCTGTTTGCTACTCACCGTTTGTCTTTTTATTGTGTTTAATACGCCATTTATCAAATTCTTCTTGAAAAGATGAACCTGATTTTGCGGCATAGAACCTACTTGCTGATATTATGATTAAAAGGACAGCTATAATAATATTAAAAACTGAACCGTCAACAACACCTATATACAGAAGAAATACCGCTACAACAGCCATAAATATTTGGGCAAACATAAAACCTCCTTGTTATAAATACACTTGATTATTGAGAATAAACTGCAGACTTTGTAAGCCTGCTAACGCCCAATTAACGGGCAAAAAATTGTTGGCTAAAATAGCAACGAAGGAGCAAAAGCCAACTATTTTTTGTCCTTGTTGAATTGCTTGTTATATTTTTAATTACTCAGGCTGTTTTGCTTTTTTTGCTTAAACCATTTGGTGATACTTTTAAGCATATTATCAAAAGTATATATGCAAACTGAAAACAGAACTAATATTGCAAATGAAAATTTATCGAATGAAAAAACATTCGCTTTTGTTGCATCTATACCAGAAAGCTCAAGTAACGCTATTGATAAAGATATTGAGATTAAATATTTTATAAATATCCAATAAATACTTTCAGTTTTCGACTCATCCATAATTAAAACTCCTTAATTTGATAAAATATAACGCCCAAATAACAGGCTAAGTAATAGTTGGCTAAAATTGTGTAGCGAAGCGAAACGTAGCCAACTGTTACGTGTCCTTGTTGATTTTCTTGTTATGTGTTGATGCTTTGTAAGTGAGTGTTTAAACGCCAAAACAGTAAAATTTCTACAGATACAGACAATACAACAATAAACCATGCTTGTGCGAATTCAAGTGACAAACCAGCTCCTTCAGCGATCCCCATAACAAGACCTATAACAATGGAAAGAGTAAAAAATTTAACCGAAAGAGGAAATGATAAGGCGGTCATTTTTGATATATAATTACCAACATTATTATCGTTAGCTTTGTGAGTATTAAAAGTAACACTAACTCCAAAAATAATAATTCCTATCATCAATATTGCTTCTATAAGAACAGAGGTAATATTTTCTCTAGGACTTAACGGTGTTTTTCAAGACAGTTGTCGCCTAAATGGTTAAGCAGCTTCTTTGTGTTGCTCTGGATTTAACTCCACAGCACCTATTGGCTGCCAGTTTCGCTCTTCTTTTGACCATCGTTCTGGATGCT
>NZ_JACGVA010000022.1:0-1312 GCF_014076985.1 Colwellia sp. MB3u-8
AGCGAAGTGATCTTACACCACTTTCGTAGACACATTTTAAAGTCCTAATTTCTCATATTTTTCTGGCGTTGTATAACCTAAACTTGAATGTAATCGTTCTTGATTGTAAAACGCTATATATTTCTGACTGACAGCAGTCGCCTCTTCTTGATTTTTAAAACGTTTGCCATGAATAGCTTCTGCTTTAAACGTATGAAAATACGATTCCATTGCCGCATTATCAATTGGCGTTGCTTTTCGGCTCATACTCCTTATCAACCCTGACTTTTCAACCAGCGCTTTAAAATCGTTAGCCGCATATTCAATGCCTTGATCTGAATGAAATATGCAATTGTTATCCGGTACTTCTCTTACTAATGCAGCCTTTAAAGCGAGTTGTGTCATCAAAGAATTACGTTGCTGACTAAACGACCACCCGATCAACTTTCGTGTGAATAAGTCCATAACAACCGCATGAAAAAGCCAACCATTTTGCGTTCTGATATGAGTAAAATCACCTACCCATTGTTGATTTTTAGCCGTTGGTTTGGCAACGTACTTCAAGTGATTGCAGGTTGTTGAGTAATGCTTTCCTCTATTGGGTAAGTGCAAATATAAGTTTTTAGTCGAGCTAAACAGATTAAGCTCTTTCATTAGTCTCGTGATGCGTCGACGACTACAGCTAAGGCCTTCTTCCTTTATTTGTACATGCATTCTTGGTGCGCCATAGGCTCGTCTAAAGCCGTGGTGCTGCTTAATCAGTTCAGCCTTAAGTTCGTTATCTTGGACTTTATGCGCGGATACTGGCCGATTATTCCAAGCGTAATAGCCACTGCGAGAAACACCCAGTAGATAGCATAATCGAGAGACATTACTTAATGTGTGGTTCTTCCGGATAAAGGTAAAATTAACTAAGGGTTTTCCTTTAAGAACCGCTCGAACTTTTTTAGGATTTCAATATCCTCTTCGCTGCGAGCTAATTGTTTTTCCAACTTTTTAATACGCACATTGGCTTTAGCAAGTTCAAGCTTTTCGGGACTGACGGGTTTCTTCTCTTTGAATGATTTTTCCATTTGATGATTTTTCATAAGCGGATGAGTAAACAGCGACTCTTTGCGGTATTCCATACACCAACGATAGAGCATGATGGGGTGAATACCCAAGGAACTAGCCACGTCTTTTGCTAAAATACCTGACTGAGAAGCAAGTAAAACAGCATGAAGTTTAAACGCTAATGAATATTGGTTGTAATGTCGCTTTCTTGTATGTCCCATGGTTAACCTCTTTGGTAACAATTAAATAAATAACTGTCCACCAAAGTGGTACAAGATCA
>NZ_JACGVA010000023.1:0-311 GCF_014076985.1 Colwellia sp. MB3u-8
TCCCATTGCGGGGCTATAGCTCAGCTGGGAGAGCGCCTGCCTTGCACGCAGGAGGTCAGCAGTTCGATCCTGCTTAGCTCCACCACTTCTTCACTAAAGAGAGAGACCAAACTTAAACTATCAAAAGTTGATAAGTTAAGTTTGGTTTTTTAAACCAAGTCCTCACCGAATGCGTGTGAATGACTAATTCTTTAACAATCTGGAAAGCTGATATAAATACCGGTATTTATATGACAAACACGGTGTCGCGCTGTTGTTTGTAAATTATAAATACCAAGCTGTTATTAATAGGAATATCGCCTATTAATGAT
>NZ_JACGVA010000024.1:0-686 GCF_014076985.1 Colwellia sp. MB3u-8
CAAAGTGAGTTGACCAATGAAAACACTTTTAATTGTAGCGCATGCTCCTTCAGAAAATACGCAATTAATGGTTGAAGCGATCTTGAAAGGTGCACAGCATTCTGATATTGAACAGGTTAAAACAAACTGGATACCGCCTTTAGAAACTACACCTGAGGATGTATTAGCATGTGATGCGATAATTTTGGGGACGACTGAAAATCTCGGTTATATGAGTGGAGCTTTGAAAGATTTTTTTGATCGCTGCTATTACCCCTGTCTGGAAGTAAAGCAGGGATTGCCTTGTGCGTTATATGTTCGTGCTGGGAATGATGGAACTGGTACTTGTCGGGCGGTCGAATCGATCTGTACAGGTTTGCGTTGGAATTGGATTCGACCACCATTAGTGTGCCGTGGTGGCTGGCAATCAACGTTTCTTGACCAATGTGAAGAACTAGGTATGACAATGGCTGCTGGACTTGATGTTGGAATTTATTAATTCGCCTTTTACATTGCAGGAGTCATAGCTGCCATAGCATCATCCAACCCGATTGAACATCACCATGACTGACTCCTGAGCCACCAGACTGTGTGAAAACTATTGATCACCTTTTGGTCTAACCCTCAGTTTTTTATGATCAATCAATCTTAATTTTCAGCTCTCGAAGATAGCGTATTAGCTATAATTAATAGTAGGAAAACAAGAA
>NZ_JACGVA010000025.1:0-4688 GCF_014076985.1 Colwellia sp. MB3u-8
AATCACTAATCACTAATCACTAATCACTAATTTCTATTTTCTTGTCATGTTCTTGTTATGTTTTACAAATTATAGGTTTTCTAAACACTATGTTTGCATAATCATAGTCTAGCTCTTTACATCTAGTGGTATAGACCGCAAATGCTTAATTGTTAATAATAAAAAGCAGAGCAAATAAAAACGGATGTTTTTTACTTATTTCAACAAAAATAGTTGAAAAAACTTTTTCCTGTCCCCACTTACTGTTCATCGAAAGATTTAATCTTTATTTTTAACGTAATAAGTATTCGGAGATCCTCAAGATGGGCAAAATAATTGGTATTGACCTAGGGACAACAAACTCTTGTGTTGCTGTTCTAGATGGCGGCAAAGCACGTGTAATTGAAAATGCAGAAGGCGATCGTACAACACCTTCAATCATAGCTTACACAGAAGAAGGCGAAACGTTAGTGGGTCAACCTGCTAAACGTCAGTCAGTAACAAACCCTAAAAACACATTGTACGCCATTAAGCGTTTAATTGGTCGTCGTTTCGAAGATGAAGAAGTTCAACGCGATTTAAAAATTATGCCATTTGGTATTGTTAAAGCCGACAACGGTGATGCTTGGGTAACGGCGCGTGATAAAAATATCGCTCCACCACAAGTTTCTGCTGAAGTTTTAGCAAAAATGAAAAAAACAGCAGAAGACTATTTAGGCGAGAAAGTCACTGAAGCCGTTATTACGGTTCCTGCTTACTTTAACGATGCACAACGTCAAGCAACTAAAGATGCGGGTCGTATTGCCGGTCTTGAAGTTAAACGTATCATCAACGAGCCAACTGCTGCTGCCCTTGCTTACGGCATGGACAAGCAAGAAGGCGACAAAGTTGTTGCGGTATACGATTTAGGTGGTGGTACATTTGATATCTCTATCATCGAAATTGATGAAGTTGAAGGCGAGCACACGTTTGAAGTACTAGCGACTAACGGCGACACTCACTTAGGTGGTGAAGATTTTGATAACCGTTTAATCAACTACCTAGTAGCTGAATTCAAAAAAGATCAAGGCATGGATTTAACTACTGATCCTCTTGCTATGCAGCGTTTGAAAGAAGCGGCAGAAAAAGCAAAATGTGAGCTTTCTTCAGCACAACAAACTGATGTAAACTTACCTTACATCACTGCTGACGGTTCAGGCCCTAAGCACATGAACATCAAAGTTACGCGTGCTAAATTAGAGTCTTTAGTTGAAGACATGGTTAAAGCCACTTTAGGTCCGCTTAAACAAGCACTTAAAGATGCTGACCTTTCAATTAGCGACATTAACGACGTTATCATGGTAGGTGGTCAAACACGTATGCCTATGGTACAAAAAGTTGTAACTGAATTCTTTGGTAAAGAACCTCGTAAAGATGTTAACCCTGATGAAGCGGTAGCTGCAGGCGCTGCGATTCAAGCGGGTGTACTTTCTGGTGATGTAACTGACGTATTATTATTAGACGTTACGCCATTATCATTAGGTATTGAGACTATGGGCGGCGTGATGACGAAAGTTATCGAGAAAAACACCACTATCCCAACTAAGCAATCTCAAACATTCTCTACCGCAGACGACAACCAAGCGGCAGTAACAGTGCATGTTGTGCAAGGCGAGCGTAAGCAAGCTTCAGCAAACAAATCTCTTGGTCAATTTAACCTTGAAGGTATTGACGCTGCACCACGTGGCACACCACAAATTGAAGTCACTTTCGATTTAGATGCTGATGGTATCTTGCACGTAACAGCGAAAGATAAGAATACTGGTAAAGAGCAAAAAATCACCATTAAAGCTTCTTCTGGTTTATCAGATGAAGAAGTAGAGCAAATGGTACGTGACGCAGAAGCAAATGCTGACGAAGATGCGAAATTTGAAGAGCTTGTACAAGCTCGTAACCAAGCTGATGGCATGGTTCACGCAACGCGTAAGCAAATTGAAGAAGCAGGCGACGATTTACCAAGCGAAGACAAAGAGAAAATTGAAACAGCATTAGATGAACTTAACGTTGCCATTAAAGGCGATAGTAAAGAAGAAATCGATGCCAAAACTCAAGTGGTTGTCGAAGCTTCAGCTAAGTTAATGGAAATTGCTCAAGCTAAAGCTCAAGCACAAAGTGGCGCACCTGAAGGCGAAGCTCCTGAAGCTGATGCACCAGGCGGCGACGATGTAGTTGACGCTGAGTTTGAAGAAGTTAAAGACGACAAGTAGTTAATTGTTAGCTTGCCACTGTATCGCTCAATAGCCGCGCGAACATGCTCACATACATTGTATGCTTGGCGTGTTCACCTTGCTCTAAAAGGATACAGTGACAACAAAAAATAATTAAATTTTGTGGTTTAGTTAACATAAATTAAAGCGCTGATAGTTATCGGCGCTTTATTATGTAAAGTAAAAACGAAAAATTAATTATTACCTGATGTTAATTTGCTTAGATTTTTAAGGTGTTAAAGTGAACGCTACAGCGTCTAAGAAAGAAGTTAAACAAATTAGTATCCATAAATTTAGTATCCATAAATAGAAGTAAAGAAATCAAACCTATGTCAAAACGCGATTATTATGAAGTGCTTGAAGTGTCTAAAGATGCCGCTGAGCGCGATATCAAAAAAGCTTACAAACGTTTAGCAATGAAATATCACCCAGATAGAACACAAGGTGATAAATCAAAAGAAGAACAGTTTAAAGAAGTTAAAGAAGCTTATGAAATATTAAACGATGATCAAAAGCGTGCGGCGTATGATCAATACGGCCACGCGGCGTTCGAACAAGGCGGTCATGGCGGCGGCGGTGGCGGTTTTGGCGGCGGACAAGATTTCGGTGATGCCTTCGGTGATATTTTTGGTGACATTTTTGGTGGCGGTGGTCGCGGTCGTGGTGGTCAATCTCGCCAACGTCGTGGCTCAGATTTACGCTACAACCTTGACCTTAGTCTTGAAGAAGCGGTTAAAGGTAAGACTTTAGAAATTAAAGTGCCTACCTTTGTAAGTTGTGACCCTTGTGATGGTAGTGGCGCTAAAAAAGGCACCAGTGCGAAAACGTGTTCAACCTGTCATGGCCATGGCCAAGTACAAATGCGTCAAGGCTTGTTTGCTGTGCAACAAACCTGTCCAACCTGTTCTGGCAAAGGTAAGGTTATTACCGACCCTTGTACTTCATGTCGTGGTCAAGGCCGTGTTGAAAAAGAAAAAACCCTATCGGTTAAAATTCCACCGGGTGTTGATACCGGCGATAGAATACGTTTGTCAGGTGAAGGTGAAGCCGGTGAACATGGCGCACCCGCAGGTGATTTATATGTGCAAGCGAATGTTCGAGACCATAAAATATTTGTTCGTGATGAAAATCACTTATTTTGTGAAGTACCGATCAGCTTCACAACGGCTGCGTTAGGTGGCGAGATTGAAGTACCGACACTTGAAGGTAAAGTTAAGCTTAAAATACCGAAAGAAACCCAAACAGGCAAAATGTTCCGTTTGCGTGGCAAAGGTGTCAAGTCAGTACGCAGTCACTCAATTGGCGACTTAATGTGTAAGGTAGTGATTGAAACACCGGTAAGTTTATCGGGCGATCAAGCAGACTTACTACGCCAGTTAGAAGAAAAAATGGGTAAAAGCACCAGCAAGCATAGCCCAAAAGAAACCGGCTTTTTTGACGGTGTGAAAAATTTCTTCGATGATCTTAAAAGCTAAGATAGCTCTAATGTAGCTTGAATATAATTCGAATGTAGCTCGAATATAGCTTAAGCATAGCTAGAACATAGCTCAACACTAAAATCCCGCACTAGGTTGCGGGATTTTTATGTAAATAATGTAGGCTAAATTCAAGCGCTCGAATATTTGCTAATCCACAGCAACATCTGATCTCTAAATGCTAACAATTTTCTATTAACACTTT
Source organism: Colwellia sp. MB3u-8 (assembly GCF_014076985.1). Lineage (NCBI taxonomy): Bacteria > Pseudomonadati > Pseudomonadota > Gammaproteobacteria > Alteromonadales > Colwelliaceae > Colwellia > Colwellia sp. MB3u-8. The sequence continues at coordinate 3,906 of NZ_JACGVA010000025.1, forward strand.
ACCTTATCAACTCATCAGTTATAATACCGACCGCTGTAAAAAAGAACGTTGTAATAACGTCGTAACAGGTTGTTACTCTTGTGTTAATGCAGTTAAAATAAGGATGTAGTCAAGGATGCAAAATTGGTATTTACTCATGTGTAAACCTCGACAAGAAGAGCGTGTTCACACTAACCTAAATAATCAAGGCGTTAGCTCCTTTTATCCCAAGCTCAGCACCGAAAAAATCCTTAAAGGTCGTCGTACCCTTAAGCAAACTGCTTTATTTCCTAATTACCTATTCGTTTGTTTAGACGCAGAAAACGGTCCCTTTGCGGCGGTAAAAAATACCCGCGGCGTGGCTGATTTTGTAAGATGCGGCGCTAAATACCAACCGGTACCCAATGAATTAATACACCAGCTTAAACAAGAACGTGCCGAGAGCAGCGAATCTAGATTACCCAAAACCGGTGAGCTAGTAAGGTTAACTAATGCCTCGTTTAATAACATAGACGCTATATACCAAGAGTCCGACGGCGACGTGCGCAGCATATTGTTAATAAACCTGCTTAATAGGCACTTATTGAATTGCTGGCGCTAGATAAAGACATTGTTATTGTTGATAATTTATCAAACTCTTCAACATTAGTGCTCGCCCGTATTAAATCAATAGCTGACAAGTAGGTAACATTTATTGCAGATGATATATGTGATCGCTAAGCACGAAGGCAAGTAATTGAGCAACGTGACATTGCAGCTGTAGTGGACTTTGGCGGTTTAGGAGCTGTGGGTAAGTCGAGTGTG
>NZ_JACGVA010000026.1:0-1246 GCF_014076985.1 Colwellia sp. MB3u-8
AAAAAGGAAGCTAGATTGAACGGCACTTCCATTGCCAAACCAAAGAATTGAACCAAACGCAAAACTATGCGATTTGCACTAAACGATAAATAAAATCATTCGATTTAGTGCGGACAACTAACGCCTCATTAAGAGGAAATTTATAGTTGGCTAAAATGTTGAACGCAGTGAAAACAGCCAACTGTAAATTTTCCTGCTTTAATGACTTGTTATGTGTTTAAGCACCAATATACTGAGGTACTTTTTGTTTAAATAACTTAATTAAAGCTGGTTCCATATATTCGTAATTATCTGGAATACCTAAACAAATAACACGTTGTTCTTTTAAGTGTTCTTTAAAATGTGTACGCAGCTTCTTTTTCTGCGCTTGCTCCATAACAAAAATACAATCAGCCCAAACAACATCTTCAATGCCTAAAGGTATTTCTGCGTTGTTATTTAATCCTGCGGAGCGAACATTAATATTTGGTACATCTGAAAATACTGATTCAGCTGTAGGACTTCTTAACTTATTTTGGCTACATACAAATAGTAAATTCATCTACTTCCTAGAGAAACACATAACGCCCCGTTAAGGGGAAATTTATTGTTGGCTAAAATGTTGAACGGAGTGAAAACAGCCAACTGTAAATTTTCCCTCTTGAACGGCTTGTTAGTACTAGTTGCGCCACAAGTCGTCTTTTCTTGGTAGTAACTCGGAATACATTTTATAACACCCATATGGCATAAAAATAAAAATGGCGATGGTTAAAAGTGCCATAAACTTAGAGCCAATTTGAGCTGTATAAATTTCAAATATGTTATTGCCTGAGTGACCCAATATGGCTTTCTTTTTTCCTTCGAGATACAACACGGAGTAACTAGAGTTTTCTGTAAGTTTATAAGGAAAATTTTCAATCATTATTTGGTCGTCAATTTCCAAATTATAATAATACGAATTTCCACCTTTAGCTGAACCACTTGAATGATCCAAGCTAATAACTTTAGCTTGTTTTTCAACCCCATTTTTCCAGAAGTCGTAAGTCGTAGTTCCTAAAGAGTATCCAGCCCAAATAATAGCCAACACCCCAAAGCTTAAAAATGCAATTACAAAATAGCTAGATAATTTCTTCATAGAGTACTAACGCCCTAATAACAGGCAAAAAATTGTTTGCTAAAATGTTGAGGAACGAAAACAGCAAACTGTTTTTTGTCCTTGTTGATTAGCTTGTTAGCAGTTTTGCCATCCGCTCTAAATCACTAGCAA
>NZ_JACGVA010000027.1:0-476 GCF_014076985.1 Colwellia sp. MB3u-8
AAAAAGGAAGCTAGATTGAACGGCACTTCCATTGCCAAACCAAAGAATTGAACCAAACGCAAAACTATGCGATTTGCACTAAACGATAAATAAAATCATTCGATTTAGTGCGGACAACTAACGCCGCAATAAGCGGCTAAGTAATAGTTGGCTAAAATGTGTAGCGCAGCGAAACGCAGCCAACTATTGCGTGTCCGTTTGATTGCCTTGTTAGTTGCCAGTAGTTAAAACCACCATTATTACAATAAGTTATCATGTTTAAGGGATAGGAGGAAGAACCAAAGAGCGCTTCCGCAATAGACACCTAAACATGAACTTTGAGCCTTAAAAAAACTAAAGCGATTAAAACTATTAAACTGCGAAAGGCGAAAACTGGGTTGGGCAAAAAGGAAGCTAGATTGAACGGCACTTCCATTGCCAAACCAAAGAATTGAACCAAACGCAAAACTATGCGATTTGCACTAAACGATAAATAA
>NZ_JACGVA010000028.1:0-949 GCF_014076985.1 Colwellia sp. MB3u-8
TGAGCTTAGTTAATATTGCTGCTTTAAACTGACTTGAATATCTTTGATAATCCACTATCTTTGACTTACCGCACCCTGTTTATTTATAAAATTAATTGAGGCGACAACTATCCTGACACAGGGGGTTAACGCGATTATATAAATTGATAGTGTTAAAAAATCATTCCTGCTAGATAATAATTCTTCCAATCATTTTCAGTTAATTTACTATTTTTTATATCTTCCGATAGTGCTTTTGTATTCCAAAAATACATAACTACTCCTTAGTTTGATTAAACACATAACGCCCCATTAAGAGGCTTTTAATTGTTGGCTAAAATGTGAAGCGAAGCGGAACCTAGCCAACTGTTAAAAGTCCTGCTTGAATGGCTTGTTATAAGCCACTTTAATCACCAACAACTCCACTACCTGATCCACCACCAAACTTACGACCTTCAGGAGTATTATTGTTGTCGTCATTACTCTTGTTGAATAACCATAAACCAATAGCTCCAACAATAGGAATTAACCAAACTAGAATTATTTGAGCTATTTTTTGAAAACGCTCAAGGTCATCACGCTTAGCTAAAAATATAGAAACAAAAATATTTAACGAAAAAATGACAATAAGAAACGAATACCAAATATTAAACTCCATCCATGCCTCCGTGGCTTATAACGCCACAATAAGCGGCTAAGTAATAGTTGGCTAAAATGTGTAGCGAAGCGAAACGCAGCCAACTATTGCGTGTCCGTTTGATTGCCTTGTTAGTTTTTAGTAGTTAAAACTACCGATATTACAATAAGTTATCATGTTTAAGGGATAGGAGGAAGAACCAAAGAGTGCTTCCGCAATAGACACCTAAACATGAACTTTGAGCCTTAAAAAAACTAAAGCGATTAAAACCCTTAAACTGCGAAAGGCGAAAACTGGGTTGGGCAAAAAGGAAGCTAGATTGAACGGCACTTC
>NZ_JACGVA010000029.1:0-486 GCF_014076985.1 Colwellia sp. MB3u-8
GCTAGCGATACGTCATGTATCAGGCAAGCTCACCGACGTACTCTATAACGCCAGTGTATACAAAGATCTCGAAGGCAATGTGCGGGGGGTTTTTGCCTCGGCACGCGATGTGACTGAGCGTAAACGAGCAGAAGAAGCGACCCAAACCGCCTCGCAATATTCTCGTAGCCTGATTGAAGCCAGCTTAGATCCATTGGTCACCATCAGTGCCGAAGGTAAGATTACTGACGTGAACACCGCGACTGAGAAGGTGACGGGTGCAGAGCGTGCCAGCCTCATTGGCAGTGACTTTGCTGATTACTTCACCGATCCTGAAGAAGCCCGTAAAGGTTACGAGCAAGTATTCTCAAAAGGCTATGTTACCGACTATCCGCTAGCGATACGTCATGTATCAGGCAAGCTCACCGACGTACTCTATAACGCCAGTGTATACAAAGATCTCGAAGGCAATGTGCGGGGGGTTTTTGCCTCGGCACGCGATGTGAC
>NZ_JACGVA010000030.1:0-483234 GCF_014076985.1 Colwellia sp. MB3u-8
TCAACAAAGGTGAATGTCCAACTAATGAATATTTATTCAAATTAATATACATAACTTAATATTAACATTCAACACGTTAATTTTACTTTTTGAATATAGCGATGTAGAAAGACAGATTAAATCCCGCTTTATACATAAAAGCGGGATATGAAGGTAGGCTGTATGTATATACAGTATTAATTTAAAATTAATAAGGAATGATTATGAAATCTGAATTGCTCTCGTATTTCAAATAAACTATGTGGACAGTATGTTTCGCCAAGTCGTAAACCCAACGAATATAGGTTTGTTGAGTTATCATTTAAAAGTGCCGTACTTGCATACAGTCAAGTAACGGTTGTTTGAGTGGTGTCATATAGTTAAGTGGCTTTGTTTAGTGTAATCTTTCTGGAAAATTACAAAAAATACCATCAATATTCAGTTTTTCCATTTCGGCAATATCATCATAATCATTAACCGTATACACATAAACTTTTAAACCGTTGTTATGGGCGTGGTTAACAAAGTCCTGGTTAATAAAGTCTACACTTAAATTAATCGACTGGGCATTAAGTTGAACCGCACAATCAGAATAAGAAAGTGGTATACCGTCAAGTAAGGCACCAATAGGTATTTGGGGAGCTAGCTGTTTAAATTTATTTAATTCATGATGATCGAATGAAGAAACCATAAAATCAAGCGCTGACCAAGCATGTTTTTTAATATATTTATCTATGACTTGATACGTTGCAAGGGCTGTGTTTCTGCCCTTTAGCTCTATATTTACCATCACTCTTTTATCAACAAAGTCTAAGACCTCTTCGAGTGTTGGGATAAGTTCACCTTTACCCGCATCTAGTTGTCTTAATTGTGCAAACGTTTTATCTTGGGTATAGCCAACACCATTAGTTGTTCTGTCTACTTTATCGTCATGGATAACGACAAGCTCACCTGTCTTGCATACGTATACATCTAACTCTATCGCATCAACATTTAATTCTATTGCTTTTTTAAAAGACCTTATCGTGTTTTCTGGCTCATGTCCCATTGCACCGCGATGTCCAATTTTTAGTATTTTTTTAGCCAAGATTGATTCCTTTATATTTTAGATATAATAATAGTTAACGGGTGCTAAAAGCTGCTGGTTAATTGCAGACACCGCGGCTTCTTTATTGACCCTTAATGCCAATAAAGAAAATGCAGTGCTTGCTTATTTGAGGCTTACTTAGGACTGCTTAATGCTTTTTTCAGTGGCCCTAGATGTGATTCATAGTTGCGCCATTGTTCCAGACCACTTTGATAAATAGGTTGGCGAACCTGCTCAGAACTTGGTGTACGAACAGCACGTTTATTGGTGTGAAAATCAATACAGGCCTGTTCAAAAGGCAAACCACAGTAGTCCAATATACGCCGAACTTGAGTGTCTAAATCAGCAACCACATCTTCATATTGTACCCGTAAAATTTTGCCTGGTAATGCTTTGTCCCAGTGGTCCATTATTTCAACATAGTTGCGATAATAATTGCCAATGTCCTCAAGATCATAGGAAAACTGTTGGCCTTCGCCAAAGAGTTGTTTATAACCGCTAAAACAACAAGATAAAGCGTCACGTCTGGCATCTATAATTTTAGCGTTAGGGAGAGTTAGATGGATAAGAGCGATATGTCTAAAATTGTTTGGCATCTTGTCGATGAAAAAAATCGCTCCTTGGCGATGATGCTGAGTGTCTTCAATATAACGTTCGCCCATTTTAGTCAGCTCATCAGCTGATAACTCTTTTAGGATGCTGGGATATCTCGGCTCATCCTGCTTGGCTTGTCGTCCATTCAAGCGGTGTGCTAAGCCGATGATATTGGCCAATTCCATCGTGCCATCAACCTGTGAGTGTGAAGCAAGAATTTGTTCTAAAAGTGTTGAACCCGCGCGTGGTAGTCCAACAATAAATATCGGATCAGGGGCAGAACAACCGGCAAGTTTATTACGTTCAAAAAACTCGGTATCAAAATTATTTTTCTGAAATTCAAACGATAATTCTAGAGATTTACGATCAAATTGGTCTTGTTCGCTTTTCAGTTTATTGCCGCGATGGTAAAAAAAGAAAGCTTCATCAAAGTGTTCGCTGTCCTCCAAGTCTTTACCTAGGGCAAAGCAGAAATGAATTTTATCATTTATCGCGGTTGTCGGGCTTGCTTCCTGATCCCGCATTTGCTGGCGTTCATTGGCAGTAAATCGGTAAGTTTTTAAATTGGCCAAACTCCAGAACGCATCGCCAAAATCAGGTTTGATACTATAGCTTTTACGGTACGCGGTAATAGCGTCGTCAACACGGCCCATTGTTTTTAAAGCATGGCCTAGGGTTAGGTAGATTGAATTATTGGCTGCGTTGTTATGCAATACACTTTCAAAGGTGCTAATAGCCGCTTCAAAATCTCCGGTTGCCTGTTGCGCATTGCCAAGGCCAATTTTAAAATTTGAATTTTTTGGGTCTGAATCTAACAGAATTTTTGCTTGCTCAAGTGCCTTTTGAAATTTTTGTCGCTTATGCAGCACATGAACATAGTCCAAACGGGCCCTTTTATAGTTTGGTTCAAATTCAAGGCAGCTAGCTAATAAGAATTCTGCGTCGTCAAGAATTTGAAACTTTGTCCCTAACTCAGCCAGTAAGCGCATAGCTTCTGGTTGATGTGGATTGTCTTTGAGAAAGTGACGACAGAGCCATTCTGCGCGATGTAATTGTTTTTGGTATATTAGGCTAGAAACAGAAACCAATGCCGGTGGCAGGCTAGAGAGCCATTCAACACGCTGCTTAGCTTCTTCACGCATTGGATAGTCAGGCTCTGCAGCAAGTACACGCCAACTGCCAAACAATGCTGGGTTTAAGGTAACCGCTTTTTCAAAGCACGCTATGGCTTGGCTAGTGTTTGCCATTGCTTTGTGAATATAACCTTGCTCTTGATGAGCTCTGCCGTGCTCAGGCATTTTTACTAGAATTTGATCAAGACTTGCCATGGCTTGGCTATGCTTTTGTTGTTTACGCTGACAAACGGCAAGACAATAAACACCTTCAATATGTCCTGGATTTTCCACCAACATATCTTCAAGATTTGCAGATGCTTGGCTTAAGTGGCCTTTCTTAATCAAGAGTTGACACTGTTTAATCACTTCGTCAGGTTGGAGGTTTTTCAATTGATTTGGCAAAATAATCTCTCGCTAAATATCAAGATACCATTGATATTATCTATGAAGGTTCAGAATCTATAAAGGTCCAGAAAAAAATAGGTCGGCGTGATTAAACGCCGACCCTAACCTATCTTAAAATACTTTAAAATAATGTCAAATGCTAATAATCATAGCTTAGTCTAAAGCCAATAGTACGAGGTCTTGTCGGTGAAACCCTGTAGATATTATCGGCTGAACCTGCGGCAACTTGTCCAAGAGAGTCGGTAGCATTGTCAATAAAGAACGTTGCTTTCCAGTCATCTTTGCCAATAGAGGCTGACAGGTTAACCTGAGTATAAGACGGTAATTCAACACGGTCAGCATCAACTAGACTGTTAAAACGTGAGTCTGTCCACTTGAATACGCCTTGGAAAACAGCAGAAAAATCGCCGATTTCTTGATAGTAACGTCCGCCAATAACGCCTTCACTTTCTGGTGCGTAAGGCAGGTTTGACCCTACCGGTGTGATATTCACTAGCGTATTTGGAATATCGGTCAATTCTGAATCTATATAGCTAAATGAGCCAAAAAGATCGACATTATCGGTCGCCGCCCAATTAAGTTCAGATTCAAGACCATTGATTTCAGACGATCCAACATTGTCAAAAAATGAGTTGTTGGCGATACTAAGATCTAGAACACCTTGCTGCATATCACTGAAGTCAACATGATATATAGCGCCGTTAAAACGTAATGTATTGTCAAGCCAAGCTGTTTTCCAGCCAAATTCAACACTGACGACAGTATCGGTATCAAAGGTCGCTGGAATGCCACCCGTGCCAGCTGAACGGTTGAATCCGCCGCCTCTAAAGCCTTCTGAATACGTGCCATAAAACATCGCGTCAGCATTCATTTTCCAGCGTATATTGGCTTTGTAAATAGTTCCTGATATCGTTGCAGGAGTCAAACCAGCCAGTCTTGAATCGACATTGGTTCCGGCATCAGCTTCTGGTCCAGATGCTCTTTGGCCAAAAGGCGATTGTCCCATTAAGCCCATTTCAATTTCGTAGTGACGAGCACCTAAGGTTACGGTGACATCGTCAGTAACATCGTAAGCAAGTTCACCAAATACCGATAGCTCTTCGCGATCTGTTTGGTAATCATTGAAGTAGGTTACGCCAGGAGGTCGAGCACTACCATCTGTATTAGTAAAAGCGCCCGGTATTGGGAAGTTTGGTGAGAAACCTGCAGCAATAGACCCAGCATAGTTGAAGTCAGTTAAGGTGTTAAGTTGCTGATCATCATAGAAAACACCACCAATCGCTCGAAAACGATCTTCAGCATTGGTTGCCACACGAATTTCGTGTACAACACGCTCTGTTTCGAATTGCTCAGAAGTCGTCATCACAGGACTAAAACATTCATCATAACCTGGGTAACTACAAGTGTAGTAAGGCACATATGGGCCTATTTCAATATAAGCCGTGTAATCAGTGTTACCTTGGAACGTTCGGTTGGTGAACGAGCCGTTATAGATAACTTCAAGTCCGCCAAGCATACCATTTAGCGTCCATTGTGTGAGGTCGACCTTATCATCACCTACAGTAGGAGAGAAAGTCGAAGCATTTAAGTCACCTTCAGAACTAATAGCCGGGTCGTATTCGAAAGAGCCTTCAGTATCAAGCTGTTGGTTTGTGTGTTGTACTAACAAATCCCAATCGTTATCGATTTGCCATAATGCACTAACTCTCATGCCTCTATGTGTCGCTTCATTGTAATCATCTTTTGCAAGCGTAGCGTTACTTACCACCTGTCGAGATGAAGGAACGCTGCCACCTAATGCTGGATTAGTCAATGGTAATTGAGTCGTGGCAAGGGCATTATCAATAAAGCCAGCATCGGTAGAATTATAAGCCGCAATTCGTATTGCAAATGTATCGTCTACAATGGGAAGATTGAGATAACCCTCAGTTTTATTACTGATGCCACCACTCTTAGTAGATGACATACCTACCTCACCACCTGCCCTGAATTCGTCTAATACCGGTTTATTGGTAATAAGACGTACAGTACCTGCCTGTGAACTAGCGCCAAATAATGTACCTTGAGGACCTTTTAAAACTTCAATGCGTTGTAGATCAACTGCATATAAGTCTATATTACGACCAGGCGTGGTGATTGGTGCTTCGTCGAGATAAAAGGCAACACTTGGCTCGCCGCCAATGCCAGCCAGTCTGACATCAGAACGACCCGCGGATACACCGCGGATATATGTTTCTTGTTTACCGGGACCTTGACCTTCAGAGCTAACACCTGGTAGCAATGCAATGTAGTCTTCAAAACTATCAATGCCTAGTTCTTGAAGTTTTGCACCACTCATCGCCTGTACAGCCAGCGGTACAGTTTGTTGGTTCTCTGCTCTTCGAGTTGAAGTAACAACTATAGTTTCGACCTGACGTTCGGTCTCAACTTTTTTGTCTTCTACTGTACTATTTTCTTGAGCTTGTACTGTGCCATTGCTCAATGCCAGAGCGATCGCCATAGTCAGTGCTGTTTTAGCGGGTCGGTTTATATGATACATGTATATCCTCGTTGATTATCTTCGTTGATTATCTTTTTGCAACTTAGCCAATTTTAATTGCTACTAAGTAAATTAATATCTTAATTGTGAAGCAAAGCGCTTATCAACAGCGACATCCTTTTGCCTCTTAGCGACAAACCGTTAACCATAATTAGAAAACGGCTCTAGCCTAGAAATTATATGTTTTATAACTCCATTATTTAATATGGCAGAAATTTTGACGCTATAGCATACTACAATGTTTAAAAAATTACTGGATTTAGGGGAAATAAACAGTAATCTTCGGTGAAAAGTCTCTATTTAGAAGAAGTTTTTTTGAGCCACCCGCCAATATTACTTGGGCGGATGGCGATAAAATTTTTACAAAAATTAAACAATTTACCTGATCAGCGCTTAATTCACACTTCCCCTGACTTTGCCGCTTTATGTTCTGCATGCATAAATGCCCAAACAGAGATAATACCAACCGCTGAAATCAATATAAGCATATTCATAAAACTGGACCAACCACCCGCACTATCTGCCAATCTTCCACCAATAAAAGCAAATGTTGCACTGGCCGCAAAGCCAAAAGCATCAATGAAACTCACCAGTTTTGCACTATGTGGGCCACCATATTCGATGGAGAATATTGACATAGGTAAGTAATAAGCGGGAGAAATTGAAAAAGCAAATAAGAAAATAGCACTCAAAGCCACTATGTAGTTCACCTCAACACTGAGGTTAAACCAAGTTAAATATTTCAAGGTCAGTACACTCAATAAACTCAGCGTCATCGCGATAGTTAATACTGTCCGTATGCCCTTTTTTGAAAAACGGTCGTAAAATGCGATCGACGCTAACAGTCCAGCTAAAGAACCGACAGGAAATATAGTAGAAGCCATTGCTGCCTGTGAGGGTGATAATTGGTAAGTTTCCATAAGATAAACCGCAACAAAGTCTAAAAAGGCCATCATACAAGTAAGCATCATTAGCATGAGCACGACCAACCAAACTCTAGGGCTTTTAACAAATGCCTGCATACCCGCTAGCATACTTGTGCCCTGAAGTGGGTGATTGTATTTGTTATCAATCGCCTGTTTTGATGCTTTCGCCAACTCTATACCTTCGGCGCTGGTGTCGGTATGATCACCTTCATTTTCTCTGAAAAAATTTGGGTTTTCAGGTTTTTCTTTCAGGAAAAAATAACAACCAATAAATATAACCAATGCAAAGGCCGCAGCGATGAAGGCTACTGAGCGCCAATGCATAAAGCTTAACAACCAACCAAAAAATAACGTCGCTAACACCACACTAAATCTAGAACTGGTGGAAATAATACTCCACACCCGCCCGTAATGATGAGGATGATACCATTCTCCAACCAGTTTAGTCATACCTGGCCAGCCTGAAGACTTTGTGCAGTAAAGCAAGAATGAAAAAACAGTAAAAGCCATTACATTAGGCGAAAGTCCAAAGGCGATGACAAACAGCGCAGTAAGAAAAATTCCAATTAAAAAAGTAAAGCGCCCACCAATCACATCAGCAAGAGGCCCCCAGATGAGTTTACCCACCAGTGCACCTAGTGTGCCATAAGCTGCAAAGTCTCCAAGATTTGTTTTTGTTAAGCCTAAGGTATCATCGGCAAGCATGGCAGGGCTTAGAATAGTAATCATTTGACGGCAGATCATCATGGCGGCATAACCAAGATACATGGCGATAATAATATTTAATTGTTTTGGGGGTCGGATAGACATAATTTCTCTGTGAACTGTTGCAATATAGTTGACGGGGCTGCTATAAAACTAGGGCTCTGTTGGGGTTAATTGTTATTATTATTGTTTAGACGAGACTATGTTGCTCAGTAGCTTACGTCAAATTAACGCATAAACAGTCAGCATTGAATGATACTAGACTTAAGTAAAATAAGGAAATTTCTCTCCGTACTATTTCTATTAGTCAGATTTTGGTAAATAAAGCTTAAATTTTTAGTCTCGATAATGTTAAAAATATTGTTATCGGTAGTAATAAATTCAAATGGCGTAAACGAAAATAGTGGTTGAATTTTTATTTAGGTGTTCGAGAGGTAGCATTGAAGGCTTGTGCTGATAGTCATGATACAAGTATGAGTGAATTTATGCGTGATGAACTTATGCGTGGTAAATTTAAACAAAGGTTTAAGTCGTTAAAAGCATAAAAATTTTCAGACAATCTAAATATTAATACAAAACATGAAATCTAGTCAGTGACTATTACAGAGAGGTAGTTAAAAATTTATATATACCATACTGGCAAGGTTTTGATTATATTGGGGGAAATTTGAATTGCTATAGAAGTTTTAATTTACTCAACAGAAGGTAAAATAAAAAGATGGTACCCGAGGCCGGACTTGAACCGGCACACTCTTACAAGCGAGGGATTTTAAATCCCTTGTGTCTACCAATTCCACCACTCGGGCATCGAGAGTATTTTTTATAGTAGAGATTGGGACCCTACTTTGACCGTAATAACTGTCATATTTGGAGCGGCTGACGAGACTCGAACTCGTGACATTCACGTTGGCAACGTGATGCTCTACCAGCTGAGCTACAGCCGCTTCATGGTCTTAATTTATAACTAGCAAAATTATCACTAGCAAACTAAGATTTTTAACACGTTTAAAATTTGGAGCGGCTGACGAGACTCGAACTCGTGACATTCACGTTGGCAACGTGATGCTCTACCAGCTGAGCTACAGCCGCTTCATTATTTTAAACTTTCCCATACATACGCCAATATGTATTAATTCTTACTGCACCAATGAAATGGTACCCGAGGCCGGACTTGAACCGGCACACTCTTACAAGCGAGGGATTTTAAATCCCTTGTGTCTACCAATTCCACCACTCGGGCAATGTGGAGGCGGGTCCCGGAGTCGAACCGAGGTACACGGATTTGCAATCCGCTGCATAGCCACTCTGCCAACCCGCCACTTACATCAAATACTACTTTCATTTACTACCCTAAGGTAGTCTTCCCTATATTTTTCTCTTAAGAGAAATTGGAGCGGCTGACGAGACTCGAACTCGTGACATTCACGTTGGCAACGTGATGCTCTACCAGCTGAGCTACAGCCGCTTCATGTGCTGACTCCCTGTCAACTGGAAACGCATTCTACATTGAAAAAATTATGAGTCAACCCTTTAATATCAATTTTATTTTGACTGCTCAAAAAGCGACTAATGTGGTGTTTTTTTAACTAAAAACAAGCTATTTAGCACTAATTAATCTTAGTTAACTCTGGCCAAGCCGCTTTGAAATAAATCACCATAGACCAAAAAGTAAGCACGGTGGCAATGGCATAAAAACTAAAAGCGGCAAAAAGTAAAATTTCATGGGGAAATTCAAACAAAATTAATGGGATATCATAAGTCGGATACCAAATTAATCCCATAATACCTAACATTTGTGTGGCCGTTTTATATTTACCCATTTGTGAAACAGCGATTATTTCTCTTTTACCTCGTGAAGACATGAACTCACGTAAAGCACTAATAAATATTTCGCGCGCGATCATTAATATCGCTGATATTGATATCCACCACACTTGAAGGTCTTGAATCAAAATTACCAGCGCAGCAACCACCATTAACTTATCAGCAACGGGATCAATAAAAGCACCAAAGGCAGACGACTGATTAAGTTTTCTTGCTAAATAACCATCAAGCGCATCACTCACAGCGGCAAACCAAAAAACAACAAAGGCACCAAAATGATTCCACGACACGGGCAAATAAAACACCACGATAAAAACCGGGATTAAAACAATTCTAAATAAAGTAATTTGGTTGGGGATTGTCCACATAATATGTCTTATATTCTTATCGTTAACTAATTAAAATTGTATCGAAGTAAAAGACATTTTACACAGATTGTGAGTTAATTGTCATGCAAGGCGTCATAAATATTTTCTGCCAATACTTTACTGATACCCGGCACTTTTTCTAGCGCGGTTCTGTCTGCCTTTAATACTTCTTGTAAGCCACCTAAATATTGTAAAAGCGCTTGTCTTTTCTTAGCCCCTATTCCTGGGATATCTTCTAATGTAGATTTTTTACTGGCTTTTTGTCGTTTCGCTCTGTGTCCCGTGATGGCAAACCGATGCGACTCATCTCGTATATGTTGTACAAGGTGCAGTGCAGGTGACGTAGCAGGTAACGATATGAGTTGATGACTACCGGCTAATATTAAGGTTTCTAGCCCTAGCTTTCTTGACTCACCTTTCGCAACCCCGACCAATAGCGGGGTTTTTACTTTATCTACGCCGGCAAAAAATTCTTCAGCTTTTGCCAACTGCCCTTTACCACCATCGATAAAAATAATGTCTGGCATTTTTTCTTCACTGGTGACTTTGCTATAGCGTTTATCTAAAGCAAATGCCATCGCGGCATAGTCATCACCTGGCGTAATGCCATGCACGTTGTAACGTCGATAATCACTTTTTAATGGCCCTTCTTGATTAAACACCACATTTGACGCGACGGTTTGTTGTCCCATAGTATGGCTAATATCAAAACATTCAATGCGTGATATACCATTGGTTAGTTCAAACACTTCATTTAATGCGACAAATCTTGCCTGCATTGATTCTTTATGAGAGTTTCTCGTCATTAAAGCCGTTGCAGCATTAGTGCAAGCTAATTTAAGGTATTGCGCGCGCTCGGTGCGAACATTATGTGATATTTTCACTTCATGCTCTGCTTGGGCGCTAATGACCTGAACTATGTCTTGTTGGTTTTCAATGGCCTCAGGGATAATAATTTCTTTTGGGATAGCGCCTAAGTTAAGTTCATTACCAATATAATGTTGGCTAATAAAAGCGGCCATTATTTCAGCATCGCTGGTATCAACGGGCACAGTTGGAAAATAACTTTTACTACCTAATATTTTATGTTCTCGAACAAATAATAAGTGAATACAAGCTTGAGACTTATGACGATGAAGCCCGATAACATCCATTTCCGCGGCAGAGCCACTGACAAACTGTTGCTGCTGAACTTTTCTTAAGGTCGCAATTTGATCTCGGTATTTTGCCGCATGTTCAAAATTGAGCGTTTTACTGGCGTTTTCCATATTCTCTACTAGGTGTTCAATCACAATCGAGCTTTTGCCCTTGAGAAACAATTTGGCTAACTGCACTTGCTTTTGATAATCCGTTGGCGATATTTTATCTACACAAGGTGCTGAACAACGGCCCAACTGGTGCTGTAAGCATGGCCGACTTCGGGCGCGATAGTAGCTGTCTTCACATTGTCTTAGTGGAAAAATTTTTTGCATTAAGCGCAAACTCTCCCAGACAGCACCTACCGTTGGGTATGGCCCAAAGTAATCACCTTTAACTTTTTTACCGCCACGGTGTAAACCTAATTTTGGATGTTTGTGATCTGTGATCAGTAAGTAGGGATAGGTTTTATCGTCGCGCAGTAAGATATTATATTTTGGTTGATACTTTTTAATATAATTGTTTTCGAGGATCAGCGCTTCGCCTTCCGTATGGGTTACGGTAACGTCAATAGCAGAAATTTGTTTAACCAGTGCGCGCGTTTTATTACTGCCCACATCTTTGCGAAAATAACTCGCTAAACGTTTTTTTAGTTGCTTAGCTTTTCCAACATAGATCACCGTTTGGGCTATGTTGTACATACGATAAACGCCAGCTTGTTCAGAAACGGCCGCTAGGAAGGCTTTATGATCAAATGAGCTTTCATCATTTGATAAAATTTTATCAGACAATGCTATAGCACTTCAGTTTTTAACATACCATGGCGAATAGCCAAATGCGTTAGCTCAACGTCATTACCGACATTAAGCTTATCAAACATACGATAGCGGTAGCTATTAATGGTTTTAGTACTTAGCACGAGTTGTTGTGAGATATCAGGTACTTTCTCGCCACGCGTGATCATTAACATGATTTGCAATTCACGTTCAGACAAACTACTGAACGGATTTTCATCTGGGGATTTGAATTGGCTTAACGCCATTTGCTGGGCAATCTCTGGTGTTATATAACGTTGACCACTATGAACAGCACGAATCGCATTGATCATTTCATCAGGACCGGCACCTTTGGTTAAATAACCTGCCGCGCCAATCTGCATAACTTTTGTCGGAATGGGGTCAGTGCAATAAACGGTTAACACAATAACTTTTACATCAGGTGCATAACGAATAATTTTTTTTGTTGCCTCTAAGCCACCAATGCCTGGCATGTTCATGTCCATAAGGACAACATCAGGCTCAACTTTACGACAAAATTGCACGGCTTCTTCGCCTGTTTTAGCTTCACCGATCACCTTAAGTCCTTTTACTTCGTCTAGGATTTTTCGTATTCCAGTACGAACCAACTCATGGTCATCAACTAACAAAACATTTATCAACGTAGAATTACCTTATTATCACTTTATAAAAAGCAGCAGAATTAATAAAAAGAATATAGCGAATTGGTCTCTAACACAATATAAATTCTTGCTTTTTCTCTAATTCATGACTTAATCAAGGTCGTTTCAGTCATGATTACAGCTCGTTTTTATTTAGCCAGTTATTTAACAAGTTAATTTGGCCATTTTTATATGCCGCATAAGTCAAACGCACGGCATTACTTAAAATGATACTGTCATTCCATTTTGTTTGCTCGGCAATCAGTTCGTAACATTTTTGCGCTTCTGGTGTCAGATAACCGCGCATTTCTTTTTTACCGCGAACTTTTTGCCGTTCACGATAACGTTTTTGTTTTTCCGCATTAGTTAATGCTTTCTTTTTTATATTCATCAATACCTTACCTATTAAAAGTTTAAAACCTTAGTAGTTATGTATAACCGATTCTTACAAAATATTTTGAATTTGTTAAGTCATATATCAATTTATTTAACTGTTCGGAGTTGTTTAGCGTACAAGTGTTAGCTAAAGTAAGGTCTTTGAAATTATTAATAAACGTAAGTGATGACATGGAACAACAAAATTCGTTCTCAAAAGAAGACCTAGTAAAAGCAGGTACTGGTGAAATGTTTGGCCCTGGCAACAGCCAGTTACCATCTGACAATATGTTAATGATGGATAGAATTGTTAGCATTAATGATGATGGCGGCGAACATGGCAAAGGCGAAATTATCGCTGAATTAGACATAAATCCAGATCTTTGGTTTTTTGATTGTCATTTCAAAGGTGACCCTGTTATGCCGGGTTGCCTTGGCTTAGATGCAATGTGGCAATTAACAGGTTTTTTCTTAGCATGGTCAGGTGGTCCAGGTCACGGTAGAGCTTTAGGTGTGGGTGAAGTTAAATTTACTGGCCAAATTTTGCCAACAGCTAAAAAAGTCACTTATAAAATCACCTTAAAACGCGTTATTAAGCGTAAATTATTTATGGGTATTGCTGACGGTACGGTTTCTGTTGATGGTCGTGTGATCTACACAGCGAAAGATTTAAAGGTGGGCTTGTTTACCGATACCACTAAGTTTTAATCACTATTTAACTAAGTGGTATTTAACTAAGTATTATCAGTAACATCGTTCTGAACATAAAAAGCCAGCAATTACGCTGGCTTTTGTTTATCCTTTTTTTCACAAATAGTTAATTTTATAAATTAACTATTTGCAATACGCGCATCAACCACGGCAATAGCTTGATCAATTCTAGCTAAAACTTTTTGCTGATCTAACAATGCTAAGGTAATGTCTAATGAGGGTGAATTGCCACCACCTGTGGCAGCAACACGCAAAGGCATGCCCACTTTACCCATGCCTACTTCAAGCTCTGTTGCTGTGTCGTTAATCGCGGCATGAATGGGTGCAGCTGACCAATCAGTCAAAGCCGCTAATTTCTCTTTTACTAACAACAGGGGTGCTTTTACTACTGGGCGTAAATGTTTTTTCACCGCACCCGCATCAAGTTCAGTAAAATCTTCATAAAAGTATCGGCTAATTTGTGCCATTTCTTTTAATGTTTTTACCCGGTCAGCTTGTATTTTTACAATTTCTTCAAGTGCTGGGCCATTTTCAACATTGATACCCTGCTCTTTCATATGCCAAGCAAGGTGAGTGGCAACATAAGCGGGATCGAGCGTTTTCATGTAATGCTGATTAACCCAGATAAGTTTGTCAGTATTAAAGCCTGAAGCTGCTCGGTTACAATCCTTAAGATCAAATAACTCAATCATTTCTTCACGAGAAAAAATTTCTTTATCACCATGTGACCAGCCTAAACGCACTAAATAATTCAATAGTGCTTCTGGTAAGAAACCGTCATCACGATATTGCATTACACCCACAGCGCCATGACGTTTTGATAAACGTTTACCGTCATCACCTAATATCATCGGGATATGAGCATATTCAGGTACAGTTGCGCCTAATGCTTTTAAGATATTAATTTGTTTTGGCGTATTGCTGATGTGATCATCACCGCGAACCACATGTGATACTTTCATATCCCAATCATCAACAACAACGGTTAAGTTATAAGTGGGTGTACCATCTGAGCGAGCAATAATTAAATCATCCAGTTGCTCATTACTAATAGTAATATCGCCCTTAACCATATCTTTGATAACAACATCGCCGCCTAATGGATTTTTAAAACGAATCGCATATGGCTTATCTGCTGGATAATCGGTACGTTCACGCCATAAACCATTGTATTTTTCAATTTCACCTTTCTCTTTCGCTTCTACACGCATAGCATCAACTTCTTCAGCAGTACTATAACAACGATAAGCGTTACCGGATGTTAGTAGTTGCTCAATCACTTCTTTGTAACGATCAAAACGTTGAGTTTGAAAATAAGGCCCATGAGTCCATGGTAGGTTTAACCAATTCATGCCGTCCATAATGGCGTCAACGGATGCCTGTGTTGAGCGCTCTAAATCCGTGTCTTCTATTCTAAGAATAAAGTCACCGCCATTTTTTTGCGCATAGAGCCAACTATATAAAGCAGTACGAGCACCACCAACATGTAAATATCCCGTAGGGCTAGGGGCGAATCGAGTTGTTAAAGTCATAAAAGTCTCAATGAAATATTTATTTGCGTAAGTCAGCAAATAAAACAAAGGTTATTAAAAAAGTTGCGGCATTTTATCAGGCAAGTGCATGAAATACACCTTTTAGCGCGTTAAATTTCCTGACGACCTGAGACAACAAATAAAAATAAAGTTCACAAAACCATCAGTCTGTCCAAATTTAAAGCATTCAAGCGCAATAGTGAAAATAAATATAAATAATTACTGAGTTTTGGTTGACAGCTTTTATGATCTCCCTATAATACGCCCCCACAGAGAAGGACGATTAGCTCAGTTGGGAGAGCACCGCCCTTACAAGGCGGGGGTCACTGGTTCAAGCCCAGTATCGTCCACCACTTCTCTGTGAGTACTGTTTAAATTTATATCGGACGATTAGCTCAGTTGGGAGAGCACCGCCCTTACAAGGCGGGGGTCACTGGTTCAAGCCCAGTATCGTCCACCACTTCTTTTACCATAAAGAAGCAAAACTAAAATGGACGATTAGCTCAGTTGGGAGAGCACCGCCCTTACAAGGCGGGGGTCACTGGTTCAAGCCCAGTATCGTCCACCACTTCTTTTGCCATAAAGAAGTAAAACTAAAATGGACGATTAGCTCAGTTGGGAGAGCACCGCCCTTACAAGGCGGGGGTCACTGGTTCAAGCCCAGTATCGTCCACCATCTTTATTTTCAGTTAAAATCTTCATATAATTAACACTCCTCTTAAAGTAAAACTAAAATCACCTTCACCTCTTTATTATCCGCGCCGGCTCACGGGTTCAAGCACATTATCGTCCACCATCTTTATTTCCAGTTAAAATTCCCATATTATTAACACTCCTCTTAAAGTAAAACTAAAAGCACCTTTACCTCTTTATTACTCGCGCCGGATCACGGGTTCAAGCCCAGTATCATCCACCATCTTTATTGCTTATTTAATTTCCTTATCATTAATATTAAAGTCATATCTGGTCTTTTGAATATTCACCTTCATCGTTGGCCGAAATGGCTCAATAAAGACTTTACGATGATATTCAAGAATCTACAAAGTGATTGATTAGTCGCTCAACATCATGTGTATTTTCTAGCTTTAGTGCTAATACATACGATTAATTTCTTTTAAAAATTCGCCAGATTTTTATAAAAATCAATCTAGATCAAAGCACTAAGTTTGCTCTCTGGTGGCTAATATCGCTTTTACGCCATCTAGATAAGCGTCATATTTTTTCCAGTTACCCACTGATCTATTATTAATTGGACTACGAACTTGCATTGCACTGGCTGTAGCGACAGGCGCAGAATTTTGGTCAATATCAACACATTGCTCTTGCCAAGAAAGATTACAAAATTCAATCAGCTGTTTGGCTTCATTTACTGGGTCATTAACCAACTTCTCATAATTAATCAAATAAAAATTTTCTGGAAAAAGTGCTAACCATAACGCCGCTAACTGTTTAAATAGTAAATAAAATTCTGTGGTGCTTTCTAAATCATATGAATAACTATAATAGGATTGATTAACCGCAAAAAGCTGCCGAAAATTACTCACTATGGTATCCAGTGGATTTCTATCTAAGCAGACAATTTTAGCTTTTGGTAATGCTTTTAAAATAAAACCAACATAAAGTACATTTAGCGGCATTTTATCGACAAATTTTTCTGTTTTTCCGGTTATTGCCCGCGTACTTTCAATATAATCTTCACCTAACTTGGCAAAATTTATATTTTCTGTCGCTGCTATTGTTTCTGCATCAATCACACGCTTGCTCGTGGTTTTAGCCATTTTTTTAAGTAGCAAACCAAAGTGCTGCAATTCACCTGCACTCGTTACTTCGCTATGCTGTGAAATAATTCGTTCAACCAGCGTTGTGCCTGATCTTGGCATACCAACGACAAATATGGGTTCATCTGTTTCAAAACCTTGAACCTTTGAGCTATCCACATTTTTAAAGTGACTTTCAAGCCGACTAAACAGCGCTTTATCTTCATCAAGATGGTAGTTAAATTGTTTGAGTTTACTTTTTTTTGCCGTATCCAAGTAGAAAAATGCTTTATCAAAATCTTTCAGTGCTTCATATTCTCGGGCAAGAGCATGGCCTATATATAAGCTGTCGTCTGCATGTTGCGTTTGTGAAAACAATTGTTCAAGTAGAGGAATATGGTTTGATGTTGCCGATATGCCGCCTAAACCCGTTAACGCGGCATGAGCTTTGTAATAATTTGGTGCTATGGCAATAGTTTTTTCATAGGCTTTTTTAGCGCCGTCAAAATCACCAATAAACTTGAGTGCTGCGCCTAAATTAAAGAAATAATTAGGATTTTTATCGTTAATAGTAACCGCTTGTTGAAAAAAAATTACCGCTTTTTCGTGTAAGCCAATTTTACTATATGCCACACCAAGCGTATCTAGCGTTAATGATGATTTTGAGGCAAGTTGAGCCGTAAGTTCAGCAAAGTACACCGCCTGCACATGATTATTTTCCAGTGCATAGTGCTTGGCCAATTGTGATAAATATTCGGCATTGTTAGGAGCAAGTTTGTTGGCTTGTTTAATTAACTCAATAGCTTTAAGAAAATTATGATGCGCACTAGCAATCATGGCTAGCAAAAAATAAGCATCTGCAAAATATTTATCTTGTTGTAAAATAGCGATTAGTTTTTGATGGGCTTGTTGATACAAACCTTGATTTAAAGCTTGTTGCGCCTGCTGATGCAATATTTTTGTTGTCTTAGACATACTTCAACTACTCAAATTTAGTTATTTTAAATCACACTTGTTGATATACTTTGCCAGTTTTTATCACAAAAAAATATCTACAAGGGTATTAATTCTTTCTATTGGATTATCATTAACCACAATAATATCCACAAAATTGCCCGCTTTTATTTATGCCACTTTTTTATCCGTTTAATCATCGCGCACTGTTAATAAGTCACGGCTTGCCTCGCTTGTAATGGTGTCATAACAAACTGTGCTATAAAGGTTTGGCGTTGTCGCTATGGGGATAAGTCGCTAAAAAAATGCTAAAAAGGCACAGTATCATTTAAACGTTTAACTGATACTGTGCCTTTGTTTTTTTATACTTTTTATTTAAGTAAAAATTATACTTAGATAATTACATATCGAATAAATATTCGAAACGTACACCTACTTTGCGTGGCGTGATTAAGTAATGTCCATAGTTACGCTGAAGACTCGCATCGTTCGAATTCATCACAGGAAACTTTGCTAAGCCAATATCACCTTGATCACGACGTACCGAGCTATAGGCATATTTATCAAACATATTATCCACGTATAAGGTTACCGACCAAGCACCTTCTGTTAATTTTGCTGACACATTACTTATCGCATAGCCGGCTAAAGCCTCACCATCTGCGCGTAAACCGACCTTAGAGTAAACATCACTTTGATAAGTCAAGCCGTAATTGATATCTAAACCTGTGCGACCAAAAATCTCGGTAGAATAGCTTGCGCCTAATGAAAACTGCTGTTCAGGTGAGCCGGGTAAACGATCACCATTTTTACCATCATAAAAACTTTGCTCTACACCTGCATCAAGCTGATCTTCACTTAAGACTTGAAATAGAAAAGGTGCGTCACTGGTTAATTCTGCATTGGTATAAGCGTAAGTAGCATAGGCGGTAATATTATCACTTAGCATGGCGCGAGTTGATATTTCAACCCCTTTTGATTCTGCTGCTGCGGCATTGCTGGTAATAGGTTGCTGACCATAGAAAGTAGCACCCGCGACTTGAGCATTGTCCCACTCAACCATAAATACCGCGGCATTAAAATGTAATTGGTTACTAAACCAAGTACTCTTAAAACCTAATTCATAATTAGTCGTGGTATCTGCTTCGTAAAGAGCTTCATCGGGTAAGGCACAAACATTTTGAAAGCCCGATTCTACGACGTCATCCGGGCAGGCCGCAACACCATTAGAGCCACCAATTCTAAAACCTTCACTTATCGTGGCATAGGCCATCACATCGTCACTAAACTGATAACTGGCATTCACTTTCAATAAGTTGCCATCACCATCAGCAGGTGGAGTGCTTTCAAGATCTAAATTGATTTCATTAGATGCATAATTATCAAATAAGGTGTAATACAAGGGTAAGTCTACTGCTGAAGACGAGTTAACTTCATAGTCATAAAAACGAGCACCCATCATCAGCGTTAATTTATCGGTTACGCTATAAGTTAACTCACCAAAAAGAGCTGATTCAGTGACTTCAGTATTATCCACCGAAATATACTCTAATGAATCAGGACGTAATTGATTGCCACCCCAGTTATCAACAGCATATTGATCGAAGCCTGGCGCATATTCACGGCTATCAACAAAACTTTCGAATTGGTTGTAGTAAGCACCTACAATCCAAGAAAGTGCTGAGTCTCCCGTTGATACTAAACGAATTTCTTGGGTAAAGTTTTCAGCCTCATCCACTTCTCGAGTAAAAGTAGAAAAACCTGGGAATTCTTCATAGCTGTAATCTAAACGGATAAGTAAGTCGGTTTGATCACGTTGCCCCAGTGCTTCAAATTCTGAATAACCGGTAGCTGAGGTCAGTTCAGCAAAACCTAAATCAAGGGTAATTTCTAAACTCAGTAAAGTGTCTTCTTTTTCTCTCGGTTCTTGGTAGCGATAACCTGAGTCATATTCTCCTATAACTGTCGTTAAAGGATTTGTCTCGCTTAAACTACTGTTATGAACAATAGAGCGACCGCCGATGTCTTGTTTTTGATAAAAATACGACAAGGTTGCATCAAAAACTTCATTCGGCTGCCAGCGGATCATCGCTTTAGCTGTACTCGTTTGTTCATCGTTAGCATCTTTTACCTGTTTTAGGTTAGCGCTAACTGCATCAGTATCTGACCAATCTGGATCAGGTAATGAAACACCTCCCTCGCGCACCACATAGTTGTAATCAATATAGCCAGGTTCATCTAAATAATTAAAGGCAAAACGCACGGCTAATTCATCTACAATTAATGGCGTGTTAAAAACAAAACCTGCTTCACCACCGGTATCATCACTTTCAGATAAAGTGAAAATGTCACCATAGAGCGAACCAGAGGTTACATCAAGTACGGGTTTATTCGGTAAATAGCGAATAGCGCCACCTAAAGTGCCTGCACCATATAAGGTCCCTTGTGGGCCAATTAATATTTCAACTCGTTCAACATCAATGAGTTTCATGTCAACGACTAGGGGAATTTCACCAATGTAAGTGGCCACAGTGCCACCATCAGAGCCAGGGCCTGATGAGTTAGTATTTAAACCTCGGACAACAATCGGAGAGCCCGTACGACCCCCTTGATCAGCAACACTTAAACCTGGTACCCAACGAGCAACATCTGATAATTGTGTAATATTTTGATCTTTCATCACATCACTATCAAGTGCAGTGATATTTAAAGGAGCTTCTTGCACAGTCGATGCACGACGTGAGGCCGTAACTTGAATGCGTTCAATGCCTTCAACAGCAAGTTTTCCAGCAGCTGCTTCAGCGTAACTATAGGTGGTTATAGATAATGCGGAACTGAGTGCTAAGCATACAACAGATTTTTTAAAGGTTTGCGAATTTTTTACATACATGGGTGGTTTCTCTTCCTCAGAGTTATTTATATAGCTTGTTACTATTTTTTATATTCAATTTTTTATATCAAGTGTTTTTATAATTGGTTTTTATTCGTTCAAATGTCGTTATTCATAAGTTTTAAAGCGTTACCATTAATTTTTTGATCAAAATTAACCACCAAACTTGTCAAATGAAAATATCGTTTAAAATGAAAAAACCTAATCTTTTAATGTGTTACATAATTTAGGCAACAAAAAAGCGGACAACAGCCCGCTTGTTTACATTAATAATTGCAATAATACTTTAATTTGACCATTAATGCATTTATTGCCGCTGCGGTTAATGCTGGCCAAATAATGGTTGCTAACGGGGATTTATCCTATTAGCTAGGCATTGATAATTGACGCTACTCTGGTTATTAACTTTACTTGCCATTCTCGCTAATACGACAACGACATCACAAAACAACTAAGATATAATCAGTTTTTTCGTTAACTACAAGAATAGACCTTACATGCCTTCAAATTTTCCACTTATTGATGTTTCTATACAACCTATTGAACTTTGCAAATTATTAAAAATAGCGAATATGGTCAGTGGTGGCGGTGAAGCTAAAATAGTGATCAGTGAGGGATATGTGTTATTGAATAACGAAGTAGAATTTCAAAAGCGCAAAAAAGTTTATCACGCCGATATTATAGAATTTAACAGTGAAATCATTCAGGTTAATGTGGTTAAGCTAGGTAAAGACGAACTCCCCCTAACAACAAAAAAACAAGCAGAGGCCACCTTAACTAAACAGAACGCGTTTAAAAAAGCTAAAAAGAAAAAATCCAGTAATAATGACAAAGCACAAAGTGTTCAAGTCACTGACAAAGCTAGATCAAAGCGTAAACCAATTTCTTTTTAATTTTGCTTAGTATGCGATTGTCGCCAGTAAGCGTGTAAACTGAACTTAGTGTTTTAAGTTGACTACATAAATCCCATCCTACAGCTAATATCGTGCCTATAAACGGCTTTACTCATTCAATTACTTAGCACAAAACGCTATAACTTAATTTTATATCAATCGCTCGCCAAAAATTTAACAAGCCAAACGGTATTAAGCAAATGAATGAATTGATTACCTTTACATCATCTAATTTTTTTTTGAAAGCCTAAGTTAACTTACTCAAAAAAAAAGCAATAATACCTCAGTATTATTGCTTTTATAATAAATTGGCTGTGTGCCAATTTATTGGTCAGCTATTAGAATCTTACGTTAACACCGGCAAATGCTCTACGACCAACTAAGTCATAAATAGCGTTTGCTGTATAGCCTGGCGCTAATTTGTCTGTTAGGTTTCGAATACCTGCGCTTACTGATACGTTATCATTTACTAGGTAATTAAATGATACGTCATGTGTCGTAACAGAACCAATATATGCAGGAGATGTATCTTCTGCTGTGTCGCCTGTAGGAGAAATATCGAGTGTAAAACTACGTTCGATAAAACGAGTTGACCAGCTTACAACTAAATCATCAATTTGATAATCTAAACCAAAGCGCAGTTGAAGTCCTGGATCACCTACTTCACCATCTTCAACGTTTATTTCGTCTGGACGGTCTTGAAATTCAAATCGTTCCAACTCTAGTAATTTACTCACCATTAGGTTAGTTTTTAACTCGCCTGGAAGATCAAAAGCGCTTAGATCTGTGGTATATCTAAACACAGCTTCAACACCTTTAGTATTTAACGCCGCAGCATTTAAATAACCAGAACGAACAAGTTCAATGTCATTTGTAGTTGAGTTACGATCGATTTGACTACAAAAACCTGCGTCAGGACCACCCGTTGCATCTACACAGTTATCAGCAACATTTTGTGCTGCAACGAATGTAATGGCGTCAGTGATTTCAATATCATAATAATCAACTGTAACAGAGAAGTCCTCAACAAACGAAGGAGTCCAAACAAAACCAACAGTCATAGACTCTGAGTCTTCCGATTGTAAATCCGGGTTACCGCCTGAAAGTAGATCTACCGATACATTATCGTTTGCTTGAAAATCAGCAGGAACACCCAAAGCAGCACAGTTGGCCGCGCGATCTGGATCATCTGAAATATTATCAGCATCACATGGATCACTAACGCGTGCAAAACCAGGAGAAATAGGGTCAAATGCTTCTGCGATATTTGGAGCACGTACGGCTTCACCTAATGTACCGCGAATACGCAAATCTTCGAATGGCGCATACATCAAACCAACTTTCCATGCTTCTGCCTTACCGGCATGAGAATAGTCAGCGGTACGAAACGCTGCATCTACAGTGAGTTCATGTGCGAATTTCATACCAGCAAGTAGAGGTAAACTTACTTCAACAAAAAATTCACTTACATCGTATTCACCGTATGAGTCTGGTGAAGCAGCACTCGTTAAAAAACCGCGCTGAGTGAATTCATCAGTAACTGACTCTGAAGACTCTTCACGATATTCAAAGCCCGCAGCAAAACCGATACCACCACCTTGTAATTCCATAAACTCTGCTGTATCAAACGAGATTGCACCACCAACAAATTCTTGCTTAATAGTATCCGATCGCGTTACATCTGCAGATACATAGTCACGAGCTTCTTGTGAAGCACTTTGACCAAATGGGTTGTAAGCAACACAATTATTACCATTTACAGAGGCTGGATCTTCGTAATCATCACCTTGAGCACTAGCTACTTGGCTACGACATGCTGCTTGGCCAGTATCAGGATCAATGACTGAGTCAACAGCTGCAACAAAGTTATCAGGTATTAAGTCATTAAGTGTTTTACGTTCGTTAGTTGTTTCACCGTTAACGTAATATAATTCCCAATCCATGGCAGTATTACTAACTGAAAACTGCCCTTCAAAACCTGCTGTATATCTAAATAAGTCACGGCGGTTAGCTGCAGAGCGGTTACCAAGCTCATCAAAAAACTTCGCCATACCTACATTAGTTTGATCCGCGTCTAATAATGTTTGACGTAAACCCCCATCTAGAAAGGCATTATCTTCTACATCAATAGCAATATTACCGAATCTAAATGAAGGTTGGAATTGTTGTACTACATCAGAACGAACGTATTTAAAATCACTGTTAAAAGAGATATTATCGGTAAGATCAAATCTTAATGTTGAACCTACGTTAATCTTCTTAACACCTGGTGAATAGTTTTCGTAATCTTCACCATTGAAACAGTACTGACAACCGTCAGGGAAATTACCAAAAGCAAAACTGTTACTAAATTCACGATCAGTTTGAACTATAGGGGAACCTGCATTGTCGAAAACAAAACGTCCCGCAGCACCGCCAAAAGGGTTAATAACACCATTTGCATGGATCATTTCTGATGATACGTTACGTCTTCTCAGTTTATCAGGAATACCGTCATCTTCACCGCCGTCATCTGGGTTTATGACTGTACCCCAACCTTCAAATTGGCGAATATCTGCAGACATCACCTCACCAACACGTTCAATACCAGTAAAGAATGTTAAGTTACCTTTACCATCAGCAAAGTCGGTACCCGCTAAAATATTGAAAGTGTGATTTCTGTCATTCACACCTTCAGTAGATTTAGTGCCGGTTAAGTTTGCTGAGAAACCCTCAAAATCTTTTTTCAATATAACGTTAATTACACCCGAAACAGCATCTGAACCATAGATAGCAGAAGCACCACCCGTGATAATTTCAACTCGTTGAATAAGCGCGGCAGGAATTGTTGATAAATCAACCGTTGATTCTCCAGGTGTGCCAGCTACATGGCGTTTACCATCGATTAAAACTAATGTTCTAGCTGAACCCAGACGACGTAAATCTGCAGAGCTTGTTCCTGCAGCTGCATTACTATTATTGTTACCGATTAAAGTGTCTGTTGAACCAATAGCTGGCAATTCACTTAAAATACTACCTAAGTCTGGTGAACCAAACTTAGCGATATCTTTAGCGTCAAGTACGATAATTGGTGTTGGTTGGGAAAGCTCTGAACGAGCAATACGTGAACCTGTAACCGCAATACGCTCTACTTCACTGACTGCTTGCTCTTGCTCTTGCTCTTCAAAAGCTAAAGCAGGCATGGTAATTATGCTGCCAAAAATAGCTAATGAAATAGCTTTTTTTATTTTTGTAAATTCTCTCATAGTTCTCTCTTAGGTTTAAAAAACTAACCTTCAAATTTATTAGTGTATTTAGATGAAGGACTAAAAAATAGTAATATAAATCAGCATGAAACTGATGATTTATATTAAAAGTCGCTAGCGATACCAACATCAGAATTAACACTTTTGAAACCTTTAATTACAACCAATTGACAAAAAAATTACAAATGACGACCTCGCTATTTACAACAAACTGACAATAGTACTCTAAGTCACATTTGATAAAATAATATCAATTAATGAGTTACTCAGCATAGAAAAATAAACAGTTAAGTGATTGAAAATTATTTAAATTTTAATTTTTTAGTAAGTATTCCTGCTCATTATATTCCATGGTAGGATTACTGATTAAATCGCTTAAATTAATTCCATGAGTCACCCATGCCAAAAGTACGACCTTTAATCTTGTTAGCCTTGTGTTTTGCTCTACCTACTGTGATTTTTCAAGTAATAGCCAAAGCCAGTGAGCACAGCCAACTACCGCAAGGCGTTAGCAATAATGCGTTGCGCAAGTGACAATTAATAATCAAGACTACATCATTTCGTTTTCCGGACTAGCGAACGGCAAAGGCTACCAAGATATTCATCATCACAGCTTTGTTTATAATGTAACTAAAAATCAATGGCGTGAGAAATCTGCTGTGCCAATAAAGAAACAGTCAATGGCTTGATTGGTCGCTTAGCAAGTGTTGCTACTGCCATTAATGAGGTAGCTTATGTTTTTGGTGGTTATACCCTTGCTAAAAATCATAGTGAAGTGTCGGTGCCTGACGTTTATGCTTATCATGTTTTAGAAGATCACTATCAAGCATTAACCCCTATGCCCGTGCCTGTTGATGACAGTATTGCGCTGCCTTATCAAAGCCGTTATATCTACTTAATCAGTGGTTGGCATAATGACGGTAACGTTAATTTAGTGCCATTGTATGATACAAAAACCAACCAATGGCAGCAGGCATACCCCTTTCCAGGTAAAACAGTATTTGGCCAAGCCGGTGGTATTATTGATAATAAAATACGGGTTTGTGATGGTGTTGGCATTGATGTTCACTTTAATAAACGTCGAAGCTCTGCGGCACAAAGTGCCTGCTATCGCGGGGAAATAAACCCGCAAAGTCCAAGTGAAATTTCGTGGTGTAGAGTTAAGCACCCAACGGGGCAATCACGATACCGTATGGCGGCAAAAGGCACGATAAATAACACATCGAACACACAAGAAATTGTTTTTATTGGTGGTAGTAATAATCCTTATAATTACAACGGCATAGGTTATAACGGCGAACCATCAAAGCCAAGCAATGAAGTCTGGCGCTATAATCTCGACACAGATAAATGGCAAGTTACTTATAGCAAAACCGTCACTATGGACCATAGTGGCCTATTAGAACTCAACGGAAAATTACTGACCATTGGCGGTATGGGCGAAAACCAACAAGTGCTTAAGGGTATTAACTACTATTAATCTTCATTTATAGGCAAATTTTATCTATTGGCGCGATTTAAACCTTTTGTGGCTGAAACTGCCCTGCTAGAATAAGCGTCATATTTTATACTTGTTTATTAATGGAATTTTTTCTCAATGCGTACAAGCCAATATTTACTTTCAACTTTGAAAGAAACCCCTGCTAGTGCTGAAGTTATCAGTCATCAATTAATGTTACGTGCTGGTTTAGTGCGTAATGTCGCATCAGGTTTATATACTTGGTTGCCGACAGGCTTAAAGGTACTTCGTAAAGTTGAAAACATTGTGCGTGAAGAAATGGAACGAGCTGGCGCATTAGAAGTACTAATGCCGATGGTTCAGCCGGCTGACTTATGGGAAGAGTCGGGGCGCTGGGAAGATTACGGCCCAGAGTTATTACGTTTAAATGACCGCCATAATCGTGCTTTTGTTTTAGGCCCAACGCATGAAGAAGTAATCACTAAGCTGGTTAGTAACGAAATTAGTAGTTATAAACAACTGCCATTAAACTTGTTTCAAATTCAAACGAAATTCCGTGATGAAATTCGTCCTCGTTTTGGCGTAATGCGTGGGCGTGAATTTTTAATGAAAGATGCTTACTCTTTTCATTTAGGTGACGAGTGTTTGAAAAAAACATATCAGGCGATGTTCGATGCCTATTGTCGTATTTTCGACCGTTTAGGCCTAGATTACCGCCCAGTTATTGCTGATACCGGCTCTATTGGTGGTGAAGCATCGCATGAATTTCACGTTTTAGCCGACTCAGGCGAAGATGACATCGCCTTTAGTGATGTTAGCGATTTCGCTGCTAACGTTGAAAAAGCAGAAGCGCTAGCGCCAACGGGTGAACGAGCTGCAGCAACACAAAGTTTAGCAAAGGTTTCAACCCCTAACGTGCATACAATAGAAGATCTTGCCAAGTGCTTATCTGTTGATGCGAGCCATACGGTTAAAACATTATTAATCCTTGGGGCAGCGACAAAAGAAAATAAAGCCCCTATTGTTGCTTTAGTCTTGCGTGGTGATCATCAGTTAAATGAAGTTAAAGCTGAAAATTTAGCACAAATTGCCTCGCCATTAACTTTTGCTACTGACGAACAAATTTTAGCCGCCGCTGGTTGTAATGCAGGCTCAATTGGTCCGGTTGGTTTAAGTATTGAGGTTATTGTTGACCGAAGTGCGGCGCATTTAGCTGACTTTGTTTGTGGTGCAAATACAAATGATATGCACTTAACCGGCGTAAACTGGGATCGTGACGCACAAAACTATAGCGTTGCCGACTTACGTAATGTGGTAGCGGGTGACCCTAGCCCTTGTGGTCAAGGTAGCATTGTGATTAAACGTGGTATTGAAGTAGGTCATATTTTCCAACTGGGTGAAAAGTACGCTCAAACAATGAACTGTGGCGTGTTAACAGAAAATGGTAAAAATCAAATTTTGACTATGGGTTGTTACGGTATTGGCGTTTCACGCATTGTTGCCGCTGCCATTGAACAAAACCACGATAAATATGGTATTAAATGGCCTGCAGCGATTGCACCTTACCAAGTTGCCATTGTACCCATGAACATGGCAAAGTCAGCTCGTGTTAAAGAAACTGCCGAAGCCTTATACGAACAACTACAAACCGCTGGTGTAGAAGTTATTTTTGATGATCGCAAAGAGCGCCCTGGGGTTATGTTTGCCGATCATGAATTAATTGGCACACCATTATTACTTATTATTGGTGAACGTAATCTCGATAACCAAGAAATTGAAGTAAAAAATCGTATTACTGGTGATAAGTCTATGTTGGCCATAAGCGATGTTATGTCTTTGTTTGCCTAATCACGGCTCTTTGCAAGTTTGGCCCTAAAGGTCAAATGAAGCTAAATATAATAACGGCTTTGCAGTTTATGCACAGCCGTTTTTTTATCTCATTATGTGACTAACTATGCCGCAAAAAATTGCAACTATCCCATCACAATAAAGCACTCGGTCAACCTATTGGCTAATGCTCCTGAACAACACTTATTATACCAAGTTGATTAATTACCTATTAATTTTTAATGGTTAAAATAAAAAACTGCAGCGTTATAAAGTTTATAACAAGAATAACTAGAATGAGTGCTTATAAATTTCATGCCTGATAACTATCGATTTTTTCTCATGAAAAGTAGATCACTTAATTAATCAAGTGGGTATTATTTATCAATAAATGACTAAACAATCATAATAACAAGATGATATAGTTATTAGCAATTTATTATAAATAAGTTGCAAGTAACTGTTTCAAAGTTAAGCAATATTCGCAACAATGGATTCAAGCAAATTAATGTCATACCACTGCCATTAAGTTTGTGAACTTGTTGTGTGCAAGGAAATAAATTAAGGTACGGCGCTCAATTGACCCATCACGAGCTATTGGGGTTGAGGACACTGGTTTTTAGTGCCTGACAACACCTAAATACTCACACCTATGTGAGCAGTACCTTAAGCTATTTTAACTAGCGTAAGTGGGTAATAACTGAATGAAATTATTATGAAATACGCTCACACAATGACTATAGCTTTATACTTAGCTTAATTTTCTTTTAACGATGACGATAACGTTAATTCACTTTTATCATTTATAAGACTGCCATTATGAAAACTATCACCAAATCTTCAAAATTAAAAAATGTCTACTACGAAATTCGTGGACAAGTTGCCGCAGAAGCCAAACGTTTAGAAGATGAAGGCTATAAAATTTTAAAACTTAATATTGGCAACCCTGCTCCCTTTGGCTTTGAAGCGCCTGATGATATTTTAAAAGATGTTATTCATAACCTGCCAACAGCTCAGGGTTACTGTGAATCAAAAGGGATCTACCCTGCACGCGTAGCCGTAATGCAGTATTTTCAACAACAAGGCATTTTAGATGTCAGTGTTGACGATATTTATATCGGTAACGGCGTTAGCGAACTTATTGTTATGGCGATGCAAGGTTTATTAGATAATGGTGATGAAGTGCTCATTCCAGCGCCTGATTACCCATTATGGACTGCAGCTGTTGCTCTGTCTGGCGGCAAACCTGTGCATTATCGTTGTGATGAAGAAAACCAGTGGTTTCCAGATCTGGAGGATATCGCCAGCAAAATATCGTCAAAAACCAAAGCTATTGTTTTGATCAACCCTAATAATCCTACGGGTGCCGTTTATAGCGAAGAAGTGCTTCAGGGTATTATCACACTTGCCCGTGAACATAATTTGATCATATTCAGTGATGAAATATACGATAAAATTCTTTATGACCAAGCACAACATATTCCAACGGCGAGTTTAGCAAGCGATGTTTTAATCATTACTATGGGTGGTTTATCTAAAAACTATCGTATCGCTGGCTTTCGTGCCGGTTGGATGGTGATTACTGGCCCTAAAATACATGCCGAAGATTATTTAAAAGGCTTAGATATTCTCTCTTCAATGCGCTTGTGTGCCAATGTGCCTGCCCAACATGCGATTCAAACCGCACTCGGTGGCTATCAAAGCATTAATGAATTAATTAAAAATGACGGCCGTTTAATAAAGCAGCGTAACCTTGCCTATGAAATGATCAACAACATTGATGGCCTTTCATGCAACCCCGCTATGGGCGCTTTATATTTGTTTGTTAAAGTAGACCAAGAAAAATTTAACATCCATGATGATGAAAAAATGGTTTTAGACTTACTCAAGCAAGAGAAAATACTCTTGGTGCACGGTCGCGCCTTTAATATTAAGCAAGACAATTACTTTCGCTTAGTGTTTCTTCCGCATGTCGACGAATTAAAACCTGCATTGGAAAAACTAGGCAAATTTTTCCGTACTTACCGTCAGTCAACAAGTGAATAAGGTTATATAATGCAAAGTACTTTTCTCGCCTGGATGTTCAGAATGCCACTGATTAAACGTTGGTCATTGATGTTTTGTGTTAAACCAGAAAATGTTGCTGAGCATTCTCACCAAGTGGCTATTGTCGCACATTTGCTGGCTGTGATTAAAAATCAAAAATTTTCGGGCAACATTAATGCTGATAAAGTGGCTACTGTTGCACTTTATCATGAAGCCAGTGAAACCCGTTTTGGTGATATTGTTAGCCCAACAAAATATGCTAATCCTGAGATTGCTCGAGAGTTTAAAAAAATTGAATATATAGCTGAAAAGCAATGTCTGCAGTCTTTGCCTGAAGAGTTTCAGGTAATGTTTGCCGATATCATTGTGCAAGATAACGTGGATGAACAATACAAAAAAATTGTCAAAGCGGCTGATATTTTAGTGGCTTATATTAAAGCGCTTGATGAATTAAATCATCAAAACCATGAGTTTGATCATGTCAAAGAACGCTTAGAATTGAAGCTAGAAAGCATTAAACAGCAAATGCCTGAAGTCGGCTATTTTATGGATGTTTTTCTGCAATCATGCTCAGCAACTGTTGATAAACTGACCG
This sequence comes from Colwellia sp. MB3u-8, assembly GCF_014076985.1. NCBI lineage: Bacteria > Pseudomonadati > Pseudomonadota > Gammaproteobacteria > Alteromonadales > Colwelliaceae > Colwellia > Colwellia sp. MB3u-8. Next base: position 30,402 of record NZ_JACGVA010000030.1, read on the forward strand.
AAGTTCAAGTTAAAAAATAGTTGTAGATCACCCTTGATGCTTGCTAAAAATATCGCTAACAAGTTTATATACCTGTTCGACTTCATTTTGGAAAATTTTATAACATGATGATTAAAAAACATTTAGGTTTTTTCTTTAACCTTATTGCCATAGCATTATTTATTCCGGGTATATTATTGCCAATGTTTTCTCTCAATATGGCCATGACAGCTAATGTGAGTGGTGCAAAAGTCACTAATACAATCATTGATAAAAACTTGTCATTGTTGCAAACCATACAAGAGCTTTGGCAAGATGATCGCCTGTTAGTGGCGTTATTAATTTTTGCTTTTTCTATTTCAATACCGGTATTGAAATTTATTTTACTCAGTATTGCTTACGCCAATAAAAATTCTAGATTAGAGATTACCGTTTATAAGTTTATTAGCAAAATTGGCAAATGGTCAATGGCTGACGTTTTTGTTGTGGCCATTTTTCTTGCGGTACTATCAACCAATCACGCTGAAACCGCAGCACAACAACAATTAGCGTTATTTGGTTTTAAGTTAGATTTTATTGTTAGCAGTGAAACATTATCCGCATTAGGACCAGGCTTTTATTTCTTTACTGGCTATTGCCTATTATCTTTATTAGGGTCAAGTATTAGTAACAGTAGTATTAACACCAAGACCAAAAAGCTATCACCATCAGCTAACACCATGATAGATTAAAACTATACTGATAATATAGAGTAAGTTCTTCTATAGTTACTAAACTTAGGCACTTAACACTTAATACGGGAGTATTTTATGGATCTTTCAAAGCACAATATGGCAAGTTTATTCGCTCAATTGGGTATTAAAAATAGTGATGAGGAAATAGAGCGTTTTATTGCATCTAACCGTGGTATCCCAGAAAATCAGGCGCTTGCTGATGCTGATTTTTGGAGCAATGGCCAAGCGCAATTTTTACAAGAAGCTATTATGCTTGATTCTGATTGGAGTGAAGTTGTTGATAGCTTAGACGCCTTATTAAGAGACTAAACAATTAAAAAAGGCTTAGGTTCTTCTAAGCCGATGCGCTAAAACATACCTATTATAATTCTTCGACAGTCTCTTATAATTTATTAATCATCTGTTAATAAATATTTCACTATAGCACTTATCTTTATCTTACTGGACGTTAACCCTCTATTTATTAAGCTTAACTAACAATGACTTATGCCAATTTCATTAATTAGGTGGCCTACTTTATACCCAGGAAAAATGGCCAAATATAAGGTATTTATTTTAATAACGAGTTGTTCTAATTATTAAATAACGCAGTAGTGGGTTATTTTAACCAGTAAAAATGATCAGATAATTAGTGAGATTGGTATTATATAAGTTATCTAGGTTATATCCATTAACTGAATCTGATATTGTCCTATACTTTTTATTTTAAAATACATAACATCAGGTAGTTTATTTAATGTTTCTTTGAACTAAGTATGTGATTGAACTAAGCTTCTGATTTAATTATGTCATATAAAAATTGATCATGATTTAAAGAAAAACCTTCGGCGTCAAGCCAGTTAATGGCGTCATTTAAATTATCAAAGACAGCGCGTTCATAGCCTAACTGTGTGTGTGGTATCATTTTTTCTAATTGCATTTCTTTAACTGCACTAGGTCGGTAAACATGGCAGTCTTTAATACAACCCTGTGCTTTAAACCATTCACAATGCTCAACAACATGTTGTTCTATTTCTGGTACACCTAACTCCCACTGCTCAAAAATAGAAATTATTGCCCAATCACTACCCATCAAGGGTGCTGCCGCTGCTTTAAACTCTGTTACGTAAGCAATAATAGCTTCTTCATTCCATGAATCTGCAAACCACTGCATAAGTACTTTATCAGTAACCTTTATTTTCCAGCGACCGTGAATTTCTAACATAAAAAGTCCAAATGAAATAAAAGCTATTTACAATATAGCGTTTACGGTGTGCATAAGCTAACTCTGTTTCAAAAGACCACAAAAATCAATCATGTCATAAAGAACATTATGATAACCTAATGGCCAACTACTTAATTGGATCACTGAGTGGTTTTGAAAAAATTTCTTATAAGCAATCGTATCTTAAGTCTGATTTTTTTAGTGCTAACATCAAAGCTGATTAACTGTGCTTACAACCACTCGCTTCAATTTGCAGTACGCTGGTATTAACATCGAATTGTTCTTTTAGCATACGCTCGACTTGAAAGCGGCATACTTCATCGTGCTTTTCTAAAGTACATTGGTGTTTTAGCACGATATGAGCACCCACCACGACTTGGCCGTTGTCACTTTTAACGATTAAATTGTGCACATTGTCTATGTGCTCTAAACCTTGCAAGGCATTTTCAATTTTCTTCAATGCCGGTAAGCGAACGCCATTAAAAAATAAACCTTTAATACATTTATAAAGTAGTTTAGAGCCGGTATAAAGTACAAATACAGAAATAAGTATGCTCGACAACGAATCAACAATTGTCCAACCCGTAACATGAATGACAATGCTGGTGACGAATGTGACTATGGTAGATAGCAGATCAAAAAAGGTATGCAAAAACACCGCATAAACGTTAACACTATCTTTACGGCCTTTATATAAAACATAAGCTGACGCGCCGTGAAATAGAAAACCTAACGAGGCAACCGCCGACATAACAAAGGTGTTTATTTCATGTTCATCATGATGCTCGTGGCCAAATAATCGCTCAGCCCCTTGCAGTAAAATCCAACAACTGATCAGTAAATATAAGATACCGTTGACCAAACCACCTGAAAGCTCTAAACGACGATATCCATCACTGAACGTTCGACCAAATTTTATCGCTAAGGTCGAGGCTATTAAGGCAATAAATAGTGAACTATTATGCACAAACAAGTGCCCCGCATCTGCATATACCGCCAAAGAATTTGCATAGGTGGCGCCAACAAGCTGCAGCAACATAAATACACTGGTAATAGCCAGTGCAATCAGTAAACGACGTTGTGATGATTTATGTGTTGTTAGAGTAGTCATGCAAAAATCAATGTCTCATTAAAGTAATTAAATAGTATCTAGCAGGTACTTTTGCCCGTTAAAAAGCGTCGCTATTGTCGTCTTAATTTAGCTAATTAAATAATTGCCACCATAAAAGCGGCTAAACGCTACTGGATTATATTCGCAGGTTAACCGTTAACTACTGTGACCAATAGGCTTGGTCTAAACTGTCTTCTCGCTCCGGTAAACCACGCGACAAACGCGGTGAATGTTGTACTAATACCTCATAACTTACTCTGTTGGCGTATTTACTCATTTGCGATAACGACGAGTAAGTTAAGGCTAATTGCTCATGTTTGCTTGAGTTTGCCACAGTATTTTTATGATAAACATTGGCACTTAAGTCATGTAATATAGCCGCGAGCGCAGCGTCTCCAGCACCATTGGTATTTTTGATACTTTCGGGGCCCCCCATATAAGGTGCAGAATGGGTATATATTCGCATCGGTTGATGGCAATCTTTCAATAACATGGGACGAGAATATTCATAACGATTAAACTCATCTATCTCGCCCGATAATAATGGGTATTCACTTTCTCGTTTAAACGTTTCATCAACATAGCCCGCAATATATAAGCCGTGTTTACCGGCGGTGCAAATAACCATATCAACCCAATCCAAGCATTTATTCGCCGCGAGTAGTGGTTCTTCAATACCCGTTATAGCTAATGCTTCTTCTTCGTTCATGGTCAGTATGTTGACATGCTTTTGGACAAAATCACGCCAAAATTCAGGCTCTTCTTCAATTAAAAATTTAGTGCCTAAGGTCAGTACCACAGGTACGCCAGCAGCATTTGCACATTTTACCGCTTTAATTGCTGCTTCGGTCATGGTGTCGCCAGCTTGTGTGCGCATCAAATAAGAGCTAATAACCAGTGCTGAAGCCCCAGTAATTAATGACTCGTCAATAGAATCAGGATGTAGACGATTAATTAAGCCGGCATTAATACCAAAAGTGCGTTCACCGTGATCATCAATCAAGGTAAAACAACGACCAATAGGGCCGTCGACAGGCTGAAGATAGTTAAGATCAACACGTGAAGAGGTGTTACTTATAAACCGGTAAGCATAGTCACCAACATGTATATTTTTGGACATTACACCCAGCAAAACTGAACGGTCATCCGCTAGCACAGAGTAATTATGCATGGTATTACCAATAGTACCGCCGGCAAATTCGTAATTGATCAGCGATTCATCTTTCAAACGTTGATAAAGGCGCTGAGTAACTTCGTCTGAGATAACCTGTGACATACCAAGTTTTAAATCAAATTCATTCAAAAATGCTTGATCAACTTTAGCTTCAATATCCACTAAAACCTGATCTATACCAACAATATAGTTTTGAGCCGCTTGAGCGCTAGGATTTACTTGGTTTGTTAATGGGTTTTTATGGTCGACAGGAAAGTAATGTCGATGTTGACGGCGTCCGGGAAACTTCATGAAGTAATACACGGTTAATGACAAAAAACGGATTATAGCGCAATGCCATTTGGTTTGACCAGAACCATCACCTAAATTGTGGAGAAATGTCTATAATCGCTGGTTTGAATATCATGATCAGGACAAATGAAATTAAAGAGCGCAAACTACGACAACAAAATGTCAATCATTTGCGCTCCAACATAATATGGCTGAGTATTCACATTCCATATTAATGTGTTATGTAATCATCATAAGACGCCATTTCTCGCTGCATTCTTTTTTCTTCCTTAAAAGCCTCTATTTCTTGCCACTTACGCTTAGCCTGTTTACTACTTTTTTTCTTCTGATTATCGAAGTAAGCATCGATATCATTAAGGTTTTCTTCTTGCCATTCTTTAGATTGCATCACAAATACTCCTATTGATAGTTTCCTCTACACTAATCAACTTATATGACAGTTATTTGAATGAAATATGACAGTTGGGTTAACTATATAGGTTAACTTGGTTAGTTTTATTTGATAGCAACAAAAGCTTAGCAGCTTGCACTTAAGTATGGCCCAGTGCTGATAGTCGTTTTTATTGTCTACTTAGGTGTAAAGTTTTAAAGCAACTTTTAATCAAGACAGTTATGACATTACTAATACTTGTCACCTATTCATCACAAAAAATTTGCTAAATGGCCATCATGTTGTTCTAGCATGATATTTATCTAAACTATATTGTCAGATAAATTAGCTTGTTTGACACAGACTAATATAGGGAAGAAACATGAAAACTTACCACTGCAAACATCTTGAATTCAAAAATTTTAACCGCTTCAGTTCTTCAAGTAGGTTGTAACAATAATGACGATAGCGCTGATAAAGCCCTTGAATCAAATGTTATAATTGAGATTGGAGCAGTGGCTAAAGTAGGGGTAGGAGTAAAACTGTTATTGTTAATTAAAAAAATACAAATTGATAATGAAGCCTTCTGTATGTTGAATACCTCTTAAGTTATGCTGAAGAAAGAAAGCCCCCCAAGGTACTGGCTTTTAGAAGCGTTTATCAAGTACAACATAAAAATAACTAACCGTTACTTATTGCGTTATTTGCAGTAGTGAAGTGCAATAGTGAAGTGCAATAAAATTTATTTTTATTGCACTGTTAACTTAGCTAAATTATTGAGCCTATGTCATTAAAAATTCAACGAGGTTATATACCCCCTACCCTAAAGTCAGTATTTACTTTTTCATCATTTTTTTGCGTTGATTAACATAATACTGAGCAAACTCTTCCGACAATATTTCTCCGTTACCATCGCTGTCAATATCTTCAAAGCTAGGGGCATTAGCGAGATTGCGCATAGGATAACCTTGTTTGACACCCGCTTTGTTTCTTGCGGCTCTAGCATCAGAGAATTCCTGTTTTAAGATAACACCATCGCCATTTAAATCGAATTTGGTGAAGCTAGCCATATTTCTGCCTTTACTCATACCTTCTGCTTTTCTGCGCCCTGGTTCCATGCTGTGACCTTTGCCAGCTTTTTTCGTTGCCATACGCTCACTTCTGACTTGGTCAAACTCTTGCTCACTAATGACCCCGTCACCATTACTATCATAGGTAGCAAAAGTAATAGGGCCACGTACTGGCAACTCAGCTGAGAGCGTAGATACCGATATAACACTCAAAAAAGGGACTAAAATTAAGGGCATTACCTTGAATAGTTTTTTCATTATTACTTTCCTATAGATTGCTAATGAACTGTTTAAAGCTCTAATTTGCTAAAAATATAATAGATCAATTACACGAGAAAAACTAATCTAAGTCAAGCCTTATAGTGCATTTAACATCCGTGTAAATAGCCTGATGGTCGTAAGTTAGATTAGCTTAAATTTAAATTTTTCATTGAGCTATTTCGGCTCAATAAGCCTCAGTTTACTAAGCTAAATATGAGAAAGTTATTCTGGGTGGCATGATGAGTTTTTAACAGGGAGGAAAGCATAAGAAAGTAAGGAGTAAACTATTAATTTAAAACGTTTTATATTTCCTCTTTCAGTCTTCCTTGTTTTCTCCCTGTGATTAAGTTTTGTTGTGGTCAAAAATTTATTATGGGTGGCATGATAAGTTTTTATAAGTTATCAAACATGAGTAATTTAAGCTTCAATTCCCCAGCCATCCGTATATCCATTAAACTGAGTTACTATTTGTTCAAACTGAGCTTCTTGAGCAATAATTACATCATAAAGAGGGATCACTTTTATTGCACAATCTAAATCCCATGCTTTTGGATCTTCATCAATGTGAACATCACAAATAATATCAGGTGCTATTTCAGCAAGATGAGCTGCCATAGCCTCTGCTTGTTCTTGTGTTTCAAATAAGTGAAAAAAAACAATAGTATGCATTACGGTTAAATCGATACCCGCTTTTTGCATTTCAAACAATACTTTACCGGTTTCATCTTTTGGGAAGTTCATATTACTCTTCAAAGCTATAAAATTAATGACGGCATTATAAACGTCAATGTTTTAAATGAATAGAATAGAAGACAAAAGTAAGTGAAATCTTTTTAATGGGTGTAGTCGGCACGCCGATGCCAAACCAGTAAGCTGACTCCAAAATGCTAAATTAGAGTAAGTGGGATCTAATTTTATAAATTGAACAGCTTGGAGTTTAATTTTTCTGTCTGGCGTCGCGGTGGCGACTACACCCAGAGGGGCGTTACAGGCTGCTCATATTAAACTCGGCCTCTGGACTCCCCATGGCACCCTACTCAGCAAAACACTCCAACTCACTTTTCTTTAAACATAAGCGGTGTGATGTTCATTCCTGCCGAAAATCGTCCCTTCACACGGCAGTCTACGCCATCCATGGCTCCGATAGACATCGCACTTATCTAAATTAAGTTTACGTTGCTGAGACGGGATCAGGAGTTTGTTAGTTCTATGGTGTGATTATTTAACAGCTGTGTTTATCGTTGTTAAAATTCATGCGTGGCTTGATAAAATTAATAAAGTTACTAAAAAAATTAAAAAGAAACACAACAGATAAACCAGACACCAAGTCTGCTTCATTAAACGCCGGAATGATGACCAATATTCACGTATCACTGGCATGGATGCCAGTGAAAGCGATGTAGTGCATGGATGCACGTTCAGCGCTGGTACGTCGAAGAATATTGGACATCATGGAGGAAACACGTTTAATGTGGCAGCGCCGAGGGAGTCCAGAGGGAGGCCGGCGCTAGCCTCCCTTTGGGTGCAGTCGGCACCCCGACGCCAAACCATTTAACAAACTCCAAACCATTTATTTAGAATCCTTAATCATCTAAGAAAAATTATCATGGGTGGCTTGATAAAATTTTATGGGTGGCTTGATAAAATTAATAGAGGAAATACGTTTAATGCAGCAGCGCCGGGTGAGTCCAGAGAGCTTTACTTAAACATAGCGCGCTTAACCCTCTTTGGGTGTAGTCGGCACCCCGACGCCAAACCAGTAAACAAACTCCAAACCATTAATTTAGAGCCAGTAACAACTTAAACTCTAGTTTACTCAGCTAAATATGTGAAGATTATATTATGGGTGGCCTGATAAGTTATACCGACGGCAAACCAGTAAACAAACTCCAAGCCATTAATTTAGAGTGAGTGTCCGTTTAATTTTGTAGATTAAAATGTCTGCTGCCCAAATGTATTAAATTACACAAAATCATCCCCCTTTGATATATGAAAACTACCAATAATTCACTTCAATTAGGAAGAAAATGAAATTTTACATACCTAAATCAATTAGCTCAGATATAAGAAAAAAATTAGGTTCCGTTAAGGTTAAAAAGATTAAAGTCATAACTCATCCAAATTCAATTAAAGATGAATGCTTAGAAAATGTTCGCAGTTATATAGATAGTCATAAAGGAGAAGTTCAATTCGGCTGGAATTTTAGTCTATTAGGGAATGTAATACTTCGCTTGATCGCTCATGCAGTTGTAAAAAAAGAGAATAATGATTTGATTTGTATCTCACCAAATAATGATCTAAAAGAAATAAATTTTTTACCTGATAATTCAATCAAAAATATGATTGAGGGTAAATATCTTCCAGGGAAACATCTATCGTTAATTAATAATAAAAATGTCCAAGAATATGCTTTATTATTAGATAAAGCTGAAAAACTGAAATTTGAAATCTTACCAGAAAATATACAAGCTGAGCGTGATAAAATTAATGCTAAAGCCTCTTTCTATTTGCCTACAGTTTACAGTGAATCCATAAAAACAACTAAAATGGATGAATGTTGCTATTGTGGTTCAGGGGTTCTAAGAGCTTTTTGCCACAAATAAAAAAACCCGCTAAAAGCGGGTTTTTATTAGATAAAACAGTTTGCAATCAAAAGCTGATTACCAACCTGTTTTCTCTTTAAGTGCTGAGCCAATTTCAGCTAAAGAACGTACAGTTTTAACACCGGCCGCTTCTAGTGCTGCAAATTTCTCATCAGCTGTACCTTTACCACCGGCGATAATCGCGCCAGCGTGACCCATACGCTTACCTTCTGGTGCAGTAACACCAGCAATGTAAGATACTACAGGTTTAGTAACATGAGCTTTGATATATTCCGCAGCTTCTTCTTCAGCAGTTCCGCCAATTTCACCAATCATGACGATTGCTTCAGTTTGTGGATCGTTTTGGAACATTTCCAATACGTCGATGAAGTTAGTACCTGGAATAGGGTCGCCACCAATACCTACACAAGTAGATTGGCCAAAACCAGCATCAGTTGTTTGTTTAACGGCTTCGTACGTAAGCGTACCAGAACGTGAAACAATACCCACTTTACCTGGTAAATGGATGTGACCTGGCATGATACCAATCTTAGTTTCGCCCGGAGTGATAACACCTGGACAGTTAGGACCGATCATACGAACGCCAGATTGATCAAGCTTAGCTTTAACGTCAACCATATCTAAAGTTGGAATACCTTCAGTGATAGTAACGATAAGTGTAATGCCTGCATCAATAGCTTCTAAAATTGCATCTTTACAAAACGGAGCTGGAACGTAGATAACTGTTGCTGTTGCACCAGTTGCTTCTACTGCTTCACGTACTGTATTAAATACTGGTAGGCCTAAATGCGTTTGACCGCCTTTACCTGGGCTTACGCCACCAACCATTTGTGTACCGTACTCAAGTGCTTGTTCTGAATGGAATGTACCTTGACCACCAGTGAAACCTTGACAGATTACTTTAGTATCTTTGTTAATTAAGACAGACATTATTTGCCCTCCGCAGCTGCTACAACTTTAGTTGCTGCATCAGTTAATGACTCAGCAGCAATGATGTCTAAGCCAGAATTTTTAAGAACTTCACGACCTAACTCAGCATTAGTACCTTCTAAACGTACGACAACAGGTACTTTAACGCCGACTTCTTTAACCGCGCCAATAATACCTTCAGCGATCATGTCACAACGAACGATGCCACCAAAGATGTTAACTAAAACAGCTTTAACGTTGTCGTCAGAAAGAATGATTTTGAATGCTTCAGAAACACGTTCTTTAGTCGCCCCGCCGCCAACATCTAGGAAGTTAGCTGGCTTGCCGCCGTGTAAGTTAACGATATCCATAGTACCCATTGCTAGGCCTGCACCGTTAACCATACAACCAACGTTACCATCTAAGGCTACGTAGTTTAATTCAAAGCGTGCTGCATGAGCTTCACGCTCATCTTCTTGAGATGGATCGTGGAACGCGCGCATTTTAGGTTGACGGTATAAAGCATTACCATCGATACCAATTTTACCATCTAAACAGTGAAGATTACCTTCGTCAGTAATAACTAACGGGTTGATTTCTAGTAAGGCGAAATCGCAATCTTCAAACATTTTAGCCAGACCTAAAAAGATCTTAACAAATTGCTTCATTTGCGTTGGGTTTAAACCTAACTTGAAGCCTAATTCACGTGCTTGGTAAGGTTGAGCGCCAACTAGTGGATCGATTTCAGCTTGATGAATTAACTCAGGCGTTTCTTCAGCAATCTTCTCAATATCAACACCGCCTTCAGTAGAGGCCATGAATACTACTTTACGACTTGCGCGGTCAACAACAGCACCAAGATATAATTCGTTAGCAATATCTGTACAGCTTTCTACTAAAATTTTAGCTACTGGCTGACCGTTTGCGTCAGTTTGGTAAGTAACTAAGTTCTTACCTAACCAGTGTTGGGCGAAATCTTTGATTTCTTGTTTTGTTTTAACTAGCTTAACACCGCCAGCTTTACCACGGCCACCGGCGTGTACTTGAGTTTTAACAACCCACATAGTGCCGCCGATTTTATCAGCCGCTTCTGCCGCTTCCTGAGGAGTATCGCAAGCGAACCCTTCAGAAACTGGTAAACCATATTCAGCGAATAATTGTTTCGCTTGATATTCATGCAAATTCATGGTGTTTTATCCATTTATCTGTAGATGAAAATGGCAATAACTTTTAGTTACTACCATCGAAAAAAGTCGAAAGAGTATAGTACAAAAGCTCTGAAGAACATAGTCCTTAGAGCCTAATACTATAGTTTAGATCGAACAATAGATTTTATTATTACTACTTACTATATGTTCAGCAACAAGCGTGTTGGGTCTTCCAACAGCTCTTTAATTGTTACTAAGAAACCTACTGATTCTTTACCATCAACTAAACGATGGTCATAAGAAAGTGCTAGGTACATCATAGGTAAAATTTCAACTTTTCCGTCAACAGCCATTGGGCGGTCTTGGATTTTGTGCATACCTAAAATTGCCGCTTGTGGCAAGTTAAGTATAGGTGTTGAAATTAATGAACCAAAAACGCCGCCATTAGTGATAGTAAAATTACCACCTTGCATTTCGTCCATGGTTAATTTTCCGTCACGCCCTTTAATTGCTAAGGCGCGAATACCGTTCTCAATGCCCGCCATGCTAAGTTGATCTGCATCACGTAATACCGGTGTAACTAAGCCACGTGGCGTAGATACGGCAATCGATATATCAAAAAAGTTATGATAAACAATATCATCACCATCAATTGAGGCATTAATTGCTGGGTAGCGCTTAAGTGCTTCAGTGACCGCTTTAACGTAGAACGACATAAAACCTAAACGGGTATCATGCGTTTTCTCGAATACGTCTTTGTATTGCGTACGAAGATCCATAATTGGCTTCATGTTAACTTCGTTAAACGTGGTTAACATGGCCGTAGAATTTTTCGCTTCTAGTAAACGTGTCGCGATTGTTTTACGTAAACGTGTCATAGGTACACGTTTTTGTGTGCGTTCACCTAATGCGGCAGAAGCTGGTGCAGTTGACGCTGGCGCCGCTGCTTTAGCTGGTGCTGCTTTTGGCGCACTTTTAGCCGCAAGGGCAGCTGATTCTACGTCTTCTTTAGAAATACGACCGCCTTTACCTGTGCCAGTAACATGACTAGCCGTTAGACCTTTCTCGGTCATTAAACGACGTACTGATGGGCTAGCGAGTTCGTCAGAACCAATAGCTTCTTCAGCTGAAGCAACTGGCGCTGAGCTTGCTGTTGCACCGGCGTTAAGCTCACCAAGTTTTTGACTGCCTAAGACGGTATCACCTTCAACATGGATTATTTTACCAATAACACCATTTTCTTGTGCAACAACTTCTAAAACGACTTTATCAGTTTCAATATCAACTAAATTTTGGTCAACAGTAACTGTATCGCCTTCAGCAACATGCCAAGAAGCTACAGTTGCATCAGCAACTGATTCTGGCAATACCGGCACAACGATATCAATCACTTTAACTGCACTGTCTGATGCTTTAGGAGCACTTGCGGTGGCTGCAGTTTCTTCGTTCTTACTTTCAGATGCTTTACCTTCAGATGCTTTACCTTCAGACAAAATAGCAATAACTTGCTCGCCTAAAACCGTAGCACCTTCAGCTTGAGATATTTCAGTAATAACACCATCTGATGTTGCTGGTACTTCAAGTACCACCTTGTCAGTTTCGATATCTACTAATACTTGATCGCGAGTTACTTTATCGCCTACTTGTACATGCCAAGTCGCTATTGTTGCATCTGCAACTGATTCAGGTAAAACGGGAACCTTGATTTCGGTTGTCATTTATATAATTCCTTACACACTCTTAATTAATCTCTTTATAAAAAAGAGGGTCTATTCCACATTAAGCGCGTCATAAACTAGCGCCTGTTGTTCTTTTACATGTACTGACATATAACCTACAGCTGGTGCTGCAGAGGCATTACGACCTGCATATGTCAAATAGCCTTTCTCAGGGATAGCCGCTCTAAAGTGATGCTGTGAACAGTACCAAGCACCCTGATTTTGCGGTTCTTCCTGACACCAAACGAATTGCTTAACGTGCTGATATTTTGCAATTTCAACTTTTAGCTCATCTTCTGGGAACGGGTATAATTGTTCGACACGAATGATGGCAACATTAGTTTGCTCATTCTTACGGCGTTGATCCAGTAGTTCGTAGTAAACTTTACCACTACAGAAGACTACGCGTTCAACACTGTCAGCATCAAGCTCATCAACTTCACCTATCACATTATGGAAAACACCGGTAGAAAGCTCTTCTAATGAAGAAACGGCCATCGGGTGACGCAATAATGATTTAGGTGACATAACCACCAATGGACGACGCATAGGGCGAACCACTTGGCGTCGTAGCATATTAAACACTTGTGCAGGTGTTGTAGGTACACAAACTTGCATATTGTGATCAGCACACAGTTGTAAAAAGCGTTCTAAACGTGCAGATGAATGCTCTGGGCCTTGACCTTCATAGCCATGAGGTAACAACATAGTTAAGCCACATAAACGGCCCCACTTTTGTTCACCTGAACTGATAAATTGATCAAATACCACTTGTGCACAGTTAGCGAAATCACCAAATTGTGCTTCCCAAAGGGTTAAGCCACTTGGCTCTGCTGTAGTATAACCATATTCAAATGCTAGTACTGATACTTCTGATAATACTGAGTCATTGACATTAAATGGGCCTTGACCTTCTCTAATGTGTTGCAATGGTAAATGACAACTTGCATCGTCTTGATTATGTAAAACGGCATGACGATGGAAAAACGTACCACGACCTGAGTCTTGACCGGTCAAACGAACACGCTTGCCTAAATCAACAATTGAGGCATATGCTAAGTTTTCTGCCATGCCCCAATCTAGTAATTTTTCGCCACTGGCCATTTTCACACGATCATCGTAAATTTTATTTACGCGATTGTGTACTGGAAAACCTTCCGGGATAGTCGAAATTTTATTTGCAAGCTCTTTTAACTTCTCAAGCGAAATTTCTTTATCGTAGTCGTCATCCCAGTTATGACCAATATAAGGTGACCAATCAACAGAATGTTCTGTCATCGGACGCCACTGTTCTACAGTACATTGGCCTTCATCAAGCAATTTACGATAATAAGCGGTTAACTCATCAGTTCTCGCTTTGTTAAGCGAGTTTTCAGCATTAAGCTTATCGGCGTAAAGTTGACGGGGAGTCGCATGCTTTTTAATTTTTTTGTACATAACTGGCTGAGTGGCACTAGGCTCGTCAGCTTCGTTATGACCATGACGGCGGTAACAAACTAGATCGATTACCACATCACGTTTAAATTCATTACGATAATCAAGGGCGATTTGTGTTGCTAAGATCACCGCTTCAGGGTCATCACCATTAACGTGAAGAATCGGTGCTGAAACCATTTTTGCCACTTCAGTACAGTATTCACCACTGCGGGTATCTTCTGAACTTGATGTCGTAAAGCCTACTTGGTTATTCACCACGATACGAATAGTACCGCCAACTTTAAATGCCCGTGCTTGCGACATATTAAAGGTTTCTTGCACGACACCTTGGCCAGCAATTGCCGAGTCACCATGAATGGTGATGGGTAATACTAAATCACCCTCATTGCAATCACGACGGTCTAATCTTGCACGCACAGAACCGATAACCACAGGGTTAACAATTTCAAGATGCGATGGATTAAAGGCCAGTGCTAAATGAACATTGCCACCTGGGGTAACAAAGTCAGACGAGTAACCTTGATGATATTTAACATCACCAGAAGATAATATTTCGTCATGCTTACCCGCAAACTCGTCAAATAGCTTAGATGGGTTTTTACCCATAACATTAACTAACACATTTAAACGACCACGGTGAGCCATACCCATGACGACTTCTTTAGCACCTTGTGTACCGGCACGAGTGATGAGTTGTTTCAACATGGGGACTAGCGCATCAGCACCTTCAAGAGAGAAGCGTTTTGCACCTGGGAATTTTGCCCCTAAGTACTTTTCAAGTCCATCAGCCGCAACTAATCCCTTAAATATTTCTTCTTTCTCTTCAACGCTAAGTACAGCTTGTGACTGCACTGATTCCAGACGTTGTTGTAACCAACGCTTCTCATCAGTGGAGTTGATGTGCATATATTCTGCACCAATAGAGCCACAATAAGTCGTTTTAAGGGCTTTATATAAGTCACCAAGTTTCATTGAATCATGGCCAGTCGCCAAAGAGCCAATTTTAAACTCACGATCAAAATCATTTTCTGATAGATCATGGTGAGATAATTGCAAGTCACGTACTTTGTCACGTTTCCATAACCCTAAAGGGTCAAGGTTAGCATTTTGATGTCCACGAAAACGAAAAGCATTAATCAGTTGTAAAACTTTTACTTGCTTAGCATCACTGCCACCTGAAACAACCACGGTTTTATGTGTCTGCTGGGCCAGCTCTTTAAATTCATCGCGGATTTCAGAATGCCGATATTCAACGTCAGCACCTTCAATTTTAGGAAGTTGTTGGAAAATACCTCGCCACTCTGCAGTAACAGATTGTGAGTTATTAAGATAAGATTCGTATAATTCTTCAATATAAGCAGCGTTTGCACCACTTAAATGGGAAGACTCTATCCAAGCCTTCATAGCACCTTCGGGCATTGCCTGTTCCTTTATGGGATAAAAGCAATTAAAACAAATGGTTAAAATAAAATATCCGAGCACATTCGCTAGAAAGCGCTCGGATGATTAAATTAAACCGCTCTGGTTAGCAACATTGACTTAATATGGCCAATGGCTTTGGTTGGGTTTAATCCTTTCGGACAAACGTCAACACAGTTCATGATACCGTGACAGCGAAATACACTGTAAGCATCTTGTAGGTCATCTAAACGTTCTTCTGTCGCAGTATCACGGCTATCGATAAGAAAACGATAAGCATGTAATAAACCCGCTGGACCGATAAATTTATCAGGATTCCACCAGAAAGAAGGACAAGATGATGAGCAACACGCGCATAAAATACATTCATAAAGCCCGTCTAATTTTTCACGTTCTTCAATAGATTGCAAGTGTTCACGTGCAGGTGGCGCTTTACCATCGTTAATAAGGTAAGGTCTGATTTTTTCATATTGATTATAGAACTGAGTCATATCAATAACTAAATCACGTACTACCGGTAAACCTGGCAATGGGCGTAAAACAATCTTCTTTGCTGGAACAGCAGATAAAGGTGTAATACAAGCCAAACCATTTTTACCATTGATATTCATACCATCAGAGCCACAAACACCTTCACGACATGAACGACGAAATGATAATGATGGATCTTTTTCTTTTAATAACGTGATAGCGTCAAGTACCATCATGTCTGAGCCTTCTGGAATTTCCAGCTCATAGTCTTTCATGTAAGGCTTGTTATCAACATCAGGGTTGTAACGGTATATCGAAAAAATTTGTTTCATCGATAGTTCTCCTTAGTAAGTTCTTGCTTTCGGAGGGAAAGCTTCACGGTGGACCGGTGCCATATTTACTTGACGCTTAGACATAGATTCTGTCTCTGGCGTATAAATACTATGGCATAACCAATTTTCATCATCACGAACAGAAAAATCTGCACGCGCATGGGCACCGCGTGATTCAGTACGGAAATTCGAAGCTTTTGCCGTACAAAAAGCAGTTTCCATCAAGTTGTCTAATTCTAAACACTCGATACGCGCAGTATTAAATTCTGAAGACTTGTCATCAAGGCTAGCATGTTGAATACGTTCACGAATTTCTGTTAATTCTTTCATGCCTTCAGCCATGGCATCGCCATCACGAAACACTGAGAAATTATATTGCATGCACTTTTGCAGATCTTTACGGATCTGGAATGGACTTTCACCTTTATTAGATGACTCCCAACGATTTGTACGCGCTAATGAAGCCTCTAGATCAGACTCAGAAGCATCTTTACCCGCTTGAGTATCATTTAGGTAAGTGCCTAAAAAGTTACCTGCAGAACGACCAAATACCACTAAATCAAGTAAAGAGTTACCGCCTAAACGGTTTGCACCGTGAACGGATACACAAGCAATTTCACCAACAGCAAATAAGCCTTCTACAATCGTCTCTTTACCCGTTTCTGGGTTAAAGTTAATTGCTTGACCATTGACATTACAAGGTATTCCACCCATTTGGTAATGACAGGTTGGTATAACTGGAATAGGTTCTACCGCTGGATCAACATGGGCGAATGTTTTAGATAAATCACAAACACCTGGCAAACGTTTTTCTAGCGTTTCACGACCTAAATGATCAAGTTTAAGCTTAAGATGTGGACCCATAGGACCATCAAAACCACGACCTTCACGGATTTCTGTCATCATAGATCGAGCTACAACATCGCGTCCTGCTAAATCTTTAGCATTTGGCGCGTAACGCTCCATGAAACGTTCACCGTCTTTGTTAAGCAGGTAACCACCTTCGCCACGACAACCTTCAGTTACTAGCGTACCTGCACCGGCAATACCTGTTGGATGGAACTGCCACATTTCCATGTCTTGCATTTGTATGCCAGCACGAACCGCCATACCAACGCCGTCACCCGTGTTAATATGGGCATTAGTGGTTGATGCATAAATACGACCAGCACCACCAGTAGCAAGTACTGTTGCGCGGGCTTTAAAGTAAACTATTTCACCTGTTTCAATGCAAATAGCCGTACTACCAACAATGGCACCGTCACTATTTTTAACTAAATCTAAAGCGAACCATTCTGAGTAGACGTTAGTTTTGTTTTTAACATTTTGTTGATACAAGCAATGTAACAATGCATGACCGGTACGGTCAGCTGCTGCTGCTGTACGTGCGGCCTGTTCGCCACCAAAGTTTTTAGATTGACCACCGAATGGACGTTGGTAAATTTTACCTTCTTCGGTACGAGAAAAAGGTAAACCCATTTTCTCTAATTCGATAATGGATTCTGGACCCGTTTTACACATATATTCGATAGCGTCTTGGTCACCGATATAATCAGAACCTTTAACCGTATCGTACATATGTTGTTCCCAATGATCTTCATGAGCATTACCCAAGGCTACGGTAATACCGCCTTGCGCTGATACCGTATGAGAACGAGTAGGAAATACTTTTGAAATCAAAGCACAAGATTTGCCTGATTCTGATATTGCTAAGGCAGCGCGCATACCTGCACCACCTGCGCCAATAACAATGGCGTCGAATTCACGAATTGGAACGTTCACTTACACACCCCACACAGTTAATAAGCCTGCTACAAGATATACTAGCAACAGAACAGAAAAGAAAAATTGCAAACCACCACGTAAAAGCGCTGGTTTAATGTAATCAGAAAGTACTTGCCAGACACCAATCCACGCATGAACTAATAACGCAATAAGTGCTAAGATTGTAAATATTTTAGTGCCAAAACCACTAAAGAATGTCCGCCAGATTTCAAAAGTTACATCTGGGGTTATAACGAAAAAACCGACAAGATATAAAGTATAAAATGCTAGAATTATTGCACTTGCACGAACAAGTACAAAGTCATGTACGCCACTACGGCCTACTGTTGCTGCATTGTTTACCATAATTTAACTCCTACTACTACAGTAAGCACTAACCAAAGTGCGATAACAAATTTTGCTGTAGCATTACCCGAAGCTAACTCTTCAAAATAACCTAAATCCATAATTAAATGACGAATACCGCCAAGCAGATGATAGATAAGAGCAGAAAGCGTACCAAGGATAATTATTTTGAAGAATACACCACTAAGTAGTGTCTCTATTTGGCTGAAACCTTCAGCAGAAGATAGGGATAAAGAAAGCGTCCACAATAAAATACCAATAGCAAACACCATGATTACACCTGATACTCGGTGTAATATAGAAGCATTAGCTGCTGCATGCATTTTAATTGTTGACAAATCTAAGTTTACAGGACGTTGTTTTTTCACGATTGTCGCCTAAGGAGCTCTTGGAGCATTCAACTTATTTGTTTTTACGCTACCTAACTAATTTACTCAGTTAGATAACCCCCTTTCGATGCAAATTATATTTCTACACTTAATAATTGAATGCAAAAAAAAGAATTTAGATCGGCCCGATTATATAGGTGAAATCCATTAATTACAATTCTCTTGCCGACAAATTAGAGCCTATTTTCAAGGCTTACGACTAATGGCTAACCTTAGTTTACAAATATCTATTTACACATCTGACTTTAGTCTAGGTCTTCAACAAACGAATTGACTTATAGGGGGTGATCTGAAGTAGAATAGTGTCAGTTTTATATTAACAAAAATTGTATAAGCTCTTAATTTTCACGTTTTAACAATTTTCAATTTATAATGGGGACGAAACATATGGCTGATTCAAAAGCCTCTCTTAGTATCGACGGTAATGTAATTGCAGAATTGCCAATTCATAAAGGTAGTGCCGGTAACGATGTCATAGACATCCGTACTCTAGGTGCTGCAGGCTACTTTACCTATGACCCAGGTTTTATGGCAACAGCGTCTTGTGAGTCTGCGATCACTTTCATTGACGGTGATAAAGGTATCTTACAACACCGCGGTTATGCGATAGATAATCTAGCTAAGCAAGCAGATTACTTAGAAGTTTGTTATATTTTATTGCATGGCGAAGCGCCAAATAGAACGCAATACGATGAATTTAAAGGTATTATTAATAATCACACCATGGTACATGAGAAATTAGTACACTTTTTTCATGGTTTTCTACCTGATGCGCATCCTATGGCGATGCTATGTGGTGTGGTTGGCGCATTATCTTCGTTTTATCATAGTGACTTAGATATCCACGCACCTGATCAACGTATGCGTAGCGCACATCGCTTAATTGCCAAAATGCCAACTATTGCAGCAATGGCATACAAATATAGTATTGGACAACCATTCGTTTATCCGCGTAACGATTTAAATTATGCAGAAAACTTTTTGCATATGATGTTCTCTGTTCCAGCAGAACCCTATGTTGTTAGCCCAACAGTTGCGCGTGCGATGGATAGAATTTTTACGCTACACGCTGACCATGAGCAAAATGCATCAACGTCTACAGTGCGCTTAGCTGGTTCTTCTGGTGCTAATCCATATGCCTGCATTGCTGCGGGTGTTGCATCTTTATGGGGCCCTGCACACGGCGGCGCAAATGAAGCATGTTTAACTATGCTTACAGAAATTGGTTCTTTAGACCGTGTTGACGAATATGTTGCTAAAGCAAAAGATAAATCTGACCCTTTCCGTTTAATGGGCTTTGGTCATCGTGTTTATAAAAACTTCGATCCTCGTGCCACGGTAATGCGTGACACTTGTCACGAAGTGTTAAAAGAATTAGGTATTCAAGATCCCTTGCTTGACGTAGCAATGGCGTTAGAAAAAGTAGCGCTTGAAGACCCTTATTTCATTGAGAAAAAATTATACCCAAATGTTGATTTTTATTCAGGCATTATTCTAAAAGCGATTGGTATTCCAACGAATATGTTCACGGTAATCTTTGCCATGTCACGTAACGTTGGTTGGATTGCTCATTGGGATGAAATGCTAGGTCAAGCTGGACAAAAAATTGGTCGTCCTCGTCAAAAATATACTGGCGAAATCAACCGTAAATTTATCCCTCTAAGTGAGAGATAACAAAAGCTAAATCTTATTAGCTAACCCTTCATCTTAGATAAAAAAGGCAACCTCTTGGTTGCCTTTTTCAATTTATAATTTTGTTCAGTCCTGGAATAAGTTATTACGCAACTAATAACTTAATATATTGGGTCGACAAACTTCTAACATTGTTGTTTCAAACACTATATTGTTACAGCGATTTTTTATAATTTAAACGGTATCCTATTTGTGCTTGACCATATTTTAATCGTCGATGAAAGTCGCTTAGTTCGAGAAGCTCTAGCTAAAATATTACTCTCCTGTGGTATTAGCAAAAGTGCCATTGCTTGTATCGAAAATACTGAAGACGCCATTGAATATGCGCAATTTTCAGCCATAAGTTTGTTGATTTGTGCAGATAATTTAACCCGTGAAAATAGCTTAAATTTTCGTGACGAATTAGCAAAAGCATCCAATATAAAACAACTGCCTTTAATGGTACTCTCGCATCAAATTGATGAAAAAAATTCAGCCGTAAATTTAGACAAAGCCCATAATATAAAATGCACATTAACAAATAGCATCTCTCTATTTCCCCCCTTTAGAAAACAATATGTGATCCAAGCATTATTTGCCTTAACACAAAACGCTATATTTACCGCTAAAACTCATCAAGAAGATGATAGTGATGCGTTATCAAAGCCTGCTAGTAACACAGCACCTGTGTTACTAGAACAAAAGCCAACTATCCTGGTCGTTGACGATGAAAGCAGTAACATTGATGTAGCAGCCGGAAACCTGCGTGATCTTTACCGTGTAATGGCGGCAAAATCAGGTGAACATGCACTTAAAATAGTGGCCAATAATAAGTATAATATCCGGTTGATTTTACTTGATATTATGATGCCAAAAATGGATGGCTATCAAGTTTGTAAAAGCCTTAAAGACAATGTGGCAAGCGCCAGTATCCCGGTAATATTCCTTAGCGCTAAAGCACTCGTTGAAGATATAAAATATGGTTTTGATTTAGGTGCTGTAGATTATATTACCAAACCATTAAATGGTGATTTGCTGCGTGCTCGTGTTGCTACACACATACGCTTACAGCAGCAAAAGCTAGATCTGTCTGCGCAAGTAGCTACCCTTAAAGAAAATGCCAAGTTACGTGAAGATATTGAGAAAATAACGCATCACGATTTAAAAGCGCCCCTGAACAATATTTTATTTGAAACATATCGATTAGCTGATAAAAAAGCCGCAAAATCAATTAATCGAGCAGTAAATAATGTTGTTAACATGGTTAATAACTCACTCAATGTTTACAAAATTGAGCAAGGTATTTATACACTAGTGCCGCAGGCAACTAACTTAAACCTGTTAATTGACGATGCCATCAATGCGATATCCACTATTAGCCATGATAAAAAAGTCCACTTTGCATTAAGTGGCTTTGATAGTGAATATGCCATTATGGCTGAGCCTTTACTTTGTTTGTCAATTTTCAATAATTTGATCAAAAATGCAGTAGAGGCCTCACCTATAAATCACACGATAACGATAGAATTAACCCATGATAATAATGATATATGCTTTAAGCTCACTAACCACGGGATTATTGCTAAGCACTTACGCTCATCGTTATTTGAGAAGTACACTAGTTCAAACCATAGTACTGGCACAGGATTGGGCACCTATTCAGCTAAACTAATGACTGAGGTACAGCATGGTGAAATATCGTTTACTATTATCAATGAGCAGCAAACACAGTTTATAGTCAAACTGCCTGAGGCTTAACAGTATTGTTATAGATATTATTTAGCGATAGCACAAACAGCGCTTAGCAAATGGCTAGAAATTAAGGCTATATTCATATTACAGTGGCCAAAAACACCCTTAATTAATAGCCTGATTTTAATAGCATCTAACTAAAAGTCTTTGTAAATGGCTCAGTTCACCTGATAGAGCACTGAGTTAAACCACTTTAACTATCCTATGCACAAGCCAATAATGTGGCTAAACCATCAAGCAATAACCCTTAACAAAAATCAGCACATGGCTAATATAGCTAATACAGCTTGAATATTTGTTGTTTTTAGCCATGAAGATGTCAAAAATAACCTCATTTTATGGCGATTAAAAAGTAGTAAAGTGATATTTCGATAAATATCAGCGTTAATTAAGCAAATTATTTTATAAGGATGAGTCTTAATTTGCTAAAAAATGACATATTTACCTACATTTACACTTATATTTATCACAAACTTTTACACTATGACTAAAGCAAGCTTGATATGTGTTTAAAAAACCAACATCCTTGGCTATTTATCATCAAGATAGGTCTAATTTTCTATCAATACCCTAAATATTCATTATAAGGCTAATAAATACTAAATAGAGCAACAGGGTAAAAATTGCAGCTAAAAAAACTAAAATGATGTCTTTACTGAGCACTATATTATCTGCGCTCTTAGCTTTACTGAAAGGTACTGCTATAATGCGCAGCGAATTTTCAAGCGAGTGGATAAAAAATGTCAGATTATCAATTAAGGTTCGGTGGTATTGCCAGGTTATATGGTAACAGTCAAAGTGCAGCGCTACAGCAGGCAAATTTTTGTGTGATCGGTATCGGCGGTGTTGGTTCATGGGTAGCAGAAGCCTTAGCCCGTAATGGCATTGGGCAGATAACATTAATTGACCTAGATGATTTATGCGTCACCAATATTAATCGCCAAATTCATGCCTTAACCGATACCGTAGGCTTAAGTAAAGTTGACGTTATGCGCGATAGAATAAAGCAAATTAATCCAGAGTGCTTGGTTAGTACCATAGAAGACTTCATAACGCTGGAAAATGTCAGTGATTTACTGTCAAATTCGTTTGATTACGTTATTGATGCTATCGACTCTGTTAATGTTAAAACGGCGATTATTGCTCATTGTAAACGAAATAAATTACCGATTATTACCATTGGCGGTGCTGGTGGTCAAATTGATCCCAGTAAAATTGCCATTGCCGATTTAAGCCAAACATTTCAAGATCCGCTGCTAGCGAAAGTACGTAACCAACTGCGCAGAGAGTACAATTTTTCACGGAATGTGAAACGAAAATTTTCAATTGATGCGATATTTTCCACTGAACAACTACGTTACCCAGACTCCGAAGGTAATGTTTGCCATGCTAAGCAGTCAGGCGATGGATCGATGCGTTTAGATTGTAGTGGTGGCTTTGGCGCAGCAACTCATGTGACCGCTTGTTTTGCTTTTTTTGCGGTTGCCAAGGCAATGGATAAATATTTGAAAAAAGCGCTGAGTTAGCCTTTATATATCCTACCTAAAGGCTAATACGTCACTGTTATCCCTCTATCGAGTGCTGTATTTTCTGCACAATAGCCCTAAGCCCATTACCACGTGAAGGGCTTAAGTGTTGTAATAAGCCTAACTTAGCGAAATAACTGTCCATATCAAAAGCGCTTATTTGTGCTGCAGTTTTGTTATCAACCGCGGCCAATATAATGGCAAATAGGCCCCTGATAACTTTGGCGTCACTATCACCTTTAAAGCGAAATAAGTCATCTGCCTCTTGATAACACAACAACCATGCCTGACTTTCACAGCCAGAAATTAATGACAGTTCGGTTTTATCTTCATCAGGTAAGCGTAATTGCTTTTTACCCAACATCATAATTTCACGATGTTTACTGTCCCAACTTTTTGCTTTAGCGAACATAGCTAATATGTCATCAACCGCTAAATTCCTGTTGGCAAGCGCATCAACATTAATAATTTCATTCGGTTGTGAAGCACTTAAATCATCACTAACAGTCAATATTGACTCACTCAAGCTTTGTAATTTCTGCACAGTAAAGTCTATCTCTTGAAAGCTATTATATGCCGACAAAGATAAGCGGATGCAGCCATCAATATTGAGATATTGCATTAAAGGCATAGCACAATGATGCCCTGAGCGAACCGCAATCCCTACACTGTCTAGCGCAGTCGCAACATCATGATTATGTTGCCCTGCAAGGGTAAATGAAAATACCGGAATATCCGGAACTTCGTCAACAATAAAGTTTAACCCCTGCACGCTTGATAACTGCTCAAAGCAATATTGTGTTAATTGTCTTTCGTATTCAAGTATCCCTCTATGCCCTTGCTTTTCAACAAAACTAATCGCCGCACCTAAGGCTACAACACCAGCAATATTAGGAGTACCGGCCTCAAACTTATACGGTAAGTCATTAAATGTTGTTTGCTCAAAGCTCACCGTTTTGATCATTTCTCCACCGGCTTGATATGGTGGCATTTTCTCTAATAATTCCTGCTTACCATACAGCACACCAACACCGGTTGGGCCATACATTTTATGAGCAGAAAAAACATAAAAATCGCAGCCTAATGCGCTGACATCAACACTTAAATGAGCAATGGCCTGAGCGCCGTCAACTAAGGTTAATGCTTGATACTTATTCGCTACACGAATGATCTCTTCAATTGGATTAATTCGGCCAACAACATTAGAGATATGAGCAAAACAAACAATTTTGGTGCGTTCGCCAATAATTCCCTCTAATTGAGCAACATCTATTTCACCGGTTTGCGTTAGCGGTAATACTTTAATTTTAGCGCCCGTTTGCTTTGCAACAATTTGCCAAGGCACAATATTAGCGTGATGCTCGCTATAGCTTAAAACAATTTCATCATTGGGTTGTAATCTTGTTCGTCCCCAACTCTGCGCAACTAAATTAATACCTTCAGTACAACCTTTGGTCCAAATAATTTCTTTGCTGGTTTTAGCATGAATAAATTTCTGTGCTTTTTCTCTAACATTTTCATAAGCCACAGTTGCTCTGGCGCTTAAGGCATGGGAGGAGCGATGCACATTGGCATTATTCGATTGATAATAATTTTTATGGCTGTCAATAACACAGTTTGGTTTCTGAGTTGTGGCCGCATTGTCAAAATAAATTAACGGTTTGCCATTAACTTTACTGGCTAGAATAGGAAATTGTTGACGAAAGGAAGTAAAAGAAAATTTTTCCATAAAAATGTAATAGTAATGTCATTAAGTTGCCACAATTATATCTTAACTTGTTGGTTAAAATCTTTATAAGCGCGAGAAAATATTTATATAGATAAAATATTAAAGATCGTTCAGCAAAAAGAAATAATTTACGCTATACCTTAAGTGAGTAATTGGAGGAATAAATACTATGGCATTATTTTCATGGTTTCTTAGAAGGACAAAAGTTAGCTCCACTAAAAATAGTAAAGCGTTAATAGAGAAAGAACTATCAGTATTTAACAACAACACCATGTGGCCGATAGCTGAAGTAAGAATAAATACGGTATTACAGCAGGAATATGCAAATTCGGCAGCACATTTAAAAAAAGAAACTAAGTTCAATGCACTAAAGGAAGCTAAGATTAATGTACTTAAAGAACACATTAGCTGACACTAAGTTAACTAATAAAACTAATAAAACTAATAAAACTAAAAATATAACCATATAACCATATGGCCAATAAGTATAATGTTTAAGTTGGCTATATTTCAAGTTACTAGGTTTTAAGTTGCTAAGTTTTAAGTTGCTAAGTTTTAATTAATCAAATTGCTTAGCCTTTATTATACTTTCCACCTTGGCATAATCCCCTTAATGAGCTAAATCTCGCTTCAGATTAAAATGATAATTTGGCATTAAAAAAAGCCTGGGTGCTAACTCAATAATATTTAGATATATTTCTGGAAAATACAATTCAAAATACTCTAGCTTTGTACGCGAGGCTAAGGGTTTAAACGCTTGCGTTGTGCGCTGTTTATTACAAGAAGCTGTGGTAAACAGCCCTATTTCGTTTTGATATGTTACTGGTGTTCCTAACGTCCAGCCTTGCTGATACTTCGACAATATTGGTGTTGAGTGTTTAATTAAATTTCTCCATGGCACTTGAGACAGTATGCTTGTTCGCAACTTTTCACGCTCCCCTTGATAAAAATCAGTTAAAACAACCAAATTATGAGCAAAGGGGCTTTGCTGAACTTGCTGACACTTTTGATGTTGTTTTGGTAGCGGATATTCATCAACAAAACCAACAAAATGACTAAGTTCATGAATTAAAACATCAAGGTTGTCGTCCTGATCTATATACATAATACCCTGATCAACATTAGCACCACCTTGCTCGACAATAACACCAAGATAACGAGTATTAATGTCATTGCGTGTGATCCAAACGCTGGTATTACAGCTTATATTTTCACTAACACCATGCAGGCAATTAATGGCTTCGGCAGGTATATATTTAGGTGTTCGTAAACAAATATATTTTGCCAACTTATGATGCTCAAAGGCTGACATTAACTTTTGGCCATGTCGTAAACCTTTTAAGCTTGTGGCAAACAGTTGTACATCTACCGAACAAGCTGAATTTTTTTTTATATTATCTTCTATATTTTTTTCTATATTGTGCTCTATGTTGTACGCGAGTTTTTCTTCACCCTTCATTTGCTCTTGGCTTTCACTAAACACAGAAAACTGCTCAAGCTCATTGTACAAGCCAATATTTCCACCTTGCGATAGCCTGTTTTTATGCTCGGCAATAAAGGCTAGATCACCTTGATATAAGGCTATTTTATATAAAATGGCTAGCGCATTATTATTGCCCGCAATAGGCAATAATAATGGCTTAATGTCAGCATATTGTTGTTGTTTAAAATAAATATTTGCCAAGGCTATTCGCGCCGCAACATGCTGCTGACGTATCGCTACTCGATACCATAGTTCAGCTGATGTTATTTGCTTATCGCGACGAAAATATTCAGCTAATTGATAAGCCGTATTGGCGTCGGAATCGCCATGGAGTTTTGCTAAGTGTAGCCATGCCTTATTATTACCTTTTGCTAACAACTGAACTAATCGTTCATCGGTATTAATAAATAGGTCTAAGGTTTCTAGTATCGATAGTTGTTGACGGGTGATCTCGGCGATAGCAATTTTTTCGCGATAATCAGTGATGAAAAAACATAAGCTTAGCGATGTAAAAACAACTAAGCTTATGAGAATTTTTTTAATTATCATCAAATTTTGTCTGTAAATGCAGATTAAGGTTCACTACTTTCTAGTGTTGTTTCCCGCATTAAGTCTAATTCAAGTTTGGCATACCTGTGCTCAACAAATTCATATACGTTGGTACTAAGCGCCAGTTTAAAAAAGTTAATTGCCGCATTAACATCACCTTGCAGTTGACTGTACTTACCTAAATAAAAATAGGCTTCACATAAGCGTTCTGTGAGTGCTTCATTTGAATTTACATCGTCTGCCATCCGATCAATAAAAGTACCTTGGCTCATTTCGCCTAAGTAAAGTTTAATAACATTTTTTGCCCAAACACTTTCATCTATCTGTTGTGCATACACCACTAAGTCTTGATTGGCTTTTTGCTGATCTAATTCTACGTCCGCCAAATATTGCCACAACAGACGATAAGGATCGTTCTGCTGGTATTGTCTAAAGACTTTAAAGTCATCTGCAGCTAAATTTGGCCGACCACCATAATACAGCGCAATGCCACGATTTAAATAAGCGTATTCATGATCGGGAGCCAATTCTATCGCGGAATCAAAGGCATCGTATGCCTGATTAAATTCTTGTAACTGAGTAAAATGAATACCTAAAAAATTGTAGGCGTCTGACATATCAGGTTTTAGATTAATCGCTTGGTTAAAGTCAAAGCGAGCTAAAGCACGTAAACCCACTTTGTCGTATTCAACCCCGCGCTGATAAAACAATTCTGCTCTTTGGCCATCGCTGATTTCAGCGCGTTGTAACACTTGTGTTAATCGTGCCAGCGCTATTTCATTTTTATAACTAATGGCAATGGGTTCAGCAATAATCAAGTCGCCAATAACAGATTGCTCAGGGCTTGTTGATAAGCAACCTTGAGTGAGCAATAAACCTGAAATAAGTAACACTTTGGAAAGTAAAGCTTGAGAAAGTTGTGTTTTAGAAAGTAAGCGCACGAAAAGCAGTATCCTAGTGAGTATTTATGCTATTGAGTATATAAAAAAGGGAGCAATTAAGCTCCCTTTTTGTGTACAAGATGTCAGATAGGTTTTACAAACGTACCTGATATACTTGATTTATAACAAAAGAATTATTCTGCTGCGTCAGTTGTAGGCGCTGCAACAGGTTTTTCCATTGCTTCTTTCATGCTTAAACGTACGCGACCTTGACGGTCAACTTCTAGTACTTTAACCGTTACGTCTTGGCCTTCTGTCAATACGTCGCTAACGGCGTTAACACGTTCTTCAGAAATTTGAGAAATATGTACCAAACCGTCTTTACCTGGCAATACGTTAACAAACGCACCAAAATCAACGATACGTACAACTTTACCCGTATAAACAGTGCCCACTTCAATTTCAGCCGTTAATGCAGTAATACGTGCAATAGCATCTTTAGCTTGCTCGCCATCAGTCGCCGCAATTCTAACCGTACCATCGTCTTCAATTTCAATAGTCGTGCCGGTTTCTTCAGTTAACTGACGAATAGTTGCGCCACCTTTACCGATAATGTCACGGATTTTATCTTGAGGAACTTTCATGGTATGGATACGTGGAGCAAATTGAGAGATATCATCACGATGTCCGCCAATAGCTTCATCCATAACAGCTAAGATGTGATTACGCGCTGCTTTTGCTTGGTTTAAAGCAAGTTGCATGATTTCTTGCGTGATACCTTCAATTTTAATGTCCATTTGAAGTGCAGTAATACCACCGGTAGTACCCGCTACTTTAAAGTCCATATCGCCTAAGTGATCTTCATCACCTAAGATGTCAGAAAGTACAACAAAGTCATCGCCTTCTTTAACTAGGCCCATAGCAATACCAGCAACTGAAGCTTTGATGGGTACACCAGCATCCATAAGTGCTAATGACGTACCACAAACAGAAGCCATTGAAGATGAACCGTTTGACTCAGTAATTTCAGACACTACGCGTACTGAATACGGGAATTCTTCAGCAGAAGGCATAACAGCCAACATACCGCGTTTTGCAAGACGACCATGGCCGATTTCACGACGCTTAGGAGAACCAACAAAACCCGTTTCACCAACACAGTATGGAGGGAAGTTATAATGTAGCATGAAGCTATCAGTTTTCTCACCCATAATAGTGTCAAGACGTTGTGCATCACGTTGTGTACCTAAAGTAGCAACAACTAAGGCTTGGGTTTCACCACGAGTAAACACAGCAGAGCCATGAGTACGTGGTAATACGCCTGTCATTACGTCTAGTGCGCGGATCATTTCAGGATCACGACCATCAATACGCGGCATGCCTTTTGTAATACGACCACGAACTACTGTTTTCTCTAAGTCGTGGAATAAATCTTTGGCTTCTTGCACGTCAAGCGCAGGATCAGCCGCTAATAATGTTTCGATAACACCATTGCGAATTTCTTTAATTTTTTCGTAACGAACTGCTTTTTCAGTGATTTGATACGCTTCGTTTACCTGGCTTTCAGAAAGCTCTGTAATTTTAGCGATAACATCAGCGTTCTTAACCGGTGCAACCCAATCCCATTTAGGATTGTTAACTTCTGCAGCCATTTCTTTAATCGCCGTAATAGCTGTTTGCATTTGCTCATGACCAAACATAACAGCGCCAAGCATAACTTCTTCAGAAAGTACGTCAGCTTCTGACTCAACCATTAATACGGCAGAGTCTGTACCAGAAACAACTAAGTTCAACTGAGAAGCTTCTAATTCAGATTGTAATGGGTTAAGAATGTATTTTCCGTCAGTATAACCAACGCGCGCTGCACCAACAGGGCCGCTAAAAGGCATGCCTGAAATGGCTAATGCCGCAGAAGTACCTAATAAAGCGATGATATCTGGAGAAATTTCTGGGTTAGCAGAAACTACAGTGATGACGACTTGAACTTCGTTAGTAAACCCTTCAGGGAATAGTGGGCGAATTGGACGATCGATTAAACGACAGATTAATGTTTCTTCTTCTGAAGGACGGCCTTCACGTTTAAAGAAACCACCTGGGATTTTACCTGCAGCGTAAGTACGCTCTTGATAGTTAACCGTTAATGGGAAAAAGTCTTGTCCTGGTTTTGCTTCTTTTTTACCAACAACAGAGACTAATACTGAAGTATCGTCCATGCTAGCCATAACGGCACAAGTGGCTTGACGAGCAATAACGCCCGTTTCTAGAGTTACGGTATGTTGACCGAACTCAAATGTTTTAGTAACTGGATTAAACATTTAGTTAGTTCCTTAGATATTTTTGATTTTAATCAATCTGTACAATTATTTATTCACTTAGTTAATCATTAAATATTAAGGCGTTACCGATAAGTTACGCACTAAGCTGAACAAAAAATTATACAGTTTGATTGATTAGTTTTTTACAAATACGAAATTTGCACGCACATTATACTTAACACCTATGTTTTTACTAGCCTGAAAGCATAAATGATGGGTTTAAAAGAGAAAAACCTGAAGATTTTTGCCTATATTCGCTATTTTGACAATTTAAAAGCAAATGGCATTGATTTAGACTTATAAGGATAACCACTAGCATCAACTAGAATCAATTTTTGATACTCTATCGGGGAGTAGTAAAGCTGTCGCCCAAGCAATATAATCGCCTAACAAGTTACCTGCTAAGACACTTTTATTGATTTGCAATTTAACTGAAAAATGTATATTCCCTATATCTGATTTCTGATTTCTGATTTTAACGCTACGAATACCTTATACTTTTCAGTTTATGAGATCATCTCCATGGGTGACATAGGCATTATACTTTTGCATAAACCCTAGCTGTCAGACGGTATAGTACGAGCAATTTCGCTTATCTATCAGGCTTAAATTTAAATTTTATGCCCGATAACAGCTAAGTAGCTAGATTGTGCTGCTGATCGCTGTAAAACAGCGTAGACACAGTTTCATCTCCCTCAAACTTAGGTGAGTAAACTTAAGGGATAAAAAAGGAGCCATTAGGCTCCTTTTTATGATTTTTGCTTATTCTGTAATAAAGCTCGTCTTAACGACGTATACCTAATTTACCGATTAAGACAGTATAACGTTCAACGTCTTTGCCTTTTAAGTAATCAAGTAATTTACGACGTTGGCTTACCATGCGTAGTAAACCACGACGTGAATGGTGATCATGGATGTGCTCTTTGAAGTGACCTTGTAAGTGGTTGATTTGTATAGCTAACAAAGCAACTTGTACTTCTGGAGAACCAGTATCACCTTCAGATTGTCCGTATTCTGCAACGATAGCAGCTTTTTCAGCAGCATTTAAAGACATAATATTTACCTTAATTTTTAGTGTTTAAAATCGCGTCGAGCCGAACACTAAATCAGCAGGACGTTCTAAGAGCGCACAGTCTATCAATAACTGCTGTAATTGCAACCTAAACCTAGGGTATAAGGTTATCCAACAACAGTGATACGTTTAGGATTAACTAAACCATCATCATCGATTTCTCCAACGCCAATAAACTCACCCGTATCAACATCATCGCCAATGAATACTTGTACTAGACCATTTGCCGGCGTATTTGAGCACTGTACAGGGTTACCGTGGCGTAAAAAGTTTGCTGACATATCATCAACAAAAACCGCAGGAATACCATCACAAGCGGTTGTCATCGGTAATAATAAGTCATCTAAATACACCGATGGCGGAACATCTTCAGCGACGGCTTGTGCTAACAGAGTTTCTAATGTTTTGATTGTCACCATTTTTTCTGTCGGGTAATTACCCACAGCACTGCGACGTAAATGAGCAACATGAGCACCACAGCCCAAAAGCTCGCCTAAATCGTCAATAATGGTGCGAATGTAAGTACCTTTAGAGACATGAATATCTAAATCAACTTCATCACCTTCAAAGCGTAATAAGTCCAAGCGAAATACCCTAATGTCACGTGACTCTCTAGGTACTTGAATACCTTCACGAGCATATTTATATAAAGGTTGCCCTTGATACTTTAACGCTGAATACATTGATGGGATCTGTTGAGTTGTACCGCGAAATGAGTCTAATGCTATGGCTAATTGCTCAGCACTGACATCAACAGACTTTTCACTAACAACTTCACCATCCGCATCGCTAGTGGTAGTACGCACACCTAATTTAGCGGTAACTTGGTAAGTTTTATCGGTATCAAGTAAGAACTGAGAAAACTTAGTTCCTTCACCCAAACATATCGGTAACATACCCGTAGCTAATGGATCTAAAGCGCCGGTATGACCTGCTTTTTGCGCGAAATAAATGTGTTTAACTCGCTGCAGCGCATTGTTAGACGACATATCATAGGGTTTATCAAGTAATAAAACACCGTTAATAGCACGGCCTTTTCTTTTCTTCGCCATGGTTATTCGCTCTCTGGGGCCGGGGCTTCGTCTATTTCACCTTCGTGATTCTTCTCGTCTTCAGCAACCGCTTTATCAACTAGGTTACCCATGCGAACACCTTCAACCATAGAGCTATCATAAATAAATCGTAGCTCTGGCATAATGCGGGCATTAATACGTTTAGCTAACAAAGTGCGAATGTAACTTGCCGCTTCATTTAATACTTCGATTGAAACATCAACATTTTGACCTTCCAAAGTGAAGAAGGTAACAAATATTTTTGCATAAGCTAAATCACGGGTAATTTCTACCGCATTTACCGTCACCATGCCTAAACGTGGATCTTTTACTTCGCGCTGAATAATCATCGCGATTTCTTTTTGAATTTCTTGTGCAACTCGATCAGTACGAGCAAATTCTCTGGCCATAAATAATTCCTACAACGTAATGAGCTAATATTGATGACAGTATACCTGCATCAATATTAAGTATTACGTATATTTTGTAAATGAAAATGGAGGCTAAGCCCCCATTTTAACTAAACCATGAAAACTAAACGCGATTAAAGTGTGCGTTTAATCTCAACCGTTTCAAATACTTCGATTTGGTCACCAACACGTACATCATTATAGTTCTTAACACCGATACCACATTCAGTAGAGTTACGAACTTCTGCTACATCATCTTTAAAGCGACGTAAAGATTCCAACTCACCTTCGTAAATAACTATGTTTTCACGTAATACACGAATCGGTGCTGAACGTTTGATAATACCTTCAGTAACCATACAACCAGCAATTGCGCCAATTTTTGGTGACTTAAATACATCACGTACTTGTGCTAAACCAATGATCTCTTGCTTAAACTCAGGAGCAAGCATACCGCTCATTGCTGCTTTAACTTCGTCAATTAAGGCGTAGATAACGCTGTAGTAACGTAAGTCAATTTTATCAATCTCAATGACTTTACGCGCTGCTGCATCGGCACGAACATTAAAACCAATCACAATTGCGTTAGAAGCCGAAGCTAAAGTTGCATCTGTTTCAGTAATAGCACCAACGCCACTACCAATAATGCGTACTTTAACTTCATCAGTAGAAAGCTTAGTTAATGAATCTGAGATGGCTTCAAGTGAACCTTGAACATCAGATTTAAGTACTACATTAACTTCAGAAACTTCACCAGTTGCCATGCTTGCAAACATATTTTCAAGTTTAGCTTTCTGTTGACGCGCAAGTTTCACATCTCGGAACTTGCCTTGACGGAATAAAGCCACTTCACGCGCTTTCTTCTCATCTTTAACAACAGTTGCTTCATCACCTGATATAGGTACACCACTTAAGCCAATAATTTCTACTGGAATAGATGGACCTGCAGATTGAATAGTGTTGCCGTTTTCATCACGCATAGCGCGAACACGACCGTATTCTAAACCACAAAGTACGATATCACCTTGGTTCAATGTACCTTCTTGAACAAGTACAGTCGCCACTGGGCCACGACCCTTATCAAGTTTAGACTCAACAACCACACCATTAGCCATTTTATCAACAACAGCCGTAAGTTCTAGAACCTCTGACTGTACTAATATAGCGTCAAGTAATTCGTCAATACCTAAACCTGTTTTAGCTGATACATGACAGAACTGAACGTCTCCGCCCCACTCTTCAGAAAGTACGCCGTGCTGTGATAATTCACTCTTAACACGATCGGTATCTACACCTTCTTTATCCATTTTGTTGACAGCGATGATAATTGGCGCGTCAGATGCTTTAGCATGCTGAATAGCTTCAATTGTTTGTGGCATTACACCATCATCTGCAGCTACAACAATAATAATAATATCGGTTGCTTTAGCACCACGTGAACGCATGGCTGTAAAGGCCGCGTGACCAGGAGTATCAAGGAATGTGATCATTCCGTGCCCTGTTTCTACATGGTAAGCACCGATATGCTGGGTAATACCACCTGCTTCGCCATCAGCTACTTTAGCTTTACGAATGTAATCAAGTAATGATGTTTTACCATGGTCAACATGACCCATAATAGTCACCACAGGTGCACGTGTAATAGCTTCACCGGTATGATCGCGATCTGAAAGTACCGCTTCTTCTAAAGCATTTTCTTTCACTAACACAACTTCACGACCCATGTCTTCAGCAACTAATGCTGCAGTTTCTTGGTCAATCACTTGGTTAATGGTTGCCATAGCACCCATTTTAAACATGGCTTTAACGACTTCAGCGCCTTTAACCGACATTTTGTTCGCTAACTCTGCCACCGAAATTGTTTCGCCAATGCGAACTTCGTTTAGCTTAATTTCAACTGGCTTAGTGAAACCATGCTTTAAGCTTTGCGGTGAAGATAAGCCTGACTTGCCTTTACCTCTAGCATTACGACCACGGTTATTTCTATCTTGGCCAGCAGGTTTTTTCTTCTTGCGGCGACGACCACTTTCATCTGCCGAGTCACTTTTATCTTCAGCTTCTTGCGCGTATTTAGAAGAGGTTAAATGTACCACTTCTTTTTCTTTCGCTTTACGTTCTGCTTCTTGCTCTTTCCAACGTGATTCGTTTTCTTCAGCAAGTTTACGTGCTACTTCTGCAGACAAGCGGGCTTCTTCTTCAACTTTAGCGGCTAATTCAGCATCTTGCTGTAAGCGTAATTTTTTCGCTTCTTCAGTTTCAGCTACCACTGGTGCTGGTTTAGCAGCCGACTCTTCAATATTTTTTGCTTTCACTACAGCAGCTTGCTTAGCTTTAGCGTCTGCTTCAACTTTTGCTTCGGCTTTAGCTTCTGCCTGCACTTCTGCTTTTACTGCAGCTACTGCAAGCGCGTTTACTACTTCTTTAGCATCAGCTTCTGCTTTAGCTTTCGAGTCAATTTCTGCTTGAATGAGAGCTTCTTCAGCCGCTTTCGAATCAACTTCAGCTTGTTGTTGCTCTTCTAAATCGCTACGTTTTACGTAGGTACGCTTTTTACGTACTTCTACTTGAACCGACTTAGCTTTGCTGCCGTGACCTAACACCAAAGTAGACTTTTGCTTACGGCTAAGGGTCATTTTGCTTGGGTTAGCGGTTGAGTCATCACCATGTTGCTTTTTCAAGTGGTCAAGTAATGCTTCTTTTTCTTCTTGCGAAACAGAATCAGTTGCCGATTTATTCACGCCAGAGTCAGCCAATTGGCTAACTAAACGCTCCACCGGTGTACCGATCTCTGTGGCAAGTTGTTCTACTGTTACGTTTGCCATCTATATAATTCTCCCGGTGAGTTATTCTTCGTTAAACCAACAAATATTACGTGCAGCCATAATTAGCTCGCCCGCTTTGGTTTCATCTAATTCTTCAATGTCTGATATTTCATCAACACCTTGTTCAGCAAGATGTTCTAATGTTGTAATACCACGACTCGCTAATACAAACGCTAAATGACGTTCTAAACCGGCAAGATTTAATAAATCTTCTGCTGGCTCTGAACCTTCAAGTGTTTCTTCACTGGCTAATGCTTGCGTAGTAATTGCCGCTTTTGCACGTTCGCGCAATTCTTCAACCATGTCTTCATCCATGCCGTCAATATCAAGCATTTCAGCAACAGGTACGTAAGCAATTTCTTCTAACGATGTGAAGCCTTCTTCTACTAACATCAAGGCAAAGTCTTCATCAAGGTCTAGCTTGTCAATAAATAGCGTTAATACTTTATCGTTTTCAGCTTGGTGCTTTTCGTTCATGTCTGCAACGGTCATGACGTTTAGTTCCCAGCCCGTTAATTGGCTAGCTAAACGTATATTTTGACCACTTCGACCAATCGCCATGGCTAAGTTGCCTTCTTCAACAGCGATATCCATGGTATTTTTATCTTCGTCAACAATGATAGAGGCAACTTCTGCCGGTGCCATTGCATTGATAACATATTGTGCCGGATTGTCATCATATAAAACGATATCAACACGTTCACCGCCTAACTCACTTGAAACGGCTTGTACGCGTGAACCACGCATACCAACACAAGCACCAACAGGGTCAATGCGTTTGTCGTTACTTTTTACAGAAATTTTTGCACGAGAACCTGGGTCGCGAGCTGCGCCTTTGATCTCAAGCATTTCTTCGCCAATTTCTGGTACTTCAACACGGAAAAGTTCAATTAACATTTCAGGTTTTGTACGGCTAACAAATAACTGCGCACCACGTGCTTCTGGTTTAATTTCATAAAGTAAACCACGAACACGATCGCCTGGACGGAAACTTTCACGCGGTAACATGTCATCGCGGTAAATAATCGCTTCTGCATTATTTCCTAAGTCTAAAATAACACTGTCACGGCTGGCTTTTTTCACCACACCTGTGATTATTTCGCCAATTTGCTCTTGGTAAGCATCAACAATAAGACCACGCTCTGCTTCACGTATTTTTTGTACAATAACTTGTTTTGCCGTTTGCGTTGTTACACGGTCAAACTTAACAGATTCGATTTGATCTTCAACATAATCACCAACGTTTAATTCTGGTTCATCATATTGTGCTGCTGCCAAACTAATTTCAGCATACGGGTTTTCCATTGGTGTATCGCTTTCTTCAACGATTAACCAACGACGAAAAGTATCAAATTCACCCGTTGTACGGTCTATACTGACACGAACTAAAATGTCGCCTTCGTATTTCTTTTTTGTCGCTGTTTCTAAAGCGGTTTCCATCGCTTCAAAAATGCTTTCTCGTGGTAATGCCTTTTCATTAGAAACAGCATCTACAACCAGTAATATTTCTTTACTCATGCTAGTTAGCCTTTCTCAGTATTTTAAATTTATTTACGATGGTTATAAACAAGGTGAGCCTTATCTATGTTACTGATAACAAGTTCATATTCTTCGTTATCAACCATTACAATTAAACTGTCGTTTTCAACAGTAACTAATTTACCTTTGAATTTCCGACGGCCATTCAATGGCATTGAAATTTTTACTTCTACCGTTTCATCAACAACCGCTTCGAAGTGCGCTTTATCAAAAAGCGGGCGATCAAGCCCGGGTGATGAAACTTCTAAGCTATATTCACTACTGATTGGGTCTTCTACGTCTAGCATAGCCCCTACTTGACGACTGACTTCAGCACAGTCATCAACATCGATACCATTTTCATGGTCGATAAATATTCGTAAAACCGAGTGGTTACCCGCGCTATGAAATTCAACGCCTAATAACTCCTTACCCGTTTCTTCAACGGCAGGACGTAACATTGCGGTTAGTTTGTGTTCAAATTTAGCCAATCATTTTCTCCAATTTGGAAGAGTCCAGAAACAAAAAAAGGGCATAAAGCCCAGCGATATACCTTGCTGCTATTGCACCTTTTCACAAAGTTAAGATACAAAAAAGCCCCATTACGCGGGGCTTATTCACTGAACCCACGATGTAAACCAAGCAATAACTCTCTTGGTTCTGTATAACAATATCTTAGAAAGTTTACCTAATTGCGATAAAAATCTATTCAGTGAAATATTGCTACATTCAAGCTGCGCGTATTATATAGAATAGCTATTTTTATAGCAAGTTAATTTTCTTAAACACTATAAGGCTAAAGTAGTAAGCTAAGCGCGCGCTCGCGAAAAAATTTACTACAAACTTTACCGACATGAGTATAATAATTATGGTGGCATAATCAATTTGTTGACGACTGCCAGAGTTTCTATCTGGGTAAGCCCAGAGCTATTTCTTTGCTGTAGTGAATTAAACAACCTTAGCTAAAGCCACTGAAATACGGTGGCTTTTTATTTTTTCATTGGATTTTAAAAGCCATTAACTTGTGGCTTCATTGTTTAACTTTACTCGTTTTTTTTCACCACAAGTAATTAACCACACATTAAAATGAATATCCTTACGGTTCGTATGTTGTTTATTGCCAGATAAACACGGATAATAGCGCGAATTTCCACAGTAATGTATTGATCAAATGACTGATTATCTCTTGCTACTTGTTGGCACAGTATTAGTAAATAACTTTGTCTTGGTTAAATTTCTAGGCTTATGCCCATTTATGGGTGTGTCGTCTCGCACTGAAACTGCCATAGGTATGTCGTTTGCGACAACATTTGTTATGACGCTAGCTTCTTTACTGAGCTACATAGTCAATAGTTATATTCTAGCGCCCTTAGGTTTAGAATATTTAACCACAATGACCTTTATTTTAGTGATTGCTGTTGTCGTGCAATTTACTGAAATGGTTGTGCATAAAACCAGTGCAAACTTATATCGCTTGTTAGGTATTTTTCTGCCACTTATCACTACTAACTGCGCCGTACTTGGTGTTGCGCTATTAAACCTTTATGAGCAACATAATTTTTTCGAATCTATAATTTATGGTTTTGGCGCCGCTGTTGGCTTTTCTTTAGTATTAATCATGTTTTCAGCTATGCGAGAAAAACTGGCTAATGCCGATGTACCCGCGCCATTTAAAGGCTCAGCTATTGCCATGATCACGGCAGGTTTAATGTCATTAGCATTTATGGGCTTCACAGGATTGGTTAAGTTTTAATGAGTACAATCATCGCAATATTAGTACTGGGTGTTCTGGCCGCCTTATTTGGTGCCTTGTTAGGTTTCGCTTCAGTGCGGTTTAAAGTACAAGGTGATCCACTAGCTGAACAGTTAGATGCACTGCTGCCACAAACACAATGTGGCCAATGTGGTTACCCTGGTTGTAAACCTTATGCAGAAGCCGTTGCTAATGGTGAAGCTATAAACAAATGTGCGCCAGGTGGTGAAGACACCATTAAAAAAATTGCTGAATTAATGGGTGTGGAAGTACAGCCTTTAGATGAAAATCATGAAGCAGATAACTCACCTAAAGTCGCTTTTATTATTGAAGAAGACTGTATTGGCTGTACCAAGTGCATTCAAGCCTGTCCGGTTGATGCCATTATAGGTACAACTAAGCAAATGCACACGATCATTACTGATGAGTGCACGGGTTGCGATTTATGTGTTGCACCTTGCCCAGTAGATTGTATAGAGATGATCTCAGTTGCCACAACAACACAAAACTGGCAATGGGATTTAAATAGTATACCTGTAGTAAAAATAGATTAAGACGAGGTTTGGGTGGAATCGGTAATTGAACGTATAAAACGAGGAAGTTTTTCGCAGTTTCATGGCGGCATACATCCGCCTGAGCAAAAATTTCTCACCTGCTCTAAACCCATTGCAAGTGCGCAAATTCCTGAACAGTTGATTATCCCTATTCGTCAACATATTGGCCAAGCAGGTAATGTCATGGTCAAAGTCGGTGACAAGGTGCTTAAAGGACAAATGTTAAGTGATTGTGACAGCCCAATGTCGGTGCCGATTCACGCCCCTACCAGTGGTACAATCACGGCAATTAAGTCAATGGCAATCCCTCACCCTTCTGGCTTGAGTGAAGCTTGCATTATATTAACACCTGACGGTGAAGACACTTGGCAACAGCGTCATATTTGTCCTGATTTTCACTCATTAAGCAAAACGCAAATATTAGAAAAAATAGCCAATGCAGGTATTTCTGGTATGGGAGGCGCAGGCTTTCCAACACAAGTCAAAGTAAGCACCTTAGCTAAAATAAATTATTTAATTATCAATGCTGCTGAGTGTGAGCCCTATATCACTGCTGATGATTTATTGCTCCAAGAACATAGCCCAACCATTCTAGATGGCATTAAAATTCTTGACCATTTATTAACACCAAAAAACATTCTTATTGGTATCGAAGAAAATAAAACTAAGGCTATTGCAGCCTTAAAAAAAGCCACCGCAGATACTGACCATATCGACGTTTGTGTTATTCCAACGAAATACCCAAGTGGTGGTGAAAAACAACTGATACAAATATTAACCGGTCAAGAAGTCCCTAGTGGCGTTTTACCAAGCTCTTTGGGTATAGTGATGCAGAACGTTGCCACCTGCTTTGCTATTGCTGACGCCGTTATTAATGACACACCACTGATCAAACGCGTTGTTACCGTTAGCGGCCAAGCGCTAGAAAAACCACAAAATATCTGGGCACTTATTGGCACTCCCGTTGGTTTTTTAACGGGTCAATGTGGCTACAACAATAGTCAAAATAGGCATTTAATCATGGGTGGCCCTATGATGGGTTTTAGTTTACCTCATGATCAAATTCCGGTGATAAAAACCACCAACTGTATATTAGCGCCTAGTGAAATTGAAATAGCCTCACCCTTTTCGTCAACGAGTAGTAAAGAGGTTGAGTGTATTCGTTGTGGTCAATGTGCCGATGTATGCCCTGCACAGTTGCTACCACAAGAATTACTATGGAGTGCAAAAGCAAAAGATCAAGCACAACTTGCAAAGCTTAATCTATTTGACTGTATTGAATGTGGTGCTTGTGCCTACGTTTGCCCAAGCCAAATCCCTTTAGTGCATTATTATCGTGTTGCCAAAGCTGAAATACGTCAGCAAAAATTACTCGATATCAAAGCCGAAAAAGCCAAAGTTAGATTTGAAGCGCGTAAGCAAAGACTTGAACGCGAAAAAGTTGCCCGAGTAGAAAAACATAAAAAAGCTGCCGAGGCGCGCAAAGTCAGAATGAATACAGATACAAGCGCAGCAAAATCAGAAAAATCTGCAGTAGCTGACGCACTTGCTCGCGTAAAAGCAAAAAAAGCTCAAGCCAGCATAAAGCAAAATACTGCTGAGGCTTCTATTACCAGTACTGTTGAGATGACTGCTGAATCAGTTGCACCCGTTGACGATAGTAAAAGCCAAGTGGCCAATGCTATTGCAAGAGCAAAAGCGAAAAAGATAGTACAAAAAAACCAAACACAAATAGAGTCGTTGGATACGCTGCAAAACAACGAGTCACCAAGCTCATCGCAAGCAGCGCCCGTTGTCATTGATAAAAAAGCTAAGCTTGACCTAGCTATTGCAAAAGAAAAAGAAAAAGAAAAAAAACCTCAAGCAGAAACAATATCAGACAGCTCTAATGCTGAAGTTGACGCAACAACAAAAGCATTTCCCACTGAGGTAGTTAACTTAGCATCAGTTTCAGATGACAAAGCCACTCAAACACTAAATAAAAAGGTGAAAGTGGCCGCTGCAATTGCAAAAGCAAAGGCTAAGGCGAAAACTAAAACAGCAGCAAGTTTAGCGGCTGAAACATCGTTTGACAGTGTCGAGCCATCAACAACGCCCGCTAACATTGATGTAGTGCAAGACAGTAATACAGCAGCACAAGCGGATATTGCTGCCACTAAAAAAGCGCGCGTAGCGGCAGTAGTTGCTAAAGCAAAGGCGAAAAAACTAGCCGCTTCATCCAACAAATCAACAACTTCAGAGTAATTAAGCACCATGGCCTTTTGGATAGCAAGTTCACCGCACAATCATCAACAAAATGAAACATCAAGTCTAATGAGGCTGGTGATTTATGCCACCATTCCAGGAATATTTGCACAATGGTACTTCTTTGGCTGGGGTAACTTAATTCATATTTCTTTAGCAGTAGCCGCCGCAATTATCGCTGAGTTTACCGTACTATCATTAAGAAATAAAAAAATAACGCCCCAGTTATTTGATGGTAGCGCCATATTAACCGCTGTTTTACTGGGTATAAGTTTACCTGCCTTAGCCCCTTGGTGGATATCAGTTATTGGTAGCGTTTTTGCGATTGCACTGGTTAAACAACTCTACGGTGGCTTAGGACATAACCCTTTCAATCCAGCCATGGCCGCCTATGTGATGCTGCTGATTTCATTTCCACTGCAAATGACTCAGTGGCAACCACCACTATCATTACTGGCCATGGATATACAATTAACTGACACGCTTGCCGTTATTTTTTCTGGCTATACGCCACAAGGTTATTCAGTTGAACAAATTCGTACCCACATCGATGGTTTTACCATGGCGACCCCACTAGATACGGTTAAAACTAATATGACTTTAGGGTTAACTGTCGTTGAGAGTATGCAAGCGCCAACTATAGGTAAACATTTTGGCGTGGGTTGGGAATGGATCAATGCTGGCTTTTTACTTGGCGGCTTATTTTTATTGAGTAAAAAAGCGATTCCTTGGAGCACCCCCGTAAGTTTTCTATTAAGTTTATTTGTTTGTAGTTTCATTGCCTTTATGATTAGTCCTGATAGCAATGCCTCAACTATGTTTCACTGGTTTACTGGCGCAACCATGCTAGGGGCATTTTTCATCCTGACCGACCCTGTTTCTGGTGCAACGAGCGTTAAAGGTCGACTCGTCTTTGGC
Organism: Colwellia sp. MB3u-8; assembly: GCF_014076985.1. Classification (NCBI taxonomy): domain Bacteria; kingdom Pseudomonadati; phylum Pseudomonadota; class Gammaproteobacteria; order Alteromonadales; family Colwelliaceae; genus Colwellia; species Colwellia sp. MB3u-8. Next base: position 73,401 of record NZ_JACGVA010000030.1, read on the forward strand.
GCGCTAGCTGGCTTATTAGTTTTTCTGATCAGAAAGTTTGGTGGCTATCCTGATGCTGTCGCCTTTGCCGTTTTACTCTGTAATATGTCTGCGCCTTTAATTGATCAATATACCCGCCCTCGCACTTATGGCCACGACTTAGGAGTGAAAAAATAATGTCTGAGTTAACGCCTGCAATAAGTAAAAACTCAAAAATATTAGCCTTATTCGCGGTAGCCTGTACGGCAACCGTTGCTTTAGTGCAGCTACTGACAGAAGATCGCATTGAGCTTCAGTCTCAACAACAATTAATTCAACAATTAAACCAAGTTATTCAAAAAGATAGTCATGATAATGAAATGTTCCGTGACTGTATTATAGCCCCTACTGGCAAGGACACAGAGTTGTTAATCGATGTAATTTACCGGGCGCGATTAAATAACATGCCAACAGCTGCCGCCATTAAAACAGTGGCTCCCGATGGCTACAGTGGCAATATCGAATTGTTAATTGCGCTAAACATTGATGGCAGTGTGAGTGGCGTTAGAACATTACTACATAAAGAAACACCCGGTTTAGGTGATAAAATAGAACTCAGAAAAAGTGACTGGATAACCACATTTGCTGGAAAAAAAGTCTTAGATAAAAACGATAATCGCTGGGCGGTTAAAAAAGATGGTGGTATGTTTGACCAGTTTACCGGTGCTACCATTACCCCCAGAGCTGTAGTGAAAACAGTTAGAAAAACCATTGACTACTTTCAAGCTAATCAAAAAGTCATTTTTAATGCCGCCAGTAACTGTGGAGTGGAACAATGAAAATAAATCCAGAATATAAAGCATTAGCTTGGCAAGGTTTATGGAAAAACAACCCGGGCTTGGTTCAGTTGCTTGGCCTTTGTCCCTTATTGGCGGTAACCTCAACGGTTGTTAACGCTTTAGGCTTAGGCATAGCAACCATGTTTGTCCTGATTTGTTCAAACGCCACCGTCTCAGCTATCAGACAATGGGTGCCCAAAGAAATCCGGATTCCAATTTTCGTGCTTATTATTGCCACTTTTGTTACCTGTGTGCAGTTGCTGATGAACGCGTTTACTTACGACTTATACCAGTCGTTGGGTATTTTTCTGCCGCTGATCGTCACCAACTGCGCTATTATTGGTCGGGCAGAAGCCTACGCCTCAAAGAACCCCATTAAGCAATCTAGTTTTGATGGCTTAATGATGGGGCTTGGTTTCTTAGCCGTATTAGTTGTCTTAGGGGCAATTCGTGAAGTTTTAGGTCAAGGGACATTATTTGATGGCGCAAACCTGCTTTTAGGACAATGGGCCACAGGGTTACGCATAGAAATTTACCAGCTTGATAGCCAGTTTTTATTGATGATATTACCGCCAGGTGCATTTATTGCCATGGGATTTTTAATCGCAGGTAAAAATGTTATTGATCATAAAGTAGCACAAGCAAAGCCTAAAAAATTAGAACAAGCGATTGAACGTGTTCGTGTAAACTTTGAAAATTAACTAAGCACACTTAAATAAGCATACCTAAATGAAAATAATAAAAAATATCTCTGATGAATAAAGCAACACGACTAGATATGTTAACTCGGTTGCGAGACAAGGACCCTAGCCCAACCACAGAGCTTAATTTCTCCAGTGCTTTTGAGTTATTAATTGCGGTGTTATTATCCGCTCAAGCCACTGATGTCAGTGTCAACAAAGCCACTGACAAACTTTATCCTGTCGCTAATACACCACAAGCACTGCTTGACCTTGGTCTGGATGGCTTGAAGTCTTATATCAAAACCATAGGTTTATTTAACACCAAAGCAGTAAATACCCTTAAAACCTGTCAAATGATAATCGATTTGCATGGTGGTGAAGTGCCTGAAAATAGAGCGGCCCTTGAAGCCCTACCCGGCGTTGGCAGAAAAACGGCTAATGTGGTACTCAACACAGGTTTTGGTTGGCTAAAAGATAATGAGGGTAAATACTTTATTGCCGTTGATACCCATATCCAACGCGTCGCTAACCGCACTGGCTACGCCAAAGGCAAGACAGTAGAAGAAACAGAAAAAAATATCATCAAACACACGCCAAGAAAAACAGAATTTTTCTTTAATTTACATCATTGGCTCATTCTTCATGGCCGCTACACCTGCATAGCTCGCAAACCAAAATGCGGTTCATGTATTATTGAAGACTTATGCGACTTTAAAGACAAGACTGAAGACTAAAAGTTTACTTAACTTATTTAAGACCAGTACAAGTGCAATATTAGCCATTGAGCTTAAGATTTTATCGTTAACGCCAGTAGCGAAAGTAGATAAAAACCACCTTGTTAATCCTGCTATGTTTTTCAACACTTTGCTAATAACTTAGCGGTTTTTATTGACAAACTAAACCCATCAAACTGCCTATGTGTTAATGACAATCACTTAGCCGTCTAATTTAATTATCTGTAATTTTTGTTTCATAAAATCGATAAACATACGGTTTTTATTGGGCATATATTTACTTTGTACATACTGCAAACAAATATCACCGTGATAACTACATTGTAACTGCCAGTCTTGTAATAGCGGGATCAACCTTCCCGCTTCAAGCCCTTGCTGCGCGGTGTAATCTGGTAAAGAGCCAATACCAAAACCCTGTTCAATCGCATCTCGACGCATTTCACTTAAGTTCAGCTAATTTTTTGATATGTGCCGGTGAAATCCCACAACAGCCACCGATAATAGAGGCACCAGATTTAAGCCAAGATGATGCAAATTCGCTATACGTTTCTGGTGAAACATCATCTCTGATACCAGAAATACCATTATTTTTATTTGCTTCGTGTAGCTCACCAATGGCTGGAAAATTATTAGCGTACACACCCAGCTGAACTTCGTTTTCAATTCCTTGATCTAATAACGCCTGTTTAGCGTTAATAAGTGCGGTCTGCATTACTTCGACACAGCTACAATTAAATAATATTGCCGAAACATTTTGCCCTGCAATTTGGCTAACAGCATCATAAACTGACTCTCCTGAACGTAGAGTCGACTCGGTGGATATTTCATCTTTAACAGTAAAGGCAATCCAGGTAGGTTTGCCGGTGACAAGAGTGCGAGCCTTGATCATTGCCGCTTCTGCGATAGAAGATATCGTTTCGGCTAGCCATAAATCTACATCAACGTCCTGATTTTTTATTAATAACTCAAGCAAGGGCTGCGCTTGTGCGACTGAAAAAAGATCCGGTCGGTAAGAGCCTAACACTGGCGGAATACAACCCGCGACTAACAAACCTGAATTATCCTTGACGCACTCTCGTGCTAACCTAGCGGCTAGTTTAATGAGCTCAACCCCTTGTTCGTTAAAGCGTTTCTCACCAAGATGAAAAGGCACTAACGCGTAGGTATTGGTAGTGATAATTTCAGCACCGGCCTTGATAAAGCTACGATGCACTTGAGAGATAAAATGTGGCGCTTCAATTAACGCTTGAGCTGACCATTCTGGCTGTTGAAAAGGGGCACCAATACGTTGCAGTTCACGGCCCATACCACCATCAAGAATTATCGGTAATGTAAAGGGTAATTTCATACTCATTCTTTCGTCTGTTATCTATAAAAATAACAGCAGAATAACCATGCGGTTGGCGTAAAGCAAGCGTAAATAGGACATTGATAAAATTGTACGCTTTGCGCTTTTGGATGTTGATCTCTAGTAGCAAGCTACTGACCTAGTTAATTAAAAACATGCCCTTGCCTACTTAAATCATATAAAAATCATTATACGGGCATTAGTTACCCTATTATTTACCGAAAACAGATTGACCTTTAATATCAATAAAGCTAAATTGAAAGCGCTTCCAAATACTAAAAGAACTGAAAGTTCTAAAAATCACTAACGCTAACTAAAACCACTAACAATAAATCATTAAGAATAAATAACTATGAAATTGACTTTACCTTATAACTCAAAAATGAATTCAACAGATTTTATTTATGGTGTTGCTACTGCCTCATTTCAAATCGAGGGCGGTATCAAACAACGATTGCCCTGTATCTGGGATACATTTTGCTCTTTAGAAAACACTATTGTCGATGGTTCAAATGGAGACGTTGCCTGTGATCATTACCATAGATGGCCTCAAGACATCGAAATGATTGAATCTCTCGGCGTTGATGCTTATCGTTTATCTATTTCGTGGGGAAGAATTGTTAATCAAGATGGCAGTATCAATGAAACAGGTGTCGCATTTTATATTGCCTTGTTAGATAAATTAGTTGAGAAAAACATTAAATCCTTTGTTACGCTTTATCACTGGGATTTACCTCAACACCTTGAAGATAAAGGGGGTTGGTTAAACAGAGAAACGGCTTATGAATTTCAAAAATATACAGAAATAGTGATTAAAGCATTTGGCAATAGTGTGCATTCATATGCCACGTTAAATGAGCCTTTTTGTAGCGCTTATTTAGGCTATGAAATTGGCATTCATGCACCAGGTATTAAAGGTAAAGAGTTCGGTAAAAAGGCAGCTCATCATTTATTACTTGCGCATGGTTTAGCGATGCAATCACTTAAAAAATTAAGCCCGAACACACTTAATGGCATAGTACTTAATTTTAGCCCTAGCTACCCTGCTTCCCAAGACCCCGCGGATATAGCAGCAGCTCAGTTCGCCGATGATTATTTTAATCAATGGTATATAAAGCCTATTTTTGATGCTCAATATCCAGAAATACTGTCGCAACTGCCATTATCACAACATCCTGATATTATTGCAGGTGATATGGACATCATTGCGGAATCTGTTGATTTTTTAGGTATTAATTATTATACACGTGCAATATATCAAGCTGATGAAAATGAAATATTTGCTCAAATTACCCTTAAAGATGTTGCATTAACCGATATGGGTTGGGAAATATATCCATCAGGGTTTTCTGATTTATTGATTTCTTTAAATGCCAAATACACCTTACCCCCTATTTATATCACTGAAAATGGCGCCGCAATGCCTGACAGCATCAAAGATGGCAAAGTAGAAGACGCCCACCGAGTCGCTTATTACCAAAGCCACCTTAACGCGGTAAATACAGCCATTGAATCAGGTGTCGACATCAGAGGTTACTTTGCTTGGAGTTTAATGGACAATTTTGAATGGGCTGAAGGCTATTTAAAAAGGTTTGGTATTGTCTATGTCGATTATCAAAGCCAAGAAAGAACAATAAAAGCCAGTGGTTATGCCTATCGTGATTTAATCCATCAACGAAATAGCAATTACTTATCAAATAGTTAATTGAAAAATATAATATTTTAAACACCATTATTATTAAAATAAATGTTATTTCCATATGATACCCATAACGCTATTTCCAGTGTTTATAAACTATGCTTTGAATATAATTGAACAACGTAAAGTGTCATTGTATATAAAATAAGAAGAATATTAATTTTAAAACAAAGAGATTCACATGCTGAAAATTAAAGAAAAAATAGCTTACGGTTTAGGCGATACGGCCAGTAATATCATCTTCCAAACCGTGATGATGTTTTTACTTATTTATTATACCGATGTGGTTGGCCTTTCTCCTGCACTTGTTGGCACTCTTTTTCTTGTTGTTAGAATATTTGATGCCATCACTGATCCCTTAATGGGGGCAATGGCTGATAGAACAAAAACTAAGTGGGGACAATTCAGGCCTTATTTATTATGGCTAGCCCTGCCTTTTTGCCTGATCAGTATTTTAGCTTTTACCACCTTTGATTTATCTGAAAATGGTAAAATTGTCTATGCATTTGCTACTTATACTTTGTTAATGATCGCTTATACCGCGATAAACATTCCTTATTCGGCGCTAGGTGGTGTACTGACCGCTGACCCTGAAGAACGCGTATCAGTACAATCATACCGATTTGTTTTTGGTATGTTAGGTGGTCTAATAGTTGCCGCAGGGACTATGCCCTTAGTCGAGTGGTTTGGTGCTGGAGATAAAGCACAAGGCTATCAGTACACTATGATAGCCATGAGCTTGCTCGGCTTAATGCTTTTTCTGCTTTGTTTTGCCGGTACTAAAGAAAGAGTCAGCCCGCCAAAAGATCAAAACTCAAGCTTTAAAGAAGATTTGTCTGCCTTATGGAAAAATGATCAATGGCGCATTCTTTGCTTAGCTGGATTATTGTTATTAAGTGGCCAAGTACTGCGCGGCACACTGGCGGTTTATTATGTGAAGTATTATTTAGGTCGTGCTGATCTGATCACCTTGTTTATGACTTTAGGGATGATAGGTAGCATTCTAGGTTGTGCACTGGCATTACCACTCTCTAAAAAAGTATGTAAAATTAAAGCCTATATTAGTTTACAATCAATCGCTGCTTTTATTTGTATTATCAGTTATTTTGTTGGCAGTGAACAAACCGTTATGGCCTTCACTTTATTCTTTCTTTGGAGCTTTTTCTTACAGATGGCTACCCCCTTACTTTGGGCGAAAATGGCTGATACCATCGATTATGGACACTGGAAAACTGGCGTTAGAATAACGGGCATGGTTTATTCAGCTATCGTTTTTTTCATCAAACTTGGTGTTGCCATTGGCGGTGCATTAGCGGGTTGGTTATTGGCCTATTATGGCTACCAAGCTGATGTAGAACAAAATACTATCACGCAACAAGGCATATTAGCTGCTTTCACTATTTTTCCTGCTGTAGGTTCGATATTAGTTGCCTGGGTAATGCGCTGGTACATACTTGATGCAAAAAAAGTGCAGTTTATTCACCAAGCTTTAAAAAAAACATCAAGTTAGTTAATTTTAAAAATGTAAAGCGCTAGCCTAAAAACAATAGCGTTAGCGTTTTATTAGCGAGTTAACCTCGCCTCTATCAAGTAAATAAACGCACGCTAAATATAGCAACTAGACAAGATTTTAACTTAAATTTAACGAGTAAAAGCTCTAAAATAGTTAACCCTATTTATTAAAATACGGTTGACCTTATTAGTAAAATATTTTAAATTGTGGAAGCGCTTCCTGAATAAGGGTTGTTTTTTTAAATTACACTGGAAGCGCTTCCAAAGATATAATTATCATAATATGAAATGCCTCGGGGAGAAACACGATGAATTCAACTTTTAAGAAAACTCAACTTGCTACAAGTTTATCTATAATTTTAGGCGTAACGGCAATAACGCCAGTTTTTGCTGCTGAAGAAGTTATAAAAGATAAAGTTGAAGTGATCGAAGTTACGGGGATCCGTAGCAGTATGATCAAATCAATGGATATTAAGCGCTCTGCAAGTGGTATTGTCGATGCGATTAATGCGGAAGATATAGGTAAATTCCCAGACTCTAACTTAGCAGAATCGTTACAACGTATTACGGGTATTTCTATAGAAAGATCAAACGGCGAAGGCAGTAAAGTAACCGCTCGTGGTTTTGGTCCTGAACGTAACTTAGTTACGCTTAATGGTCGTCAACTTCCGACGACTACCGGTGATCGTTCGTTTGATTTTTCCAATCTTGCCGCTGAAGGTGTTAGCGGTGTTCAGGTATACAAAACCTCAAAAGCGGATGTTCCTACCGGTGGTATTGGTGCAACAATCAATATTACTACCCATCGTCCTCTTGATAATCCAGGCGAAAAAGCGGTATTTAGCGCAGAAGCATTAAAAGATCAAACAACCAAAGAAGGCTCTACTACACCACAATTTTCGGGCTTGTATTCAAATACATTTGATGATGGTAAATTTGGTGTTTCAATATCAGGTAGTTATTCAGAGCGTGAAAGTGGCAGTCAGCAAGGTAAAACAGCTTTCTGGCGAAGTTTTTCAGGTGTAACGGATAATGACTGGGGTGGCTCTAATGCAGCATGGGGTGGTGTAGGAAGAGATGATAGCCAAACTAATCGCCCAGGCGACGATGACATTTATTCAGTACCACAAAATACTATTTACAAGTTTGAAGAGCAACAGCGTAAAAGAAGTAATGCCCAATTAGTGCTGCAATATAGCCCAACAGATGCTATCACTGCGACACTTGATTACACCTATGTAAAAAAAGAAAATGACACACAATTTAACGACATTTCAGTATGGTATAACTTTGGACCAAGCGAAAATATTTGGACAGATGGCCCGATAAGTTCTCCTGCTGTTTATTCTGAAACTTTTGATCCAAATAACCCTACCGATCTTGCGATGGGTGGTGGTGACTCTAGTATTAAAGATGAAACTAAATCACTTGGTTTAAATATAGAATGGCAAGTAAATAACAGCTTAAATCTAAGATTAGATCATCACGACTCGTCAGCTCAAAGTGATCCAAATAGTCCTTTAGGTTCAAGTAACACTATCGGTATGGCTGCTTTTGTTCGTACCGCTTCTGCAACTGATTATACGGGTGATATTCCCGTACTATCTGTTACTGGCGGTAATGCAGTTCAAGCCTCAGACATGATTGTAACCGGTAGTTCTTTTATCAATATCAAAAACCGTGCTGATATTACGCAAACTCAACTGCATGGTAATTATATTCTTGAAGAAGCGGGTAGCATAGATTTTGGTCTATCATTGACCAGTTCTGAAAGCCGACATAGAGAAAAAAATGTTCAACGAAATAACTGGGGTGGTGAAGGTACTGCTGGTTCATTCGATGAGTCATTATTTCCACGTAGAAGCATTCAGGACCAATTTGACAATCTAAGCGGTGGTAACTTTGAAGGTTATAATGGCGATGTCGAAATTTTAGAAAATTATTTCGCCTTTGATTTTAATGGCGTTAGAGAACGTGCAGTTGATGTATTAGGTGTACAGGCATCTGCTTTAGGTGATTGTGGTAATTCATTTTGTCCATCAAGCGACTATGCTTCACAGACTGACCAATATACTAAAGAAGAAATGACTTCAGTTTACTTCCAATATAACTACGAAGGTGAAATTGGTACTATGCCATTTGATGTTCATTTTGGTATCCGTTATGAAGAAACAGATGTTACTTCAACTTCTTCAGTGCCTGAATTTACTAATGAACCTCGTTGGGAAGGTACCAGTGAAGTATCACTATTAAGCTCTGGTAATGTTATCTACGGTACACAAGAAGCAAGCTATGATCATTTGCTGCCCAGTATTAACTTCAATTTAGAAGTTACTGATGATGTTATTCTTCGCGCTGCTTACAGTGAAACTATTGGCCGTCCTCAATATAACAATATGATTGGTGGCACACTGTTGAACCCTGGTGCTCGTGTAGGTGGTGGTATAGGTTCTACCGGTAACGCTGGTTTATTACCACTTGAATCTGAAAACATCGATTTATCAGCAGAATGGTACTACGGCGAAGGTAGTTACGTTTCATTAGGTTATTTCACTAAAGACGTAACAAACGATATATTAGTAGACACGGTAAATACTACCACGGGTATTGTTAACCCTGCAGACGGTCCTTATACAGAAGAAGCACGTGCGGCTGTAGGCAATGATGGTTTGGCACAGCGTCAATACATCTTTGATACCTATGCGGCAACAGACCCAGAACACGTGTTCATGGAAGGCGGCAACATTATTATTTTAGGTAATGCTGAAACTGATAACTTGATGAACTTCGGTATAAGTACTCCGATAAACTTAACTGAAAAAACCGGTTATGACGGTATTGAGTTTGCCGTACAACACTTATTTGGTAATAGCGGTTTTGGTACTATTGTTAATTACACTAAAACAAATACTGACAATGAACATGATGACTTTGACATTGGCGCTCAAGCGGCTGAATTAGGTATTAGTGATTCGGCTAACCTTGTTGGCTTCTACGAAAAAGATGGTTTATCAATTCGTATTGCTTATAACTGGCGTGATAAGTTCTTAGTAGCGCTTGTACAAGATGGTCAAGCAGGTCCTGGCCCACGTTATATTGAAGAATATGCTCAAGTTGATATGACCGTAAGTTACGATGTACCACAAGCAGAAGGATTAACTGTTTTCTTCAATGCCATTAACATTACTGAAGAAAATGCTCGTACTAGTGGACGTGATGAACGACAAGTATTAGATTCAATTCAACAAGGTGCACGCTACTCTTTAGGTGCTCGCTATACATTCTAACAGCCCTTTATTGAGCTAATAAGAAAGTAAATTAAAGGTCGTATAAATTATTCGATAATGTATTTGATATTTTATACGGCCTCTTTATATATGATGTAAAAATAGAATTATTACAAAAAATATCGGTCTTAAACAAATATTTTCAAACGGTTTAATAGCTTAAATATGCAGTTAGTCGTTAACTAGCGCTAGATTGCCGAAAGAAAGCGCGATATAGTTTTAGTTGAAATATGTCCTTATGTTTTTTGTAAATATTTTAATTTTAAGTAAATTTATGAATAAACCATTAAAGAAAATTGTCATTGTTGGTGGTGGCTCGGCTGGCTGGTTGACCGCTGGAATAATTGCTGCAGAACACGCCACTGCTCAAGATTCGGGTATCGAAATCACCCTAGTTGAATCAGCAGATGTTGCCACTATGGGGGTTGGAGAAGGTACTTGGCCATCAATGCGTACTACCTTGAAAAAAATGGGGATTTCAGAAACCGAATTTCTCATCGAGTGTGATGCTAGCTTTAAACAAGGGTCAAAATTTACTCATTGGATTACCAATACTCATGAAGGCTATTATCATCCTTTTACCTTGCCACATGGCTTTAATGACATAAACCTATCATCCTATTGGCAACCCTTTCGAGATAAAATCAGTTTTGCTGATGCCGTTTGCGAGCAAAGTCATTTAGGCGCTCATGGTTTAGCGCCAAAACAAATAACCACCGCTGAATATTCATTTGCAGCCAATTATGGTTATCATTTAGATGCAGCTAAATTTGGTCGGTTTTTACGCAAACACTGCACTGAAAAATTGCATGTTAAACACATTGTTGATCATGTCAGTAAGATCAACTCAGCAAAGAATGAAGATATAGCCTCAATTACCACCACAAAACATGGTGATATTTCTGCTGATTTATTTATTGACTGTACAGGCTCAGCATCGATTTTATTAGCTAAACACTACAAGATTCCTTTCATCAGTAAAAAACATATTTTATTTAATGATTCCGCTCTAGCGGTTCATGTTCCTCATGAAAATGAAGATAGCCCTATTGCTTCTTTTACTTCATCAACCGCGCAAACTGCCGGTTGGATTTGGGATATAGGCTTACCTTCACGCCGTGGTGTTGGTTACACCTACTCCAGTGCTCATATTAGCGATACAAAAGCTGAGGAAGAGTTAATAGCGTACATTACTCCTCTTATGGGTAAAAAGTCTGCCAACGCGGCAATGATTCGTAAAATAGCACTAAACCCTGGACACAGAGAAAAGTTCTGGCATAAAAATTGTGTGGCTGTAGGAATGTCTGCTGGGTTTCTTGAGCCGCTAGAAGCTTCAGCATTAGTGTTAATAGAGCTCTCAGCTAAAATGATCAGTGAACAATTACCTGTAAACCGTCAAGCAATGGACATTGTGGCTAAGCGCTTTAATAGCAAGTTTTTACATCGTTGGGACAACATCATTGATTTCCTCAAATTGCATTACGTTTTAAGTAAAAGAACGGATTCAGATTATTGGTGTGATAATAAAAATGAAATGCATATTCCAGAGAGCTTAAGAGAACAATTGGCATTATGGCAATATCAAGCGCCATATAAGTACGATGCAATTCATACGGAAGAAATGTTTCCGCCAGCAAGTTTTCAATTCGTTTTATATGGTATGGGCTTTGTTACCCAAGCTCCCCATAAAAAAAGAACAGACCAATCAGCAAAAGCAGAGGCTTTGTTCAATGAAAATGTACAACGAACAAAACAACTATTATCTGCCTTGCCAACCAATCGTGAATTAATTAATAAAATTAAAAAATATGGCTTACCAAAAATATAGCGATACCAAGGCTTAAAAAATCTAGCCACGCATCTGTAAACAACATAATTTGGAATGAAAATGGCAAATCACGTATTACTAAATAGTACCGATCATCAAAATTTAAAAGTTATTACCGAACGTGAAGAAAAATACGGCGATAATGTTTGGTTTACCCCAACCTTCCCCACTGAATTTAGAAGCGTTCAGGCCTATTATCCGATATTTTTTAATAAAGACTCAAGTACAGGTCAATTTTATGCGGTTGCGCTATTTGGTTTTCAAGAAAATGAAAACTTATTTTTATCAAAAAATGGCTGGCAGGCACCTTACATCCCATTAAGCATAGCAAGACAGCCGTTCTTAATTGGTGTACAAAAAGTTGTAGAAGACGGCGAAGAAAAAGAACAAAGAGTGTTACATATTGATCTTGACCACCCAAGAGTGAGCCAAGAAAAAGGTGAAGCACTGTTTTTAGAGTTTGGTGGCAATACCCCTTACTTAGATAATGCCGCCGATATACTCGAAACTATGCATCATGGCCTTATCGACAGTAAGTTATTTATGGAATTACTGATTGAACATGAGTTGTTAGAGCCTTTCTCGCTAGATATGACATTAAACGATAAAAGCCAAAATCAAATGGTTGGTTTTTATACGATTAATGAAGATAAATTAAAAACGTTAACCCCGGATACTTTGGCCAGACTGCATGAACTGGGATATTTACAAGCCATTTATATGGCGATTGCTTCGCAATCAAATGTTCGAGCGTTAATGAATAAAAAAAATAAACAGTTGGGTTTGTAAAACCATTAATACAGAGCTAAATAAGGTGATTAGGTGCTAACAATTAATCATAAGGTAAAAGAAATTCACCATTGCCAGCCCGGCAATATTCCAGAATTTGTCTTGTCTTCTACTGAGCCCATGATTTTGAAGAATTTTGGCAGCCATTGGCCCGCAGTTATTGCGGGTAAAACCTCGCCACAATCGGCTGCTGATTACTTAAGAAAGTTTTATACCAATGCGCCTATAACTGCCTATTATGGTGAGCCTAAAAATAATGGCCGTGTTTTTTACAATGAAAACATGACAGGTTTTAATTTTAACAGTTCAAAAGCCAACCTGAATCAAGTGCTTGATAAGTTACTTGAGCATGTCAATGATCGACAGCCACCGACAATGTATGTGGGTTCGACCGAAATTAACCATTGCTTACCGGGCTATAATGAAGAAAACAATGCCTACATCGACCATTTAAAGCCGTTAACCAGTATATGGTTAGGCAATAAAAGCAAAATAGCCGCACATTTTGATTTCCCTAATAATTTAGCTTGTTGTGTGGTGGGTCGTCGTAAATTTACTTTGTTCCCACCCGAGCAGCTTGAAAATTTATACGTTGGCCCGATGGAATTTTCCCCCGGCGGACAAGAAATTAGTTTAGTGGATTTTGACCACCCTGATTTTGTTAAATATCCAAAGTTTAAACAAGCGTTAGCCTCGGCACAAGTTGCCGAATTGGACGCTGGCGATGCCCTATTTTTACCTAGTATGTGGTGGCATCATGTTGAAAGTTTAACCGCGTTTAACGTGCTAGTAACCCATTGGTGGCGTGATAGCCCGGCATTTATGGGACGCCCTAACAATGCCCTTATGTTGGCGATGTTAAGCTTAAAAGACTTGCCTTTAGCTCAGCGAAAAGCATGGCAAGCGCAATTTAACTATTATATTTTTGAGCATGACCAAGAAGATTTTTCTCATATTCCTACGGCTGCTCAAGGGCGATTGTCAAAACCCCTTGATGCATTATTAGCGAAACAAATACGCGCAGATTTACTGAATAAATTAAAACGATAGTAACTAAGTACAACAAATCATCCTACTAAAGTTAATTAATAAGGTTTTATTTTGAAAACACAAAACAAAAAAATTAAAAAAGTCGTTATTGCTGGTGGTGGTACTGCGGGTTGGATGACAGCAGCAGCACTCTCAAAATTATTAGGTAAAGGCATAGAGGTTGTTTTAATAGAATCAGACGAAATCCCTACGGTTGGCGTTGGTGAAGCAACGATTCCTACCTTACATATTTTTCACCAATTATTAGGCATTAATGAACAAGAGTTTATGGCAGCAACCAATGCCACTTTTAAACTGGGCATTTCTTTTGAAAACTGGCGCGACATCAATAAAGATTACATTCATTCCTTTGGTTTTCTAGGTCAAGGTTGCTGGGCCGCTGGTTTTCAACATTTTTGGCTAAAAGGCCGTGCAAAAGGCATTGTTTCTGAGATTGGTGATTATGTTCCTGAACATTTGGGCGCAAGAGCAGGAAAATTTGCCGTTTTAGCAAATCAAGAGTTAAACCATGCTTATCATCTTGATGCTGGGCTCTATGCTAAGTTTTTAAGAAGTCTTGCTGAAAAACATGGCACAACACGCGTTGAAGGTAAAATATCCCAGGTTAACCTAGATAACGAATCCGGCTATATAGACTCAATTACTTTAGCATCAGGTGAAATTGTTGAGGGTGATCTCTTCATCGACTGTACCGGCTTTAAAGGTATGTTAATCGAAGGAGCACTAAATACAGGTTTTGAAGATTGGAGTCATATCTTACCTTGTGACAGTGCTATCGCGGTGCAAACTAAGATGGTCAGAAAGCCGGTTCCATATACCCGCGCTATCGCTAGGGACTCTGGTTGGCAATGGCAAATACCGCTGCAAAATCGCACCGGTAATGGTTTAGTCTTTTGTAGTAAATACATGACAGATGAAGAAGCTAAGCAAACACTGTTAGCGAATATTCAAGGTGAGTTGCTCAACGAACCTCGTGTGATCAAATATAAAACCGGCACACGCCGTAAACATTGGAATAAAAACTGTGTTGCTATTGGCTTATCTTCTGGTTTTATCGAACCATTGGAGTCAACCGGTATACATTTATTTCAAAAGTCCATTGTGCGATTAATGCAAATGTTTCCTTCTCAGGGTATTAATCAAGCTGATGTTGATGAATTTAATAGCCAAGCTAAAACTGAAGTCGACAACATTAAAGACTTTATTATTCTTCATTATCATTTAACAGAGCGCACAGATTCACCATTTTGGCGCTATTGCAAAAATATGGAAATTCCAGATACCTTAAAACATCGTATGTCCTTGTTTAAGGAAAGTGGCCAGGTATTTAAAAAAGCAGAAGAGTTATTCGGCGAAACCTCTTGGATACAAGTGATGATGGGACAAGGCTTAATGCCTGAGCAATATCACCCTATTGTAGACTTGATGAGCGATGAAGAATTAACGAGCTTTTTAAATAATATAAAATCAGCCGTAAAGCGCAAAGTGGATAACTGGCCTGACAATAACGATTTTATCAATCATTATTGTAAATCTACTACGATGTAACGGATTAAAAAATAAATATTCCGGCATACTTTACTGCTCTGCCGGTTAATTTTTCTATTGTATGATATAAAAAATGAATGACTTAGCTATACAAATCAAGCGCGATATTAAGCTTAAAATAATGACCGTCGGTGTTGATAAAACACCGGTGATCATTATTGATGATTTTGCTATTGATACCCATGATATTATTGCTCACGCTTGTGCTCATGCTGAATTTAAAGCCCTTGATAATACTTATTATCCAGGCATAAGAGCGCCTTTACCTAAAAACTATGTCATCAATGTACTACAAGCGATTTATCAAGATATTTGCCATATCTATAACATTCCTCAGCACTTGCAATTAAAACCTCAAGAAGCTTATTTTTCTTTGATCACTACAGCCGCAACCGAGTTAAACTTACTGCAGCGCATGCCTCATTTTGACACCAGTCGGCCATTTTACTTTGCTATTTTGCATTACCTCAATAATGATAAGCACGGAAATACAGGCTTATTTCGTCACAAACCTACGGGGTTAGACAAAATTGAAACGCATAATGTGGAATATTATTTAACTTCTGCTCAACGCTTTATCAATAATAATGGCGAGTCTGCTCAGGAATATTGTATTCGTTCAAATGAGCATTTTGAGTTATATCAACAAATTGAATATAAACCCAATCGTTTAGTGATTTATCCTGGACAATTACTCCATTCGATCATTATTTCTCCTGAAAAAGATATTGACCCAAATCCCGAAACAGGTCGGCTCACGGCAAATGTTTTTATAGAATTCACATAACTTGAAGACGATGACCATAGCGATATGAGCAATATTTATTTGCTCAAACGCATCCACTAAGATAATTTTCAAATGACCTAATCATGCTAAAGTCGCTATTAGTCTTGCTTATGATGATGCATTAATAGTCAGTTAGATATTTATATATAAAAATGCTAACTAGCATCATAAAGATATTAGTTAGCAGAAATTTCAATTTAGTCAATTCTATATTAACGTTACAATGCAGGTGCTTGTTTACCTTCCACTAGCATAGCGTCATCACCGATTGTTGCACAGCCGGCACCTGTGAGAGGTGACACTGAGCATTCATAAACTCGGACATAATCTATTGCTAATGATTGTGGAAATACACTCTCATTAATGCCTTTGTCGTTAACCGAAGCGGACCAATTTCCCCCGACAGCAAAATTTAATAATAAATGAAATTTTTGATCAAAAGGTGCACCACCCTCACCGTGTATCAATAAACCCTCATCATTCATATATTGGCTATACCAACCGGTATCACGCTGGGTAGCAAAATGAATATCATCGACATACCAACGCATTTCCCCTGCTTGCCATTCAATGGCGTATTCGTGGAAACCATCTGCAGGGTTGACCCCCTCAGGTAAGTTAAATCCTTTACCTGAATAAAAATTCTCAGGCCAGGCACGGCCATAATGAAGCGTGCCATGTATACGTGATTCTTCTTCTCCTGAGCTCGCACCCGCTTCATCTGATTGTGTTTTTAAATTCACCGCTTCCATGATATCAATTTCACCCGAGCCAGCCCATCCACCATAAGCCCAGTCAGTAGGCAGCATCCAAATGGCTGGCCAGGTACCTTGTCCTTGCGGTAATTTAGCGCTAATTTCAAAGCGTCCAAAAGTCCAGTCACCTTTGTTTTTGCTGCTTAACCGTGCTGATGTATAAGGTAGAGTGCGGGTATTTCTAGGGTTGTAATTAGTGTCATCGTCATGTGCCGCAGGACCGGTGAAATTTTCTTTTAATGCCACTATTTTCAAGATACCTTGTTCAATAAAAGCATTATCTTCTCGGTCGGTATAACATTGTTGTTCATCATTACCCCCACCAAAACAATTGACCTCAAAACTCCATTTGTTTAAATCAATATTGTTATCATTAAATTCATCCTGCCAAATTAACTGCCATTGATTATTCACTACAGAAGCAGTTGTTGGGTCTTTACTCTCTTCACTCGCATGATCAGAAGGTATGTCTGTAGCTAGCGTGGTTGATATATGAGTCGTGTCATTACCCGATCCGCCACCACATCCGAGTAAAGTCATTGAACAGGCTATGAGGAATAATGTTAAATGCTGCATAGAAAAGTCCTTGTTACATATGTTTTTTATTGATGAATTGCAATCAGTAGTTACCGCCGTAATTTTAGTCATACGGCGGTTTAATTTAACGCGTCAATAATAATTTAGTCACAGCGCATGGTTGCTTTATCAATACCTTGTGGCATTAAATTTATATCAGCGAAGCTTAATGAAACTTTGCCATTAGTAGACAAGTTAAATGGCGACATAATTTTGGAGAAATCTGTGCCTGCTTTTTTAAAGCAAGCCAAGTCTATCGTCACTTTATGCCATTCATTTAAACTCTGGTTAATTAACAATGAGGTGATATCAAGAGAGCCTTTGCAATCACCTTCACAACTCATAGCTAAATTAATCGGTGCTACTGGTGTAGTTTCTAAGCGCACGCTAAAACTTAATACCGAGTCAGCCTCACTATATGCCCGCAAATCTTCTGGAAAGTTACTAAAGATATTGACACTTGCCAGCTCACTGCCATCAAAGGTTATTGTTCTAGCATCTTCTTGTACCATTTTGTCCATAGTTCTTAAGGTAATAGCCCCTAATGACTGCGTATTTGAAGTAACAGGAGATGACTGTTCACCTGATTGCAACGCAATACTCCATGGCTGCTTAATCGCTAATTCAAATATTTTAAAAGTGGCTAACTCATCAGAAGCTATTTTAGAGACTTCACTTAACTGATCAGACAATAGGGTCATTTTTTTATTATCTTGCTGCTGATAGCTTAAACCAAAACCATAAGGTAATAAGGGTTGATAGTTTTCGTCAAATCGATTAACCGATGTTTGATCCGCACTAGCAGGCCAAGAATATGAAAGCTTACCCTTAAAGTCATAACGTAAACTGCTATCCGCTTTACTAAATAAAACGTCAGCGACGCCATTGCCTTCTGAACCCGGCAACCAAGCAGCAACAAAAGCATTTGACGCATTAAGTTCCGCATTTACCCACATTGGTCGTCCACTAATAAAAACAGAAACAACAGGTATCCCTTGTGCTTTTAAATGTTTGAGTAAAGCTAAATCGGTTTTATTACCGCGTTGATACTCAAGGTTATCTAAGTCGCCATTACCCTCGGCATAAGGTTCCTCACCAAAAACAACAATAGCAACATCTGGTTTTTCAGTGAACTCACCTGTAGGGCTTAATTGCACTTTACCGCCAGCCGCATTAACAACTTGCTCTATACCGTCATAAATCGAAGACCCACCCGGAAAATCAGCGTTAGTGTTACCTGTACCTTGCCAAGTAATACTCCATCCTCCTGACTGCTTACCAATATTGTCAGCGCCATCTCCTGCAACTAATACATTTGCACTCGGCGTTAAGGGTAATAAGTTAGCTTTATTTTTAAGCAGAACTAAAGATTCACGTACAGCTTGACGAGCGACTAAACGATGTTCTGCTGAGCCAATTAAGTCAGTTTTACCTGACAATGGACGATTTTTTGGACTGGGTTTAGTGAATAAACCTGCACGTATTTTTACTCTTAAAATACGACTAACCGCATCATCTATTCTTGATAAGCTAATTTCACCCTTGTTAACTTGTTTAATGGTATTTTCATACAAAGGTTTCCAAGCAGCTGTTGGCACCATATAGATGTCTAAGCCCGCATTGACTGCTTGTGGACAGCTTTCATTAGTACAGCCTTTTACTTGGCCATGACCGTTCCAGTCACCTACAACAAAGCCGTCAAAGCCCATACGATCTTTTAAAACATCGGTCATTAAATACTTGTTGCCATGGGTTTTAGCACCATGCCAGCTATTGAATGATGCCATTACCGATTGCGCGCCAGCCGCTAAGCCACCAACATAACCTTGGGCATGATGTTTAAAAAGATCACTTTCGCTATCTAAGTTATCCCCTTGGTCATCACCACCTTGTGTACCACCATCACCAATAAAGTGCTTAACCGTACTGATAACGCGAGTGTCACCTAAAAAGTCATCACCTACAGCACCTTGCAGCCCTTTTACAATAGCGGCCGAATATAAGCCGACTATTTCAGGGTCTTCAGAGTAACCTTCATAGGTTCTGCCCCAACGATCATCTCTAACAACGGCAACCGTAGGAGCAAACACCCAATCAATGCCGGTTACCATTACTTCTTTAGCCGTGATACTGGCGATATTTTCCATAAGTTCAGCATTATTTGCCGCGCCTAAGCCAATGTTATGAGGAAATAATGTTGCGCCAATCACATTGTTATGACCATGTACTGCATCAGTACCCCACATAGTTGGAATATTTGTCCCATCTACCGAGTCATCGATTGATGCTTGATACAGAGCTTCAGCTAGTTTTATCCAATCAGCTGGCGTGGCATGTTTATTATTATCAGGGAAAGCACCACCACCATTTAAATATGAGCCAAAACCATATTTACGCATATCTTCAACCGTAATGTCTCGGATTTCAGGTTGGATCATCTGAGCAACTTTTTGCTCTAACGTCATAGTCGCTAGAATTTTGGCAACTTTAGTTTCAACTTTATTGTCTTTTTTAACTTCAATATCAAGTACCGGCCAAATGGCTATATTGTTTTCGCCATAAGGGGCAAGATCAACCTGAGCTATGTCCGAGTTCGCGTTATCAGTACAAGCAAAAAGTGACAGGGCAACAGCAATCCCCATGAAGGGTTTAGCAACACTTTTAAGTGAATTCATTTGAATAAACATAACAATATTTATACCTTTACTGATACAGGTTTACTACCTGACAAGCCATAATAAGCAATAAATACATAGCAAATAATGGGTAAGAAAAATGAGTTTTGTAGGCCAATACTGTCGGCTAAAACACCTTGGATAAGTGGTAAAATAGCACCACCAACAATCGCTAAACATAAAATACCTGAGCCTTGGCTGGTATGTTGGCCTAGGCCATTAATGGCCAAACTAAAGATGGTAGGGAACATAATTGAATTACATAAACCTACTAACAGAATGGCCAACATCGCTACTTGTCCAGATGCAAGGATAGTAATAATAATAAATACCACCGCCATAAAAGCGTTGAAGGCTAATACTTTTCCTGCGGCTAATTTTTGCATAACCGCGGCACCAATAAATCGTCCCACCATCGCACCGCCCCAATAATAGGCAATATATTTTGCGGCTTGGGATTCTTCTAAACCAGCAATGTTCGGATCATTAAAAAAACTGACTAAAAAGCTGCCAATAGAAACCTCAGCACCAACATAAACAAAAATACCAATGGCACCTAAAACTAAATGACGATATTGCCAAGCGCTACCCGCTATCGGTTTTTCAGCCACTGACTCTTCAATATGCTCAATGACAGGTAATTTTATATAAGAAAAAATAGCCGCAAGTATTAATAATAAACCGGCGAGTAAAACATAAGGTAATTGTACAGATTCTGCTTGTTGAGCGACCGACATCGATTCTGCTACTTGATCTAAGATCAAATAAGCACCAAAAAATGGCGCGATCGTGGTGCCAAGTGAATTAAATGCCTGTGTCATCGTCAGACGTGAAGAGGCTGTTTCAGGGTTCCCTAAAATACTCACATAAGGATTAGCTGACACTTGTAATATCGTAATACCACTGGCTAATATAAATAGTGCCATTAAAAATACTGGGTAGCTGTGCATGGCTGCTGCTGGGTAAAAAGCAAAACAACCAATGGCAGCAACAATCAATCCAAGCACAATGCCTTTTTGAAAACCTACTTTTTTAACTATTTTTCCTGCAGGAATAGAAACGAGAAAGTAAGCACTAAAAAAACAAAACTGTACCAGCATTGCTTGGCTATAAGATAAATCGAAAATAGCTTTCAAATGAGGAATTAAAATATCATTTAAGCAGGTAATGAATCCCCACATAAAAAAGAGTGATGTTAATGATGTAAGTGCAAAAGTATAATTTTTGTTTTCAGTGTTTGATGAAAACCTATTCACATTTGATTGAATCGGTGTACTAGCCATATAATTCCCCTAATAATTATGAACAACAGGTCATTGCTGCTGCTGTTGTTATTTTTATAATTCTCCACTTTAATACACTCAGGTAGTCCTTAAGTAAGTATTTTTAAAACAAACTGGAAGCGCTTCCATATTGAATGTCATTAAGATAAAAAGCAACTATTATTTATAGCCATAGGAAGCGCTTCTAAAATAGAAATTATTTGTGTATCTTATAACATTGATAACTATAGGCTCAGTATTTGGTTTAGCTAAGACCTTTTATGTTTAAGTCCTCTACAGCAGCATTAATAAAAAAGATGAAGGAATAAAATGGCGACTATATACGAAGTTTCCGCATTAGCGGGAGTCTCATTATCATCTGTATCTCGCGTACTGAATGATCATGAGCATGTCAGTAAAAAAACTAAAGAAAAAGTCGTGGCAGCAATGAACGAGTTAAACTATCGCCCAAATACTATTGCCCGATCATTAGCTTCCAATCGTTCAAACAGTGTTGGTGTACTAGTTTCTGAGTTACATGGTCCCTTTTTTGGTGCCATGTTGAGCAGCATTGAATTAGAGCTCAGAAAGGCAGGTAAACATGCGGTTATTACTGCAGGTCATAGTGATGAAAAAAGTGAAATTAATGGCTTAGATTTTTTAATTGATCGAAAATGTGACGCACTTATTTTACTGGTTGACGCCATTTCAGATGACTACTTAATTAAATTAAGTAAAGGTAATACCCCTTTTGTTATCTTGAACCGCAATATCTCAGAAATTAGTGACCATTGCTTTTATTTAGATAACGAACTAGGGGGTTATTTAGCCGCAAAATATTTAATTAAACAAGGCCATAAAGAGATTGCTTATATATCTGGGCCTTTAACAAAACAAGACTCGACTGAACGCTTAACTGGCCATAAAAAAGCATTAGCTGAAGCCAATATTCCCTTTAAAGAAAGTTTACTCTATGAAGGTGATTATTTAACAAAAAGCGGTCGAGATGGTATCAATTTCCTCATCAAGCATAAAACCACATTTACGGCTGTTGCTTGTTCAAATGATGAGATGGCATCTGGGGCGATGCGAGGAGCCAGGGATCACAAATGGTTAATCCCCGAACAATGTTCATTTATTGGTTTTGATAATGCTTTTTTCACTGAGTATCTCTACCCTCAATTAACGACGATTAATTTTCCAGTTAACGATATGGCGAAAATGTCTACTCAATGGATCCTGAAAAATGTCTATAAGCAAAAAGAGTTAGACATCACCAACATGTTTATTCCTGAACTTATTGAACGACAATCAGTCAAAAAAATTAACATTAATTAAAATTAGATGTAATCATCCATGAGCTTAACTTGATGCGATTTAACTTGATGCGACTACTGAGCTAATTAATCTTTCAAAATCACAAGTTCTCTTCAGTAAAAGATACCAAGAGTTAAAACACGACAGTAAATAAAACGCTAGTGTAAGTATGGTGTTTAAACTTGAACTCAATAATTTTTACCTGTTAGCAAAGCAAAAAAACAATACGTTTATGAGGGAAGTGAATACTGGAAGAGATCTTTTGACAATAAACAACTTAAAAACCTTATCAAATAGTCATATCAAAGACTAGAAATGATAAGGTTATCAATTTTATCATTAAATATAAAATGGACGAGTAAACTATGAAATTTTTACATACTATGATTCGTATTACGGACTTAGACAAGTCACTAGATTTTTTTATTAAGCATTTAGGCTTAATAGAAACCCGCCGTTTTGACGTTCCTGCAGGTAAATTCAGCTTAATATTTTTAGCAACAGAGCCAGGTGCCGCTGAAATAGAACTTACCCACAACTGGCATTCAGCAGAAGAATATACTGTCGGTAGAAACTTTGGCCATTTAGCCTTTGAGGTTGACGATATCTATGCCTTATGTGAAAAGCTAATGGCCGCAGGTATTACTATTAACCGACCACCACGCTGTGGCCACATGGCATTTGTTAAATCACCTGATAATATTTCAATCGAATTATTACAAAAAGGCGAGCGATTAGCGCCACAAGAACCTTGGTTAAGCATGGAAAATTCAGGTAACTGGTAAAATAGTCGACACAAGCTGAAGATTAATTAATTCACTTGTTATAAGTTGCTATCACAAGGACTTAATACGCGTTAATATACTGAATTAATTAATCAAAAATAATACTCAGAATCTTCATGGCCTTAAAAGCAACCATCAAAAAAGCGACCATCCATCTCTCTGATATGGATCGTCACTATTATGACACCATACAATTAACCATAGCACAGCACCCTTCTGAGAATGACCGTCGTATGATGATCAGACTCATTACCTATGTACTCAATGCCAGTGAAAACCTACAATTTGGTAAAGGTGTTAGTGATGAGGACGAAGCGGCCATTTGGCGAGTTAATTACAGTGACGTCATTGAACTATGGATTGAGCTAGGCCAACTCGATGAAAAAAGACTGAAAAAAGCCTGTAATCGCGCCCAACAAGTGAAGCTTTATTGTTATGGCAGCAGCGTAGACACCTGGTGGCAACAATCTAAAAGTAAACTAAATCAACTCAATAAACTATCGGTAGAAAGCTTTAGTGAAGAAACATCACAAGCTTTGGAGCTACTCGCCAATCGCTCGATGGAATTTCAAGTGAGTATACAAGATGGCCAGTGCTGGCTTACCTGTGGTGAACAGTCACTATTAATTGAACTCAATAAACTTAAATAGTCTTAGCCTAATAGGCGCTAATTGAATAACAACACTTAGCGTTAGCACTTGATTATTTTGCAATAATAAAATATTTAAATACTATGGCAATACCAATAACTATGATGCGCATATTTAACTCTTCACTAGAGAAACACACCGATTATAAACTCAAAATTTTCTCGGTTATGCTAGCGATTACCTGCTCATTCTCTAGTGTTGCAGCGACAATACCGTTAAAACAAGTGGTCAAAGATATTACCTATTTAGCCGCTGACAATTTAAAAGGTCGGGCAAGTTTTAGCCCTGAAATTGACCAAGCGGCAAATTATATTGCTCAGCGTTTTGCTAATATTGGCCTAAAGCCCCTGCAAACCAATTTCCCGTTAAGTAAAGCAACCATTAATGCGACTCTTGACTCCAAAGATAAACCTGCCCTGTTCTTACAAGCTTTTACCGTCAATCAAATCCAAGCTCAAACGCTTAACGTGGTGTTAAATAGTAAAAAAATTAGTCCTGAATACTTGGCTATAGCGACAACAATGGAGCAAGTAAATTGGCAATTCGGTAATGCACAAAGCCATAGGGTTGAGAAAACCGATGATCTAGGTAAAATATTAACTGAGTTAAACCAAGCCGGTGGTCAACACTTAGTTATTATCAATAGCGCACATGCGAAAAGCTTTAAGGCCTATCAAAATTATTTTAATCGTGGCTTAACTAAGCTTTCACTTGAACATCCTGGTGCTATTGTCATGGTATTAAGTGACGAAAATGAAATTGAAAACTATAGCGTTAACGCCAGTGCAATAATCACTAAACAATCGCTAACCAATGTAGTGGGTGTCTTACCTGGTATTGAAAGCCCTAAAGAAATCGTTTTATACTCATCACATTACGACCATTTGGGTATTACAGACGATGGTAAAAAAATCTATAATGGCGCTGATGACGATGCATCCGGTACAACAGCGGTATTAAATTTAGCGCAATATTACGCCGAAAAAGGCGATAACAAACGTACGTTAATGTTTAGTGCTTTTACGGCTGAAGAGATTGGTGGCTTTGGCTCTAGCTATTTTTCACAGCAGCTTAACCCTGATAACGTGGTTGCCATGATCAATATTGAAATGATTGGTAAACCATCGAAATTTGGCCCAGGAACCGTTTGGATGACGGGTATGGAACGCTCTAATTTAGGCGCATTACTCAATAAAAAACTCATCGCACTTAACACAAAAATATACCAAGACCCCTACCCAAAACAAGGGCTATTTTATCGCTCAGACAATGCAACTTTAGCGCGTTTAGGGGTACCTGCACACAGTTTTAGCAGTACACAACTCGATAAGGACCAACATTATCATCAAGTGAGTGACGACATTAGTAGTTTAGACTTATCATCGATGCATAAAGTCATTGAATCGTTAGCCACAGCAACACAGTCGCTTGTTGACGGCGCAGTAACACCAACGCGGATTGATAAAGCGCAAATAGCCATTGAAGGTAAAATTTACTAAACTGATCATGCTTTTAACTTTAAAGTCAGTGTTAGCCTTCAAAGCTAATATTGACCTTAGGTCTAACCTTAGGTCTAACTTAAGATCTAACCTTAGGTCTAACTTAAGACTAATTTTAATGAGTCAGGCTTTAATTAGAGAAAAGTCAATCCAGCGTATGATGAGCAAGTAGCCGAGCTTTAACCGCTTAAAAATCTACAATATTGAGCAATCATTCGATTAACCATTTTTTAAATTAGAAGTCTGGGGCAAGGATTATAATACGGGGATGAACTATTAACATAAAGTAAACAACTCTGGAACAGGTTCTCCCAATAAGCTTGCTTACTCTAAATTTGATTTAGCAACTATTCCTTTAATGCCACCAGAATTTAATGTCTTTAATGAACATTGTTATGGTATGAATAAAGAAAATTGGAGTGTGCCAACAGGAGATGTTACAAAATATGAACTTTGGGCTTCACAATCATCTGATTTTAGCTTTCCTTGGTTGTACTATACTGGCTTGGCTACACTGGCTTGGCTACTTAAAATTGAGCACTGCGCAGCATCCAAATCGACATTGTTTGACGACTTAATTCAATGCCAATATCGCTAAACATCGTTTCTTGGCGGTATAACGGTAAGTCAAACGGGTATTTACACGCGATGATTTGGCTGAGTAAGTTGGGCATTGCCATACTTTTTGGTTTCGTTTTTGTTGTCGCGTCAGCGTCTAGAGCGGCCAGAAGCTTTTTGTCGTGCTCATCAAGCACAAATTCTACTTCATTGAATACTTCATCATCACCCGGCATTTTCTCTAAATTTTTACCGTATTCGTTGGCAAGTTTGAGATTATAGCGCTCAAGAAATTGTTGATAAGCAACGTATTTTTCTGCTAATTCTCTTTCCATACGTTGCTGCAACTCAAGCAGCATTTGCTTAAGTTGTTCAGGGTCATTGGGGAGTGAATTTTCATTAAATTTCATCCAATGATTTTAAGCTTACCTTGTATTGAGTGACAAGTTCTGTTTTATGAATCATCTAATAAGATACTATTTTTAACAATAGTATTACGACAAGGGGGATTTTAAGCGCGGTCGGTTGGTCAAAATAGGAAATGATGACATGGCCTAGAGGAAAAGATTTGTATATTGACAACTGGCGTCGTCAATATACAAATACACGTGAAACTACATATCGATTAAGAAATTTTTGATGACTTCTCGATAATTACGACTCACTTTAACTTGATCATATTCACCCAACTTAAGAAAAAACTCACCTTTAGTATGCGGCATAACTTTTTGAATATAATTAAGATTAACAATGGTTGAACGATGAACTCGCTTAAATATTTTAGAGTCTAAGTCTTCTAACAAGTTTTTTAAAGTACAACGTTTTATGTGAGTGACACCCTGAGCATGCAAACAAACATAATCTCCTGCAGCATCGATCCATTCGATATCTGTTTGTTTCAATAAGGTGATATCGTCTCTGTTTTTAATGACGATTTTACGCTCAACTTTGTTGGTATTAAGCTTAGGAAGGCTCATACTCTGCGTAAAAACACTATCAGGGTTTTCCATTTCATTGATTGAGTCTATCGCACTAATAATGCGATATTTGTTTAAAGTGTCTTCATCACTTTCACAACGGACCAACGCACGCTGAATGGCTCGCTGAATTCGTTCATCATCAATAGGTTTAAGAATATAGTCAACGGCATGCACATCAAACGCATCTAAAGCATATTGCTCAAATGCGGTCGTGAAAACCACCAGAGGAACAATATCAGATTGTAATTTTTTAATGACGCCAAAACCATCAACACCTGGCATCTGTATATCTAAAAAGAGTAAATCAGGTGCTAAGGCCATCGTTGCTTCAATCGCTTCACGACCATTTTTACATTCTGCAATAATGTCTATTTCAGGAATTTTATTTAACTTTGCACGCAAGAGATTAAGCGCTAAAGGCTCATCATCAACAATAATTGTTCTTAACTTATTCATAAATTTAACTCACCGTCATTGAGTTTGGTACTGGCTAGCAGATGTTATTTCATCAAGCGTTTCAAAAGGCAGCTTAATGATAGTTTTTAAACCACCTGATGGGATAATATTAAGGTTAAATACGTAGTCATCTACATATAATACTTTAAGTCTTTCATCTATATTACGTAAGCCGACACCTCGACTCCTTTTTCCTTTCATTTTACTACCATCAACCGCGGTTCCAGAACCGGTATCGCTTAACTCTAACACCAACATTTTATCAACAACATCAGCCCATAGACTAATAGTGCCACCCTCTTCATTTTGCGCGATAACATGCTTCATTGAGTTTTCAATGATAGGTTGTATTAATAAACTCGGTATTAAAGCTAACTTTGCTTTATCAGAAATTTTAAAATCTAATTTAAGTCGCTCGCCAAAACGGGTTTTCTCTATTTCTAAATATAAGTTAAGTGCGATAATTTCAAATTCTAACGCAATTTTAGTATCAGGGTTATTGTCCAATGAATAACGTAAAAACTTACTTAATTGTACGGTCATCCGCTGAGCTTTCTCTGGAGCTTCACATTCAATCAGAGAATTAATGGCATTGAGCGCGTTACAAAGAAAATGAGGGTTTAGTTGGTAACGTAACATTTTTATTTTTGCATCTCGGGCTACCGATTGCGCTTTCACTCTTTTTAATTGCTCTTCTTTAGCTTCTGCTGCTTTTGAAAGCAACATTTTATGCTCAAATTGCAACAATTGATAATAACGAATACCATGAAAAAAACCGGTCCAACAAAAGAAAATAAAGATACTACTAAAATACCAGCCGCCAAACTCGGCCCAATTACCAGCAGAGCTGGTCAGCTCTATATAAAGTTTGACTCGAATAAGTGTCCAAATAAAGGAAATAAAAATCACTGAAACGATGGATATCAGTAAGCGGGTAAAAATAGGTGAGTGCCAACACCTCATGAAAATCCAATATAGTGGCAATGAGCAAAATATACCAACAACAGACTGCCAAAAAGTGTGATTAAGGTGCTCGACATCGATTTGGACATACCAAAGTGTCAGTGATATCAGGCTAATTAATGAAACGAAAGACCAAAAGCTGATTTGTAAAACCCAAAATAGATACTCTGGCTTTTTTGAAATAAATTTATTGAAACGTAATAGTGGGTGGTCAGACATATTTGCTCCGAAATGATCTGATATTATACTACCCCTTCCGCCACTGATGGTCGAATAAAAATTTCCTTACTATCGTTGCTAAAGACTGTTTGATCTCATCGAGGTAAAAATAAATTAACTTAACTGAGGAATTAAGTAATTAAATCAATAGTTCATTGTCCTCAAAAAGTATTTTAGGGACTTAATTCAAGTGATTTTATATTTAATCAGCTGAAATTATTAGCTATCTTGAAAGAAAGTTAAATTGTTGTTGTTTTAAATGGTCAGACTACATGGATATGTTGAGCTCAAGTAAATTGAGAGCGAATCTATTTTAAAACCCTTATAAAAAAGATTTTATGGATAAATCGCCGTAACAGCAAAGTTTGTAGAAAACTTTCAAATAGGATCTATTTAATGAGATTTTTAACCACCCTTTCTATCCAATCTAAGTTAGTCATTGTCATGTTAATGGCCGTTGTTATATCGACCAGTATTGTTGGCTTTGTCGGCTAGTCAAAAGCCAAAGAACTGCTTATATCCAGACTACAACAATCAGATTGACCTAATCTGCTGCGCGTTTGTAATGAAGTCGACAGCGAAATTTCTGAAATGAAAATGTTAACAAAATCAATTGCCACTAACCCTTTTCTACTTGATTGGATAGGATCTGGTTCCAGCAAAGATAATAAAGCTAACGTTATTAGTATGCTGAGTAACATCGCTAAAGATAACAATTTGAGTAATGCCTCCTTCGCCGATCGAAAAACAGCTAAATATTGGAACCAAGATGGCTTTCTTCGTGTTCTCAAAGATGGCAATCTTAATGGTTGGTTTTTTGCATTCACCAATGGTAATAAAGAAGAGTCGGCAAGTACCTACGCTTATCCGAATGGTAATGTAGATGTTTTTAAACTATCAACAACTTAATGGACGAGGTGTGTCTGGATTATCTAAATCATTTAATGACATGGTTAGTTACCTAAACAGCTTTAAAATTGAAGAGTCAGGTTTAGTGTATCTTGTTGATCACTCAGGGGTTGGTAAAAATTCATCAAGATAAAGCAAAAAGTGAAAAGGCGAACCTGACTGATATATATATAAAGATATAAATTTTCAAACGCTGCTATCAAAAGAACAATTTTATTTTCAAGAAACAGAAAGTTTAATCGTGGCGACAAGCTATGTCTCAAGCTTGGGTTGGTATCTTGTTGCAGAAGCCCCTGTGTCAGGGTTGTTGTCGCCTCACTTAATTTTATAAATAAACAGGGTGTGTAAGTTAACTTCATGCGTCCAGTTTTGACTGTTTATTGTTCTTGCATCAAACTCATCATTCCACACCATTTTCCAATCAAAGACAGGCTGTTGTGGATCAATAATATCTGCTTTAGTTTCCGTGGCTGCACCACCACAGCCAGCAAGTCCTAAGGTGACCGTTAGCCCTATTAACGCGGCCAAGCCTTGTGTTTTAAATTTAACACTGCTTTTATCTACAAAGCTCACGTAAATACAAATACAATCGTAAACAAAATACTGTTATTAATTGAATATCTGTCAGCACAACGATTTACTAATTAGCATTTAAATACGGTCAGATGGGATAGTGCAAAGTTGAAATGAACAAAACAGGGTCGAACAACTTTTTTTGTTGAACTTTTTGGCTTTTGTAATGACCGCTTTATTTAGGTTTTGTATTAAGAGGCTAATACAACTTTAAAGCAAGGTGAGTAATCATCTATATAATATGATGAAGACTAAGCTCAGTGCTCTCTTTACCTATAGCTTTTTAATAATTAACACCAAAAAATAGCACCTTGATAAGTGTTAAACCTTAGTCTCTTGCCATCACACTAATAAATACCTACGCATTATCTTAAGGGTTGATTGCGCCATGAAATCGCCCATTGCGTCCAAAAAACCGCTAACAATTAGCGGATAAAATCTATTATTTATCTCCTTATACCTAACCAATCCGTGCATTTTAAATTCAAACTGTTCAATAAAAACTCAATTAATATTCAATTAATATTCAACTTTAGTGCATATTTAATAAAAACCCACTTGACCATGAAATTAGGGACGACTCACCGCTTTCTGATTGTTTTCATCATTTTTTACTGTAGTTTGTTTTTGGCTTTCTACGGTTAATCTCAGTTAAATTTAACAAGAGATGCATCATAAAATAAAAAAAAGAAGAACAAGTTTGCCTATTTAATTAGCCAAGTGAGTAACTTTAACTAAGCAGCACTGCTGCTATATATAAACCAAAGTATAACGACATAAGCTTGGTTTTATATTGTAAATACGACAAATAATTAAATGATAATTGAACAGTTTATAGGGGATATAAATGACTAATATAAAAAATAAAAAAAGCTTCAACAAAAGCATTATCGTACTGAGTTTAGGCTTAGCTTTATCTGCATGTGGAGGAAGTTCAGACGATAAAGTTGTAGAAATTATAGAAGAAATAACAAATTCCGCACCAACGATTAGTAGCTCAGCGATTACAACCGTTGAATCAGGTACAGCTTACAGCTACTCGTTAGTTGCTGCTGATGCTGATGGTGATACCTTAACAATGTCAGCCGCGAACTTACCTACTTGGTTATCTTTCGATGCATCAACAGGCGTATTATCTGGTACACCAGCAGATAGTGATGAAGGTGATATAGCGATTACCTTAAGTGTCAGTGATGGCACTGACGTTATAACACAATCATTTACCGTTTCGGTAACGGTTCCAGCTGCAATAAATAATGCCGCAGTAATTACCAGTACGGGCGTAACTTCTGCAACGGTTGGTGAAGCATATTCTTATACGCTTACTGCGACTGATGCTGACAGCGACACACTTACTATGTCTACAACAATTCCTGGAACGCTCTCTTGGTTAACGTTCGATGACACCACTGGCATATTATCTGGCATACCAGCGTCAGGTGATGTTGCAGCTACTGAGATAACCTTAACAGTAAATGATGGTACTGAAGATACTATGCAAACATTTACTATAACTGTTGCTGACGTTGCAGAAGAAAGTACAGTTGATGTCATCTCATTTGAAAATGCATCTGAAACTTATACATTTAATGATTTTGATGGTGGTGCAGCCGTCGTTATTGCTAATCCAGATGCAACAGGTATCAATACCAGCCTTCAAGTTGGACAAATGACAAAATCTGCTGGTCAAACTTGGGGCGGTTCAACATTAACATTAGCAACACCCGTTGTAATTCCTGCTAACAGCATGGTTACCATGAAAGTTTGGGCTTCACGAGCAGTTCCGGTGTTAGTTAAGTTTGACGATATGAATGCCGAGAGAACGGTTAACCATACGGGCTCAGGTTGGGAAGAGTTAAGCTTTGACTTTACTGGCGATATGAGCACAAGTGAAAGCAGGCTGACACTCATTTTTGATAATGGTGTGATGGGCGATGCTGCAGGTGATGCTGCTAATTGGACGTTCTATTTCGATGATTTCACTACACCTGCTGCGGATGAAGAGGAAGTTATAGATACTCCTGATAGTATTACTGACTTTGAAGCTGCATCTGAAACTTATACATTTGGTGATTTTGATGGCGGTGCAGCCGTCGTTATTGCTAATCCAGATGCGACAGGCATTAATACCAGCGGGCAAGTTGGGCAAATGACAAAATCTGCAGGTCAGACGTGGGGTGGTTCAACATTGACATTAGATACACCCGCAGCAATTCCTGCTAATACCATCGTTACGATGAAAGTTTGGGCTTCACGCGCCGTACCAGTATTAGTTAAATTCGATGATATGAATGCAGAGAGAACTGCAAATCATACGGGTACAGGATGGGAGTTATTAAATTTTGATTTTTCTGGCGCTACAAGTGCCAGTGAAACCAGACTAACACTCATTTTTGATAATGGTGTGATGGGCGATGCTGAAAATAACTCAGCAGACTGGACGTTCTATTTTGATGATTTTACTACCCCTGCTGCTGAAGAAGTTGTTGAAGGTAACTTTATTACTGTAGGTACACCCTATGATTTTGAAGCCGCTGGTTTAGGTAGTGATTTTGTTTGGGCTATCTTTGAAAATGAAGATAATCCAGCACTAGAGTTTGTTGCTAACCCAGGTTCGTCTTCAGTAAATGAATCAGCAACTGTTGCTATGTTTACCGCTAGAATGGCAGGTCAACCATGGGCAGGTACTGAAACAACGGCTGAAAATACTCCGCCGTTCACTATGGATGAGACTAATAGCATTGTTAAAATTATGGTTTATAAGTCTGTTATCAGTGATGTTGCTTTAAAATTCTCAGTTGGCGCTGCAGCACAACCAGAAATTAAAGTCGCTAATACTAAAATAAATGAGTGGGAAGAGCTTACTTTTGACTTCTCTAGCCGCATTGGCATGGCTGAAACCATTGACATAGATTCAGTGATAGTTTTCCCTGACTTTACTGACGGTAGAGCTTCTGATACAGAGAGTTACTTTGACAATATTACTTTTGGTCATAATGAATAACCCTAATTTTTCATAATGAACTTTGTTTTAAAAAGGGTTTACGGTGATGACTGTAAACCTTTTTTTTATTTTAATTGTTGTTCTATTTAATAAATAGGAATCAATATTATGAATAAATCAAACATTTTAGCGAATATAGTTTTTGTCTTAACAATTGTTTTAATTAGCAACATCACATTGTTTGCTCTTGCTCAAGCAAAAGAAGCTAATGCCACACAAAACAATAGTAAACAATATCAGCTGAACACCAAGCACTTTCTGGCGATAAAGAAGCCGCCCTGCTTATTTTTTATTTCCTTGGTAAGAACTTTATCTAAATCAGCTATTAACTTAGTCGATTTTTAACTGAGATCGATTAACTAACTCCACAGTATTTTTAAAAGTACGAGATTAAAAATAAATAACAAAAAGAGACACACCAAAATGAAGCAACAACTGTTCAGCGCCACTAAAAAATGGTTATCAATATCATTACTACTTGCCATAACAACAGGCTGTGGTGGTGGCGAAACTTCAGATCCTGTAATTAATAACGATATTGATAATGATGGCATTATTGATAATATTGATGCCTGTCCTAACAGCCCTACTAATACGATTGTTGATGCGACTGGTTGCGAGATTGTTGTCAACCTAGATGCTGACAGCGATGGTGTTAATGATGAAAATGATTCATGCCCTAACACTACTGCTAATACGATTGTTGATGCGACCGGTTGCGAAATCACTGTTGTTGAAATGGTCGATATAACCATTCAAGCAGAAGATTACATAAACTATTTTGACATCACGCCTGCTAACGACGGTGGTGCAAGCTATAGAAATGATCAAGTTGATATTGAAGTTACCACAGATGTTGGTGGTGGTTATAACATTGGTTATACCGATGCGACTGAATGGTTAGAATATTCAATTACCTTAGCCGCAGGTACCTATGCAATCAACACACGTGTTGCTTCAGAATCTGGTGGTGGTAGTTATACTTTATCGATAAATGGTAATACCATTGGCAGTGATACTGTTAGTAGCACAGGCGGTTGGCAAACTTTCACAACGCACAATGTCAATTCTTTTAATGTAAACAGTGGCACACATACCTTACGCCTTGATGTTAATTCTGGGCCATTTAATCTCAATTGGCTGCAAATTGTCAGTATCATTGATGACGATAACGATGGTATTGCCAACGATTTAGATAGCTGTCCAAATACACCATTAAACACCTCTGTTAATGAAGTGGGTTGTCCTGATTCAGATAATGATGGCGTTTTTGATAATCGAGATAATTGTCCCGCTACCCCTGAAGATACCTTTGTTGACTTTTTTGGTTGTGAAACGGTAAAACAACTAATTGAAGTAGCCTTTAATAATGACATCCTTGTTGGTGGAGCTGATAGTGAACAACCTGGCTTTACTTTATATGTTTTTGACAATGATATTGGCTCCCAAGGCAGTAATTGTAATGCTAGCTGTGCAACAAATTGGCCACCTCTGCTGGTTAGCGATGGTATCGCTTCAGGTGTTCCTAATTTATCGGTAATTAGCCGCGATGATAGTACCAAACAAGCTGCTTATAATAATAAACCGTTATACTTTTTCGTTGGTGATACTGCAAAAGGCACAACGGAAGGCGCTAACATAGCCGGTTGGGATACCCAAGAATATGGCCTTTTTGGTGATATAACTCCTTTATATACATCAAGCACTGAACTAGAGCATGCCTTAATCTATGAAACAAATGATTCAGTGATCACCAAGTTTGCCGATAGAGGTCGTGATCGTCACGCCAAAGAAGACCAGTTTCAGCAATACGATCATTACTTGTCTCATTACTGGACGCACAGAACAGCCCGTTACAAGTTTACTGATTATGTTGCCAAAGGCGGAGCTTCAATAGTCATAGAATGGGTAACTGAATGGCAACTTGAAGCATTAGAATTTAGAGCATGGTATTCAGGTATGAATACCGTCGCCCAATACCACGGTAATTATGAGCCTAATGTTGTTACTGAGGGGTATGGTACTTATAACGATGACCTTGTTCAAACAAGTACCAGTGGTGATCAATATAAGTATTCCTTAACAATAAATGAATTTCGAGGTCTCAACGGTAGTAACGAGCCATTAGCTATTGGCCAACACATGGAAATTGAAGTGAGTCAATTTTTACTTGGTGTGCCTGAAGGTCGTTCAAATTATTACGGTACAACTTACCTTTATCAAGTAGGTAAGGGCGGCATGGTTCCTTGGAAAACAGTGGGTGATTTTAACAACAAAGCATCAGAACGTGAAAATTCACATCCAATTGCTAAAGCAGGCTGGTTAGGCGGAAATACAACGCTACCCTATCAATATACGAATGAACCTAATGATCACTTTATGCAAATGGCTACCAATTTATCCAGCTTAAATGGTCAACCATTTGTATTAGGGCGTCGAATTCACCACACTTCTTTTGTGGATGGACTTCACGATGAAGATCCAGCCAATGGTGTTTTTACTGAAATGATGGGTAAAGCAGGGACGCATTTTGTTAATGAAAGTTGTGCAAGTTGTCATGAACGAAATGGTAGAGCAGCACCAGCCCCTATAAATATCCCTTTAGATAAATGGGTATTTAAAATTGCTGATGCTAATGGTAACCCAGATGCACAGCGCGGCAGTGTACTACAACCTTCAAACACAGGTAATGTACAAACTGAAGGCACTGTTGCCATTTCATCTTGGACAGAAAGCAATGGTTTACGTTCACCTAATTATAGTTTTTCAAGTGGAACTCCTGAGAAGTTTTCCGCTCGTATTGCACCGCAATTAGTGGGTTTAGGTTTATTAGAAGCGATTCCAGAGGAAGCCATTTTAGCGTTAGCTGATGTAAACGATGAAATAGCACCTTTTGGCATTTCAGGTAAAGCGCAAAGTTCAATTGATCCACTAACGCAAGAAGTTCGATTAGGTCGCTTTGGCTGGAAAGCAGCCACATCAAGTATAAAACATCAAGTGTCTGCCGCACTTAATACCGATATGGGCGTGATGACCTCGCTACTCACTTCTCCTGATTGTGGATCTGCGCAATTAGACAGAAATGAATGTGGCAATGCCCAACAAGAGTTAAGTGACGATCATTTGAATAATCTTACCAAATACATTGCTTTACTTGGCGTGCGAGCGCAACGTGGTCTTGATGAACCACAAGTGCAATTAGGGCAAGCCTTATTTAGCGATATTGGCTGTGCTGATTGCCATACACCAACCTTTCAAACCAGTCTTTATCACCCATTTAGTGAGCTTAGAGATCAAACGATTCACCCTTATACAGACATGTTATTACACGACATGGGCGAAGGGCTAGCTGATAATCTTGGAGAAGCTAATGCTACAGGGGCTGAATGGCGAACAACACCGTTATGGGGCATAGGCCTGTCAGCCTGTGTTACAGGTGGTGTTATTAACCCCGTTGGTGGCCAAGGTAATGAAATTTGTACACCTGTTCATAGTTATTTACATGATGGTCGAGCCAGAACCATAGATGAAGCTATTCTGTGGCACGGCGGCGAATCGAGCAGTTCAAAAATGAAATATGAAGCGCTGTCTGACTCTGAAGAAGAGGCGCTACTCGCCTTTTTGAAATCGCTATAACAGGCTTAACTAAGCCGGTTATTAACTCATAACCGGCCAATTAATTACAATGGCATATAGTAGGAAGTATGAAATTAAAATGAAAAAAGTTAATGGATGCAAGAACACATATATTTCAATAATAAAACAAAAAACCAACCAAAAAATGAAATTACTGCTTTGTTTATCAAGTATGGTCATTACTCCTGCTTTTGCTGGTTGGGAAGTTGATTTTATAGATAAATTTTCGGGCACCGGTGTTAATTGGAATAACTGGAACGCACAAATAGATGCTAATTTTAATAACGAAGTACAGTGTTATACAGACGATGATAGCTCTACTAATAAAAACTTTGATGTATCCAACGGTACCTTAAAAATTATAGCGCGCAAACAACAAGTAAATTGCGCAGGATTAAATAATCAATTAAAGAATTGGACGTCAGGTAGGCTTAATGGCAAAGACAAACAAGAATTTCTTTACGGTCGTATTGAAGCGCGTATACGCTTTCATAATTTGGAGGGTGGCACATGGCCAGCGTTTTGGATGCTAGAAAACCGTATTGCCGAGAGCCCAAGAAAAAATGATGATGATTTTTCTCACTGGCCAAACCCTGGCGCAGGTGAAATTGATGTTTGGGAATGGTTTTCCAATAGCCCAAGTACCTATATCACCAACTTCTTTAATACTGGAGGTGGTAACTGTGGTAATGAAATTAGATTTAATTACCCTAAGGGCGCCAGTGATGTGCTCAGCTGGCATGACTACGCGATAGAGTGGGATGACAATAACATCGCCTTTTATATGGATGATACCTTAGTAACCTCGCATAATGTTGCAAATTGCCCACAATATAAAGAGCCTATGTTTGTTTTGCTCAATGTGGCTATGGGTGGAAACCTAGGGGGTAATATTGACTCAAATCTTACCAAGGCAACCATGGAAGTTGATTATTTAGCACACTGTACAGCCACTAATCAAAATAATGCTGACCGTTGCAATGAAAGCACCCCTCTGGTTTATACTGATGATGATAACGATGGTATATCCAACGATATTGACTTATGTCCAAATACCGCTTCTGGCGATACAGTTGATGTTAATGGCTGTTTACTTAATGTTGACAATATAGCCCCGGAAGTCTCGTTATCAATGAGGCAAAATAATATTGTTGTTTCTTCAATAGACATATCTGATGGATTAGTCGAAATTATTGCCAATGGCACAGACGAAAATCCTAGCGATATTCTCGGTTATTCATGGATAATGGGAGGAGCTATCCCATCTCCTGCCATTATGGGTGAAGCCATTAGTTTTGATCCTGCTTTTATGGTTGAAGGTAGCGTACACAACATTGATGTTACCGTGAGCGACAATGGTGAACCTGTGCTTTCAACGTCTACGAGCCTACAATTTAGGGTAAAAGACAGCCAAGTTTCTCCTATTGCGGGGGCGACTGATAATGAAAGCAGCTCAAAAAGTAGCGGTGGTACATTCAACTACCTACTATTACTGATGTTAGTCTTGTTTCGACGAAAACATCATTAGTAGCACAAAATTTCTAGTGCAGAGTTAGTAGCAAACAGTTAGTCGAAAAGGTGTTCTGTTGTTTGGGCTTTACTCATCAAGTAGGCAAGCCCTTCATAGCATAGCAATAAAACACCCATAGAACATTTCAAGCTGATTTTTAATTATTACCACTATATGAATGGCGGTTTTTTATCAAAGCCGTTTGTTATTCCTTTATCATTTCGTTAAGTGAGGAAATGATAAAGGTTAACTATTTTGGCGTCGGCTTGCTGTATTGATACACTTCAACGTGACTCTACTTTTGTAAACTCAATGTGAAGTGGTCAAGTAATAGTACAACCAAGGAAAGCTAAAATCAGATGATTGTGAAGCCCAAAGTTCATATTTTGTAACATCTCCTGTTGGCACACTCCAATTTACTTTATTCATACCATAACAATGTTCATTAAAGACATTAAATTCTGGTGGCACGAAAGGAATAGTTGCTAAATCAAATTTAAAGTAAGCAAGCTTATTGGGAGAACCTGTTCCAGAGTTGTTTACTTTATGTTAATAGTTCATCCCCGTATCATATCCCTGCCCCAGACTTCTAATTTAAAAAATGGTTAATCGAATGATTGCCAATATTGTAGATTTTTAAGCGGTTAAAGCTCGGCTATTTTCTCATTATGGCTGACATTGCCAGCGCATTTGATACTCGAGTTTATTGCTATCCATCACCACAAAGTCATGGCGTAAATATAACTGCTTAGCCGGATTTTTTAACAATACATTTAAGGTAATAGCGAGCTGTTTTTCTTGAGCTTTACGCTTAACTAACTCAAGCACTCTGCTGCCGATTCCTAAACCTTGATATTGCGGTAATAACTGTAATTGACGCAGGTGAATTTTATCAGCAAACAAGCCTAATTTTAATAATCCAATCGCTTTACTTTGGTATGAAATAATATACGAATCAGAAAAAAAATCATCAATGCGCAGCATATGGGCCGTATCATCAAGATACAGTCCAGCATATTGTAAATGCTTGTTCATCGTTACTTTTCGTAAGCTTAACAGAAAAGCTCTATCGTTTATTATTGCCCGTCGAAAGCTAACCATAGCTGCACGCTTTTGGCTAAGGTTATTACTGGCCAATACTTTATTTATTTGTCACCTCGAAGGCGAATAATTTATCCATCAATGACACTACTATAGCAAGTTGATTAATGAGGTAAACCATAAATTTCTTATTTGAACTATGAGAGAATAACTGAAAGTCATCGCAAAAAAACCACCATTGGGCGCGGCATGCTTGATCGCTAACGAAAGATAACGGCAATATAGCGCATAAACTAAAATAGGACTTCAACATGACCTTCAATAAATCACTTCTTGTTATATCTATTACCGCGGTACTATCCGTTGCTTGCAGTAATGAGACTATAACACCCGTTGTTAAAGGCAATAATGCGCTTGCAATGCCATCTACATCAGCACAACTTAATAGCACAGCTGAGGCTTCTCAAGCAGCAAATGAGTTATTTGACACTATTTTTATGGAAGGCGTTAATCGTAATCCTGTTAGACAAACCTATCTTGGTATTAAAACTGACTACGATAAGTGGCAAGATCTATCAGAGGAAAATAGTGCTCAAGAGCTCGAATTTGCTAAACAAGCGCTGCAACGAATTCAAGTCATTGACATCAATAATGTCGATAAACAAACCCAGTTGAGCTACCAGCTACTTTCACAAAAATTAACACAAAAAATTGCTGACTATCCTTGGCGTCACCATAACTACCCTGTTAACCAAATGTTTGGGGTTCACTCACAAATACCCGCATTACTGATTAACCAACATAGTATTCAAGACACTAAGCAAGCCCATGACTATATTGCCCGGGTAAAAAACTCAAAACTGTTACTGGAGCAATTGGTTGATCAACTTAAAATCAGAGCGGATAAAGGTATTATTGCCCCCAAATTTGTTTTTTCTCATACCATACGCGATGCAAGCAATTTACTGGTAGGTGCCCCATTTGATAATAAAACTGACAGTACTTTATTCGCAGACTTTAATAAAAAAATAGCACAATTAGAGCTCTCTGATGAAGAGCAACAGTCCTTAACTGATGAGCTAGCAAACGCCTTAACCACAGAGTTTAAGGCCGGCTATCAAGCATTAGTCAGCTACTTAACTGAACTTGAAAAACAAGCTGATGATAACTACGGTGCCTGGAAATTTCCACAAGGCGATAAATTTTATAATAATGCCCTAAACCGAACAACCACCACTGAATTAACCGCAGATGAAATTCATAAAATTGGTTTAGATGAAGTTGCACGCATACATGATGAAATGCGCGTGATCATGAAAAAGGTTAACTTTGAAGGCTCATTAAACGAGTTTTTCCAATTTATGCGCCACGACCCACAATTTTATTATGCTGGCGATGAAGCTGGCCGTCAGCGTTATTTAACTGAAGCAACTGACATCATTAATACTATGAAAGGTGAGCTAGATCAGTTATTTATTACTAAACCAAAAGCAGACTTAAAA
This sequence comes from Colwellia sp. MB3u-8, assembly GCF_014076985.1. Classification (NCBI taxonomy): domain Bacteria; kingdom Pseudomonadati; phylum Pseudomonadota; class Gammaproteobacteria; order Alteromonadales; family Colwelliaceae; genus Colwellia; species Colwellia sp. MB3u-8. The sequence goes on from NZ_JACGVA010000030.1 coordinate 114,333, forward strand.
GTTAAACAAGTTGAAGCGTTTAGAGAGAAATCTGCGGGTAAAGCCTTTTACCAACAACCCGCCCCTGATGGCTCACGCCCTGGTATTTACTACGCTAACCTTTACGATATGGCAGCCATGCCAACTTATCAAATGGAAGCACTCGCTTACCATGAAGGCATTCCTGGCCATCATATGCAAATAGCGCTAAAACAAGAACTTGAAGGTATTCCAAAATTTAGAAAATTTGGTGGTTACACCGCTTATAGTGAAGGTTGGGGTTTATATTCAGAGATGATCCCAAAAGAGATTGGCTTTTATCAAGACCCTTACGCTGACTTTGGCCGTTTGGCAATGGAGCTATGGCGCGCCTGCCGTTTAGTGGTAGATACTGGCATGCACAATAAAAAATGGGATCGTACAAAAAGCCTAGCGTATTACATGAATAATACACCAAATGCAGAGTCTGATGCGATAAAAATGGTTGAACGTCATGCCGTTATGCCTTCACAAGCCACAGCATATAAAATTGGCATGTTGAAAATTGTGCAGTTGCGAGCCAAAGCAAAACAACAGTTAGGCGATAAGTTTGATATTCGCGAATTTCATGATGTTGTCTTAACCAATGGCGCAGTACCGCTTAACGTATTAGAAGCTATGGTTAATGACTACATCGCATTAAATCGTTAACGCTATGATGAGTTAAGCTTATAATAGCTTAAGTATCGCCACTCTTTCACATTCATGTGATCTCGGCATTGCCGGGATGGATGTCGGTACTTAGCTTTTGTCGAGAACATAAAAGCTGAGCATTCATCCTGAATATAAAAAACGCCAAGTGCATAAGCAGTTGGCGTTTTTATTTTAGTGGTAATTATGCTTAAGCTGACCATTAAACGGGTTTTATTTTTCGCCACTTATTTTCCGCCGCTTTTTTTTCGCCATTTAGTTTTCCCGCCCCACGACACCATGCTAAACCACACCTAACCAATAATGCCCCAAAAACTAAAAATAAACTTACGGGCTCATTATTTAACCTTGCCCCTAAATACAAAGCAAAAACAGGTTTCATCATAGTAATCAACGCAACAGTACTCGCCCTTAATCTTTGTAAGATGAAAAACAGGCTAAAAACACAACCAGTGAGCCAAATATACCTAGATATCAAATCGCCCAAATAGAGCGTGCTTGCCATTGCTAATAAGGCAAACTACCATCAATAAAAAAAGCACTAAGCAGAGATTAGGCTGATAGTGCTTTCGTCGTTATTTATTGTCTAATAGTAGCGCTGCTTTAACGTTAGGCTTTCTTTAAATAGCTAGCCACTAGCACAATACGTGTTCCGTTAACTTTACCTTCGATATGCTCTGGATTATCCGTTAAGCTAATGCCACGCACCATAGTGCCTTGTTTAGCGGTAAAGTTTGCGCCTTTAACTTTTAGATCTTTAATCAAGGTGACATTATCACCGTCTTTCAATTCAGCGCCATTGCTATCGCGGGTTGGCCCTTCGCGCTCAGCGGCAGCTATACCCTGCTCTGCCCATGTTTTTACCGCATCTTCTAGATAAATCATATCTAGCGCATCTTGCGCCCAGCTTTCTGCTGACAATTTATGTAGCAGACGATAAGCCATGACTTGCACTGCGGGTTCTTGATTCCACATCGCGTCAGTTAAACAACGTAAATGATTAATATCGAGTTCAGCATGGCCTTCGACTTGTGCTAAACAAACGCTACACAAATAAATGCTTTGCTGTGCACTTAAATCGCTGGTCGGCGGCACAGGAAATACCGTTAAGTTGTTAGTTGAAGTACAAAGTTCACAACTTGAGTTACTACGTTGCTTTAATGCCTGTTCGGTTACCATAATAATATATCCACAAAAATTTTGGCGTTATTATGCTCTTAATTAAGCGATTTAAGAAGTGCTGATTATTGCCACGGTAGAAATTAAGCCGCACAATTTATTTAATGACAGTGTTTTACTGTATTTTTCATAAGCAGCTTATGCAGTAAAATTGTAAAAAAGCCATCGAGCCGAAGGTATTGCAGGACGATGGCTTTATTCAGTTTATTCCGTATGACAGTAACAAAGCACACTAAAATAGAGCTAAATGTATTATAAATTTTTAGTAATATGATGCGAGGCCGCTGCAGTAAAAACAACATCTGTAGAGCTATTCAGTGCTGTTTCTGCTGAGTCTTGGATAACACCAATAATAAAACCTATCGCCACCACTTGCATAGCAATGTCATTATCAATACCAAACAAACCACAAGCCAGTGGAATAAGCAATAATGAACCACCAGCAACGCCTGAAGCACCACAAGCTGATACCGCCGCAATAACACTCAATAAAATAGCGGTAGCAAAATCAACTTCAATATTTAAAGTGTTTGCTGCCGCAAGGGTTAATACGGTAATCGTGATGGCAGCCCCAGCCATGTTAATAGTGGCACCTAAAGGGATAGAGACCGAATAAGTATCCTCATGTAAATCAAGTTTTTCACATAACTCCATATTTACAGGAATATTTGCTGCCGAGCTACGCGTGAAAAATGCGGTAATACCTGACTCTTTTAAACACCTTAGCACTAACGGATAAGGATTTTTACGCATAACAAAGTAAACAATGACGGGATTAACGATCAGTGCCATGATCAGCATTGAGCCTAAAAGTACCAGCACTAAGTGGCTAAATTCACCTAAGGTATCAAAGCCTGTTGTCGCTACTGTATTGGCAACTAAACCCATGATGCCTAAGGGTGCGAAACGAATAACTAATTTAACAATACTTGAAATAGCTTCAGCAAAATCATGCACCATCACTTTGGTTGATTCACTGCCTTTTTTCAACGCGAAGCCTAAACCTAAGCCCCAAGCTAAAATACCAATAAAATTACCGGTAACAACGGCATTGAAAGGGTTATCAACAATTTTAAAAGCTAATGTTGATAATACTTCACCTAAACCCTGTGGAGGATTAGCGCTGGCGCCAACTAAATCTAAGGTTAATTGCACAGGAAAAATAAAACTTAATACGACCGCCACTAATGCCGCACTTATAGTGCCAATTAAATAAAGTCCGACAATAGGCTTTAAGTTGGCATCGCTATTTGGTTTTTGATTCGCAATAGATGACGCGACTAAAACTAAGACCAAAATTGGCGCAACCGCTTTCAATGCACTGACAAATAAACTGCCCAGTATGGAAAATGACTGAGCAATATCAGGTGAAACAAGTGCTAAAGCAATGCCCAAAACAATAGCAATAATGATTTGGTTGACAATATTAATCGCTTTTAGTTTGCTAAAAAGTGACTGACTTTCTAAAGGAGTATTTTCTGTTGTCATAGTTGCTCTTATTTAAGTTATTGTTATTTGAGTTGTTAAGATAACGTTTTGATGAAATATTTTTACCACTTATGCACCAATACTGTCTAGTTTATTCGTTACACAGTAACTTTAAAAAGACAGTTCACCCTGCCATGAAACAGCAAACGCTGAAGTTTTGTTATCAGCGACATAGGCCTGACAAACAAACTGCCCTGCTACAGCGACTAGTTCATGATCATAATATATAAAAGGTAATCTTTTCCTCTGCCATGGTGGGATAGTAAGCTCTTGTAATACTTTTTTTACCGGGCGTGAATGCTGTCGGTATTGCGGTAAGCAGATAGGATTTTCGTGAGAAAAACGTATTGTGACTATTTGATTATTTTTTGGTTTTTTGATCAAGGCTTGCCAGTGACTTATATCTTGCTCTTGTGCGAGTAAACTCGAAAAGCTCAACACGCCTAATTTATCTGGCAGACAAACCTGAAAGGATTTTTCATCGGTTAAAACCGCTACATCTAGACTCTGTTGCCATTGTGAAAGATCCTGATAAATAGGTGTTAAATATAGCGCTGCTTTATATCGCCTTATGCAACAGGCGGCTAACTGAATAACCGGCGACTTATCAGCTTGTGCATTTAATTGTTGGCATATTTGCATTAATTGCTGATGACTTGGCATTAAAAAATCATGGCTAGATAAAAAATAGCGTAACAGGTTTTTAAGCCGTGGCTCACTCAGTACATTTAATTTAGCAACAGATAATTGAAAAGACGAATATTGGCAATCAGCTAAGTCTTGCTGCGCTAATTCATCGAGCAGTTGCTGCGCTTCCAAGCAATGCTCAGCACTGCGTGCTATCGTCTTATTGATACTTGGCCAACGCGCATTCAATGTTGGTAAAATTTGATGACGCAAAAAATTTCGCTCAAAGCGCTCATCGGCATTAGACTCATCTTCAATCCAACTCAGTTGCCGCTGATTGGCATAGGCAACAATATCTGTACGAGACATCGATAACAGCGGCCGGGCAAGCGTGTGCTGCGCTAACGGTAAGCTTACCTGCATAGCCGATAAACCTTTTAATCCCGAGCCACGTTTTAAGGCCAATAAAAATGTTTCTGCTTGATCATTAAGATGATGACCAGTAACAATAAAAGCAGGTTCAGTGCTTGCTTGCACTAAAACTTTATAGCGTGCATCACGCGCAATCGCTTCTAAGCTTTGCTGTGCTCGCTTTTTTAAATTTAATTTATGACTGATAAAAGTTAAGGATAATCTATCGCATTCTTGCTGTGCAAACGCTTGCCACGCATCGGCATCAGGACTTAAACCGTGGTTAACATGACAAACAACAATCGCATTGGGCAGTTGTTGCTGTTGTTTTAACTTTGCCAAAGCAACCAGTAGTACTTGGGAGTCGACACCACCGCTATAGGCAATAATAATAGGTTTTTCTGGTGTAGGTTTAAAGAAACTCACCAGTGCTAATTCAATTATATTCACAGTTCTAAAACAACATCGCGTATAAAATATGATGACTAAGGAAGTGTTACCAAGCATATAAAAAGCGACCCTTTGTCGGTCGCTTTTTATGGTTTTAACAGTAGCCGAATGACATTAATTTATCATAACGACTTTCAATTAATTCATCGCTGGAAAGTTTATCAAGTTCAGCAAGATCAGACTTTAACGCTTGCTTAAGAAATGCCGCCATTTGATCCATATCACGATGAGCACCACCTAAGGGTTCTTCAACAATACTATCGATAAGCCCTAACTCTTTAATACGTTTAGCCGTAATACCCATAGCTTCTGCTGCTGTGGGTGCTTTCTCAGCCGTTTTCCACAAAATAGAGGCACAGCCTTCTGGAGAAATCACTGAGTAAGTTGAATATTGCAGCATATTCACTTTATCACCAACACCAATAGCGAGTGCACCACCTGAGCCACCTTCACCGATAACAGTACAAATAATCGGTACATTTAAACGTGACATCGCTTTTAAATTCGTCGCAATTGCTTCACTTTGGCCACGTTCTTCAGCGCCAATACCAGGATATGCACCCGGGGTGTCAATAAAAGTGATAATTGGCATTTTAAAGCGCTCTGCCATTTTCATTAAACGCAAGGCTTTACGGTAACCTTCTGGACGTGGCATACCAAAATTACGTTTAACTTTTTCATTAGTTGAACGACCTTTTTGATGACCAATAATCATCACAGGTCGACCGTCTAAACGCGCAGTGCCACCAACAATAGCTCTATCATCAGCATAGGCTCTATCGCCAGCCAATTCGTCGAATTCAGTAAAAATACGTGGCAGATAATCTAAGGTATATGGGCGCTGAGGATGACGTGCAACTCGCGCCGTTTGCCAAGGATCTAAACCAGAAAAAATCTTTTGAGTGAGTTCGTTATTTTTCTCTCGCAACTGAGAAATTTGATCTTCTAAATCAAGATCTAAACCTTGGCCATTATTGACCAATTGCAATTCTTCAATTTTTGCTTCAAGTTCCGCAATTGGGAGCTCAAAATCTAAAAAATTTAGTGACATATGATTATTATTACCTATGTTGTCTTTGAGTATCGTTGTTAATAAACGCTACCTATTTAAATTTTAACTCGACTTGCTCTTCACCCAATAGGGTTTTCAAATCGTATAATAGCGTGTCGCTTGGCGACACGCGCCACTGTACCCCCAACTCTAGCATACCTTGCGCTTCATCTCTTTGATAAAAAACACGAACTGGGCAAATACCATCTTTATAAGGCGTTAACACCTCCGTAAACTGATCGATAAATCGTCCTGAGAGCTGATTTTTATCGATTTGCAAATCTAATGACGAGACATAGTTTTCCCGTGCATCAGCAATGGTCATAATATCTCGAGCGGTCATTGTAATACCCCCAGAGTAATCATCAAAGCTGACCTGTCCACTACAGACCAAAATTGCATCAGATATGAGTAATTCAGCGAACCTATCGTAGTCATCTGGAAATAATCGGATATCCATACGCGCACTTTTATCGTCTAACGTGACTAAGGCCCAGCGCCGACCACGTTTATTGACTAATACCCGCACCGCTAAAACCAAGCCTACGGCTATGCTAGTTTTATCTTTATTAGTTGGCTGTAAGCTGACTAAACGCCCGGTTGCGTAACGTTTAATTTCATTTAAATAACGATTTATCGGGTGACCGGTTAAATATAAACCTAATGTTTCTTTTTCGCCATCTAGCCAGCGTTGTTCAGGCCACTTTGCAACCGTTTTAAATGCTTGTCGATTGTCTTCTGGCTCTTCATTAATCAAACCAAATAAATCGTTTTGCCCAATAGCTTGTGCTTTGGCATGTTGCTCGGCCGCTTTTAACGCTTCGGGTAAAGACTCAAACAAGGCAGCGCGATGTGGTCCGTCTTTGGCATTAGGACCAAGCGCATCCATGGCACCAGACTTAATTAATTTTTCTAATATGCGTTTATTAATTTTTTTCAAATCAACTCGAGCACAAAAATCAAACAAATCAATAAACTCACCATCACTTTCACGTGCGGCGATTATAGCTGCTATCGGACCCTCACCAACACCTTTGACCGCGCCAATACCATAGATAATTTGGTCGGCGTCATTGACGGTGAACTTATAGTGGCCACGGTTAACATCTGGTGGTAATAAATCAAGTCCCATGTTGCCACATTCATCAACTAAGGTAACAATTTTATCTGTGTTATCCATATCGGCTGACATTACTGCCGCCATAAAAGGTGCTGGAAAATGGGTTTTCATCCACAGCGTTTGATAAGATACTAAAGCATAGGCGGCAGAATGTGATTTGTTAAAACCATAGCCGGCAAACTTCTCAACTAAATCAAAAATCTTTATCGCCAGCTCACCATCAACGCCACGGCCAACAGCACCGGCTTCAAAACCCTCACGCTGCTTGGCCATTTCTTCTGGCTTTTTCTTACCCATTGCACGACGTAACATATCTGCGCCACCCAGCGAGTAACCCGCTAGCACCTGCGCAATTTGCATGACCTGTTCTTGGTAAAGAATAATGCCGTAAGTGGGCTCAAGGATAGGTTTTAAGTCAAGATGTTGCCAAGTTGCATCAGGATAACTTATCGCTTCACGGCCATGTTTACGTTCAATAAAGTTATCAACCATGCCTGATTGCAAAGGCCCGGGTCTAAACAGTGCTACCAGGGCAATGATATCTTCAAAGCAATCCGGCTTAAGTTTGGCGATAAGTGACTTCATACCGCTAGATTCAAGTTGGAAAACAGCCGTTGTTTCCGACCTTAATAACACTTTAAAACTGGCTTTATCTTCGAGATTGATGGTCGCTAAATTGATCCGCTCTTTACCCTGCTTCAACAGTTTTGTATCAGCCATTTCTATGGCCCACTGCAAAATGGTTAAGGTACGTAAACCAAGAAAATCAAATTTAACTAAACCGGCGTCCTCAACATCATTTTTGTCAAATTGGGTGACCGGATTTTTACCGTCTTCATCACAATAAAGTGGTGCAAAGTCAGTAATAGTGGTGGGCGAAATAACTACACCACCAGCATGTTTACCGGCATTTCGTGTTGTGCCCTCTAAGATGCGACACATATCAATAAGATCTTTTACGTCACTGTCTTGAGCATACATCTCCGGCAGCTTTGGTTCTTCTTCAAACGCTTTTGCTAAGGTCATGCCGGGTGTTGGTGGGATCAATTTTGAAATACGGTCAACAAAACCATAAGGATGACCAAGTACTCGGCCAACATCACGAATAACCGCTTTTGCTGCCATAGTACCAAAGGTAATGATTTGCGATACCGCATCACGGCCATATAACTCTGCAACGTGGTCAATAACCTCATCGCGTCTGTCCATGCAAAAATCAATATCAAAATCAGGCATAGAGACACGTTCGGGGTTGAGAAAACGCTCAAAAAGTAAATCATATTCAAGTGGATCAAGATCGGTGATTTTTTGGGCATAAGCCACCAACGAACCTGCCCCTGAACCACGCCCAGGTCCGACCGGAATATTATTATCTTTGCTCCACTGAATGAACTCCATCACGATCAGGAAATAGCCCGGAAAACCCATGTTATTAACCACTTTTAGCTCAATAGCTAAACGTTCATCATAAGGTTTACGTTTTTCGGCATAATCAGGGGCGTTTTTATCAAATAAAAATTCTAATCTTTCTTCTAAACCTTCTTCTGATACTTTAACCAAAAAGTCTTCAATCGATAAGCCCTCAGTAGGAAAGTCAGGTAAGAAATATTCTCCTAAACGCACGGTAACATTACAGCGTTTGGCTATTTCAACTGAGTTGGCTAGTGCTTCAGGGATATCAGCAAAAAGCGCTAACATTTCCTCTTCAGTGCGAAGGTATTGCTCTTTAGAATATTTTTTTGGCCGACGTTTATCGTCTAAAGTATAACCGTCATGTATAGCGACGCGAATTTCGTGAGCATCAAAGTTATCCGGACTCAAAAACATCACTTCATTGGTGGCAACAACAGGAAGCTCATAACGAGAGGCAAGATCTACAGCAAGATGAAGGTAATTCTCTTCATCGTTACGACCGGTTCTAATCAGCTCAATATAATAACAATTAGGAAAATATTCTTGATAAAAACCGAGCATTTCATCAACAAGTTCATTATTACCTTTTAGTAATGCTTTACCAACATCGCCTTCTCGGCCACCGGAAAGTATAATCAAGCCTTCTGCGCGCTCAATTAGCCAATCGCGGTCTAGTACCGCCTTACCTTGAATATGGCCACGTAAATAGGCTTGAGAGATTAATTCTGTTAAGTTTTTATAGCCTACATTGTTACTGGCTAAAATTACTAAACGTGATAATTCATCTTCAAGCGCAGCGCTTTTAACCCAAAAGTCACAGCCTATAATAGGTTTCATGCCGGCGTCGTGCGCGGCATGGTAGTACTTTACTAAACCACATAAATTAGTTTGATCGGTTAATGCCATCGCTGGCATATTTAACTCAGCTGCTCTGGCAATGATGGGCTTAACTTTTTTTAAACCATCAGACAGAGAATAGTCGCTATGCACTCTTAGATGAATAAACTTGGGATCATTAGCGCTGACTAATTGACCCGATAGTGCGGCAGATATTGGGAACTCAGATTCAGACATCTAGTGCTCTAATTATTGGTAATATGGGCTGCTGTATTAGCAAGTACATTGGCGACAGGCTTAAAACTTCTGCGATAACAATCTAATACCCCATGTTCAATGATTTTTTCTAAATGTGCTTTTGTTGGATAACCCTTGTGTTGTGCAAAACCATAGTAAGGGTATAGCTTGTCTAAGGCGACCATCTCGCCATCTCTGGCTACTTTCGCTAAAATAGAGGCGGCACTAATTTCTGCTACACGCGCATCGCCTTTAACTACACTTTGCCCGGTAATATGACCACTTTCATGAGCAAAGGTTGGACAACGGTTACCGTCGACTAAGACGTAATCAGGTGTCACGTTTAAGCCTTGCACAGCACGTTGCATCGCCAACATGGTGGCGTGGAGAATATTAAGGCTGTCAATTTCTTCTGGCGACGCACGGCCTATTGACCAAGCAATAGCACGATGCTTAATTTCTCCTGACAAATGCTGTCTTTTTTTTTCTGAGAGCTTTTTTGAGTCCATTAATCCTTCAATAGGATTGTCGGGGTCTAGTATCACCGCAGCCGTCACGACATCGCCGACCAATGGCCCGCGACCCACTTCATCAACACCGGCAATGCAGTAGGCTAAGGGATATTCAAAAGGTGGAAAAACTTTTTTAACTGCAGGCATAATTACTCTAGTTCACTATTATAATAAGTCGATAACCGCTTTAGCCGCTTGCTTGCTAGCATTTTGCTTAAGCGTTAAGTGGATATCAGTATAAGCTTGATTCAACGCAGACTGATCTTCAAACAAACGCTCTGTAACTAAAGGGAGAATATTTTCTACATTAACGTCTGCTTGCAAAAGCTCAGGCACTAAGCTTTTATTAGCAAGTAGATTCGGTAATGAAAACCATTTCAGTTTTACAAAACCTTTAAACATATGATAAGTCAACGGGTTAAACTTGTAACAAATCACCATTGGGCGTTTTACTAAGGCTGCTTCTAACGTGACCGTACCGGATGCGGTTAATAAGCAGTCACTGGCAGCCATGACTTGTTGAGTTTTACCAACGATAACCTGTACTGAAAGCTCTGGCGCTATTTTATGGTGTAATTGATGAAATTGTTGCGCCCTTTGCTCACTGATCATAGGCACAACAAAGATAACTTCAGCGCTATTTGCCTGCTCAGTACTCAAGAGTTTTTTTGCTGTCAACAAAAACGGCTCAACCAGTCGGGCAAGCTCTCCTGTACGACTACCTGGCATCAGTGCCAGTATTTTTGCTGACTCAGATAAACCGAGCGCTTGTCGCGCCATGCGTTTGTCACTCACTAGCGGAATATCATCAGCAAGCGAATGGCCAACAAAGGTACAAGGTATTTGATGTTTGTCGTAAAAAGCTTTTTCAAAAGGTAATAAAGACAGCACCATATTGGTTGCTTTAGCAATTTTGAAAACGCGCTTTTCACGCCAAGCCCAAACTGAAGGGCTGACATAATGTACGGTTTTTATTGCTTGTGTTTTTAGCCGTGCTTCCAAGCTAATATTAAAGTCAGGCGCGTCAATACCGATAAAAACGTTAGGTTTATTGGCAATAAAATAATCGCTTAAGGTTTTTCGAATATGCAGTAGACGCCGCAAGCGCCCAAGCACTTCAAAAACCCCCATTACCGATAATTCTTCCATATCAAATAGACTTTCAAAGCCCAACGCCAACATCTTAGGGCCACCAATACCGATAAATTTAGCCTTAGGGTAACTCAGTTGCAGTTGTTGCATTAAGCTCGCACCTAAGGTATCGCCAGAATGCTCACCAACCACCATAGCAAAAGTTACTGCAGCATCATTCATCGTTTCACTACTAGGTAAATGATTGTCAGATAAGGGCTTTGAATTCATTTTCATCACAGGAAAATCAACGGATGATGCCGCGACTAGAATTTTTAATAAAGTCAGCAAAGAAGGTTAATTCAGCTATATTCTCATCCCCTTCAGCAATTTTTTTCATGGCTTCATCAACCGTTAAGCCTTGGCGATAAACCGCTTTATAAGCACGTTTAATATGCAAAATAACCTCTTTATCAAAACCACGGCGTTTTAAGCCTTCACTATTTAAACCAAAGGGTTTTGCCGGTTGGCCTGAGGCCATGACATAAGGAGGAATATCTTTAAGAATTAAAGAATTGGCGCCAACAAAACAATGCGCGCCAATATGGCAAAACTGATGCACACCTGTCATACCGCCAATAATGGCATGGTCGCCAACATGAACATGGCCTGCAATTGACGCACCGTTTGCCAAAATACAGTGGCTGCCAACCATACAGTCATGCGCAACATGAGTGTAAGCCATAAATAAATTGTTGCTACCAATTTGCGTAAGATTATTGTCTTGAATAGTACCGCGATGCACGGTGCAGTATTCACGAAAAACATTGTTGTCCCCGATCACCAATTCTGTTGGCTCACCGGCATATTTCAAATCTTGGCAATCTTCACCAATCGAGGCAAATTGGAAAATACGATTGCCATTACCAATAGTCGTTGGGCCATTAATAACCACGTGTGAACTTATCTGACAATTATCACCAATAACAACATTCGCTGCGATATGAGTCCATGGTCCAATGGTAACATTTTTGCCAATAACAGCCCCGACTTCAATAATGGCCTGCGGATGGATCAATGACGTTGAATTTATCATATTATATTGCTCTTCTTGCGCACATTAAATCCGCAGAACATACCACTTTGCCATCAACTTTAGCTTCGCCGTAAAACTTCCACATGCCACGGCGCTCTTTAATAAGTTCTAAATGCAAATGTATGGTATCTCCAGGATGAACGGGCTTTTTAAATTTTGCTTTATCAATTGAGGCAAATAAAAACAATTCACCATCGACTTTATCTGCAACTGATTTAAAGCCTAGAATACCGCTAGCCTGCGCCAGCGCCTCAAGAATAAGTACGCCTGGAAAGATAGAATAGCTTGGAAAATGCCCCATAAATGCAGGCTCATTGACTGTGACGTTTTTTATCGCATGGATTGACTTTCCAGGCGTATAATCAAGTACACGATCAACTAATAAAAACGGGTAACGATGTGGAATGATCTGTTTAATTCCTTCAACATCGATAATATTATTTTGCGATTCCAAAATTTATTCCTTTATGTATTTAAGTATGACGTTTAAGTGCAAATTTTTTACTCATCGCCATTAACTTAATGAATTCATTAGCGAGAATTATTTCAATTGGGATAATTCTTTTTCTACTGTACTTAAGCGTTTAGTTAACGATTCAAGTTTTTTAATTCTAGCGTTATTCTTATGCCATTCTTTATTGGGTTGACATGGCATGCCGGATGAATAAACCCCTGGCTCAGGTACAGCTTTTGTTACCATGGTCATACCGGTAAATACACAGCCATCAGCAATATTAATATGACCATTTATACCAACAAGGCCGGCAATAACACAATTTTTGCCAACCTGAGTACTACCAGCAATAACACTACAAGCGGCCATGGCGGTATTCTCACCGATTACCACATTATGAGCAATCTGTATTTGATTATCTAAAATAACGCCATTATTAATAATAGTGTCACCTAAAGCGCCACGATCTATTGTCGTGCTCGCCCCTATTTCGACATTATCGCCAATAATAACTGTGCCTAATTGCGGTATCTTAACCCAACTGCCTTTATTATTTGCATAACCAAAACCGTCGGAGCCAATAACAGTATTAGCATGCACTGAGCAATTTTTACCGATAACCACGCCATGATAAATACTAACGTTAGACCAAATGCTGGAGTTAGTGCCTATTTGAGCGCCAATACCAATAAAACTCCCTGCGCCTATACTGACGCCGTCTGCAATATTCACACCGGCTTCTATCACCGCATTAGCACCAATAGTCACGCCTTCACCAATAATAGCGCCATCATCAATAACAGCGCTGGCGTGAATGCTGTGGGCAGGTTTTGGTGTGGTATCAAGTAACTGCGCAACTAAAGCATAGCCCATGTAAGGATTATCCATGACTAATGCGTTGGTTTGACATTTTTCCGCTTCAGCTTGGGTTACAATAACGGCACTGGCATGAGTTGTTGCTAATTGATCGCTGTATTTACTGTTCGCTAAAAAAGCGATTTGTCCGAATGATGCCCCAGCTAAAGTGGCAATACTGAATATTTCACATTGTCCATTGCCTTGAACAACAGCCCCAATTTTTTCTGCAATGTCTGCAAGAATGTAACTCATAAGCATCAACTTTTTTATATGTGGTCTAAGGTAAAAGTGTAAAGTAGCCGTTATACTAGGCAGGTTAATTAATTGTTCAACTTCAAATCGTCTAAGTAATACACTTTTTCGTTGTACACAATCACATCAGCTAACTATTTCAACCATGTGCTGCGACCTTGTTCTATTGGCTTACATCGACGTAAAAGTATTGCCTTATGCCGTGGAAGCCATGTGCTTACATAGGTGTAAGTCATCAGCGTATATAGCAGCAATTATCAAGATAGCTAGAAATTGTCATGTCGATAGCAATTATCCGTGTTGAACATGTCTCATTGAATCTAGTCAATTATTTAATCCATATTGAACATGTCTCATTGAATCTAGTCAATGATTTAATCCATTTCGACTGAAAGAAAAGTGCTAGCCATCTTAGGGCTAAACGCAATATTCCGAATCAACTTGATTCGGAATATTAAATAAGCGAGAAAGCAAAGAATAAAAAACTGTATTAGCTTTTATTCAAACTGCCTGACAATAAATTATTACTTCAGTACACTCACTTGCTTAACCACTTCTGCTGTGATGGCAGAGTCTGGTTTTGAGTAAACTACGGCACTTTGCTCAAGTACTAAATCATAATCACCTTTTGCAGCAATATTGTCTATTGCTTGGCGAACTAATGCGATGATTTTATTAGTTTCTTCGTTTTTACGTGCACCAGTTTTTTCCTGAAATGCTTTGCCTTTCGCTTGATAATCTTGATAAAGCGTACCAATTTTAGCTTCTAGATCTGCAATATCTTTAGCACTCATCACAGAACTATCGCGCTTACGCTTTTCTTGAAGGTATTTAATCTCTGACTCAAGTTGTGATAACGCAGCTTGTTCGTCTTTAAACTCTTCGCCTAGACTTTTCATTATTGCTGCAGTTTGTGGAATTTTACCCATAACTTCTTGAAAGTTAACTACACCAATTTTTTGCTCTGCTGCCATAGCTGAACTTGCTAATAAAAACCCTGATGCTGCAGTAGCCATAGCGATAGTTTTAATCAAATTTTTCAATTTTTACTCCTAAAATATTGTTCAATATTTGTATTTAATTTTGTTATGCGGTAGTTATACCGCCTCAGTTAATTTGGTTCAAGCCTATTTATTTAAAGGAAGCTCAATTATGTCAATTAGCCGCCTTTATTTAAGCAAAACTTAAAACGTTTGGCCGATATTAAAGCTAAAGAATTCGGTATCATCGCTTTCAATTTCTTTCAACGTTTTAGCAAAACTAAAAATCATTGGCCCCATGGGTGATAACCACTGTACAGATAACCCTGCCGACGCTCGATAGCGACCTGCATCTGAGTAGTCATCAATTTTTTCACGCTCAATGCTATTTAAGTCCTTATAGCTGTCTAGATCAAATTCTGTATCCCAAACATTACCGGCATCAATAAATATACTTGTGCGAACACTGTTGCTAAAGCCTTCATCTAAAAATGGCGTTGGTACAATCAGTTCAAGACCTGCAATAGCAATAGCATTACCACCAACAGAACGTCTAGAGGTTTGAATGAAATCGTGATCAGGACCTAAACAACAACCACCATCAGAGCCAACTGAATCAGGTGTCCCTGGAATTGAGGTTGGTCGGCGATATATGGCACGTGGTCCGACAATATTTGATTCAAAGCCTCTTAAAGTGCCAGAGCCACCCGCTCTAAAGTTTTCCCAAAATGGTAGCACTTGGTCGTTGCCTTCGACCGAACCATAACCATTACCATAACCGAGCTGAAACTTAGCTAAAACAGTCCAGCGTTGGTCTTGGCTTAACGGAAAATACCATTTAGTATCTAAGTTAATTTTAAAATAATTCACGTCTGAGTTAGGCGTGGTCATCTTATAAGACAGACTTTGTTGCGAGCCGGCAGTAGGAAATGTTCCGCGATTCAGCGTTGAACGTGATATGGCGGCATTAAGATCAAAGTTCTCAAAATTTAAACCACCATCAGGATCATCAGGATCTGAATATAATTCATAAAACTTCTGAATTTGTTCGTAAGATTCTAAGCGCGTAATACCATTATTCTTATAACCTGCACCAAAATTTAAGCGCACATACTCGTTAATAGGAAACCCTAAGGTGATACCTGCACCGTAAGTTTTATTATTATACTCAACTAAGTTGGCATTACCGGCGTCAAACTCTTGATAGAAAAGATTGCCGCCTAACGAAACACCGTCAACCGTAAAATAAGGGTCGGTGTAAGAAACATTGGCACTTTTTGAGTAGCTTGAGGTATTAATACTAAAACCTAAGCGATTACCCGTACCTAAAAAGTTATTTTGCTGGATACCCGCGTTTAAACTTAACTGTGTCGTTGAGCCATAACCGATACCGGCGGTAAATGAACCCGATGGTTGTTCTTTCACTTCAAAGTCAATATCAACGAGGTCGTCTTCACCAGGTAATTGATTAGTTTGAAATTCAACCGTCTCCATATAAGGCAAACGTTGTAACCAAGCTTTTGAGCCTTCAACTAGGTTGTTAGATAACCAAGCTCCTTCCATTTGACGCATTTCACGGCGTAAAACGTTTTCAGAGGTGACATTATTGCCTTTAAAGTTAATGCGATTAACATAAACTCGTTTACCTGGATCAATAGACAATACCAGTTTTACGGTTTTGTTTTCTTCATCAATTTCAGGAATAGTGACCACTTTGGGATAGGCATAACCATAGCGGCCTAAAAACTTGCTGACTAACTCTTCTGAGTAAGTCACCAGCGCACCATTATAAAGTTCTTCCGTTTTAATCGGGGTAATGGCACGAATAGTTTTGCCAAAGCCGGCCATATCACCAATAAAGTCAACTTCACTAACGGTATAAATCTCGCCCTCAGTAACATTAAGCGTGATGTATACCGCTTCTTTATTCGGTGTCATTGATACTTGCGTTGAATCAACTTTATATTGCAAGTAACCTCGGTCGAGGTAGTAGCTTTTAATGGTTTCCATATCACCTTGCAAGGTTTGCTTTTGATAGCGATCTTGCGCCATAAAGTCCCACCAAGGTGAATCATAAGTTAATTCAATTCGCTCGAGTAACTCGGCATCTGAAAACTTTTCATTACCCACAATATTGATTTGCTCTATCGCTGCAGCATCACCTTCTTTAAAAACAAAGTCGATGTTAACCCGGTTACGTGGTAAGTGAGTGACATTGGCTTTAACATCAGCGTTGTATTTACCCACACTGTGATAAAAATCTTCCAAACCGACTTCAAGACCTGAGATAACGGTCATATCTAGTGTTTCACCAACACGAATATCACTGCCGTCGAGGCTTTGAGTTAATTGCTCTTCTTTGAGATCTTTATTACCATCAAAAGTAATAGCACTAATCGTTGCTCTTTCTCGGACCCGATAAATAACAGTATTAGCATCTCTTGAGACCACAACGTCACTGAAGTGGCCAGACTTATAAAGTGCCTTAATTGATTGTGATACCCGAAACTCGTTTAAGTTATCACCGACATTGAATGGGATATGAGTTAAGGCCGCTCCTAGCGCAACACGCTGAAGGCCTTTAACTTGAATATCTTCTACTTGAAAATCGTCAGCCGCTTGCACTGATGTTCCCAAACTACCTAATAATACCGCCAGGGCAAGTTTTTTAATAATCATAAAATATTAACTTTATATACTTCTTTTAGTTATAATCGCGATAAATCGTTAAATATGGCGATACTCATTAAGCTTAGTAGCGCTATAGTACCAAATTTAAAACCTATTTCTTGTATTTTTTCTGGCACGGGTTTCCCCGTTAAAAGCTCAATAAAATAATAAAACAAATGTCCTCCATCTAAAACAGGTAAAGGTAAAAGATTAATTATGCCAAGGTTGATACTAATAAGCGCTAAAAAGCCCAGAAAGTAGACAAAGCCATAACTAGCGCTATTACCTGCACCTTGTGCAATTGATATTGGGCCACTTAAATTTTTAACTGATACGTCACCGGTAATTAACTTACCAATCATATCAAAACTTAATGTTACTAAATTCCATGTTTTTACCACACTTTGTTCAAGTGCAGATATTGGACCATAAGCTTGTTCAAATAAATATTCTTTGGGATAGGGATCCGATATCGGCTGTACACCTAAATAACCAATCACCTTACCTTGCTGCATTTTTGCCTCAGGTTGAACGTTAAGCGTTAATTCTTTACCATCTCGTAATACCCTAACCGGAATGTTTTTGTCTGGATAGAGTTTAATTTGATCAGAAAACTTCTGCCACTGACCATTAATGTTTTCATCCGCAATCGAAAGTAATTCATCACCCACGACTAATCCTGCTTTTGCTGCTGGGCTACCTGCTGCAACAACAGCTAACTTTGCTTGCACATTTGCCCGATATGGCACAAAACCTAAGCTGGCTATCGAGGATTCTTTTTCCGGAGCAAATGTCCAGTTTTTGGTATTTAAGTTAAAGTCTTGACTTGATGTTCTATCCGCGGTCTTTACCGTAAAGATAATATTGTTGTCGCCTATTGCACTGACTAACGCCAAATTAACCGCTTGCCAGTCTAAGGTTTCCTGCCCTGAAATAGCGATTATTTCACTATTTTTCGGTAAATTAGCTTGACTAGCAATTGAACCCGCCGTCACCTCACCAATAATGGGTTTTACGCTAGGCACACCAATTAAAAACATTAAATAGAAAGCGACAATAGCAAAGCCAAAATTAGCAAAAGGCCCAGCGGCAATAATGGCAATGCGTTGATATACTGACTTGGCATTAAAGGTGCGACTTATTTGTGCTTCGCTTACGTCATCGACTCGACTATCGAGCATTTTAACGTATCCGCCCAGTGGTATCATGGCGATAACAAACTCAGTACCGTGACGATCGACTTTACGCCAAATGGCTTTACCAAAACCGATAGAAAAGCGGTCTACTTGCACACCGTTTTTACGTGCGACCCAGAAATGACCGTATTCATGAACGGTAATTAAAATACCCAGTGCAACGACAAAAGACACAAGATTCCATATAAACTCTATCATGCTACTACTCTTTTATTACGCTAATGCTTGGCTTGAGTTATCAGTGATTGTGCGAAAATTCTAACATTTTTATCCAAAGCAACAACATCTTCGATTGAAGTTACCCTTTCTGAGACAAATTTATTGACAGAAGTTTCATTTATTTTCGCAATATCAGTAAATTTAATTTTTTCGTTTAAAAAAGCATCAACGGCAATTTCATTGGCAGCATTCAGTGCCGTACATGCACCTTGGCCACTTTTACAGGCATCAATGGCTAACTTTAAATTCGGGTACTTAACCAAGTCGACTGCTTGAAATTCTAATGATTTTGCGGCGAAAAAATCAAAGGGTGCGACACCAGATTCAATGCGTTGTGGAAAACTTAACGCATGCGCAATCGGTGTTCGCATATCAGGATTACCCATTTGAGCAATAACAGAGCCATCTTTATATTGCACCATAGAGTGAATAGTACTTTGCGGATGCAGCACAACTTGAATATCATCAGGGTCAATATTAAACAGCCATTTAGCCTCAATAAACTCTAGGCCTTTATTCATCATAGTAGCTGAATCAACCGATATTTTACGGCCCATATCCCAATTAGGATGTGCACAAGCCTGTGCGGGAGTCACATGTTCTAATTCATGATTCTCCCAGGTTCTAAACGGCCCACCTGAACCCGTTAATAAGACTTTACTCACCCCGTTATCAGCTAGGTCACAATAACCTGGCTGTTGTTGTGCCCTTAACGGTAAACACTGAAATATTGCATTGTGTTCGCTATCAATCGGCAAAAGCTGGGCGCCAAACTCTTTTACGGCCTCAATAAATATGGCGCCAGAAGTCACTAAAGCTTCCTTATTAGCGAGCAACACTTTTTTACCGGCTTTTACTGCCGCTAGTGTCGGCAATAAGCCGGAAGCACCGACAATGGCAGCCATGACGGTATCAGTAACAGGGTCTTGCGCGATGATTTCAAGCGCATGAGTACCTGAGGTCACCTCAATGGTAGCAAGTTTTGCAACAGTCAATTTTTTAACAAGCAGTTCGGCATGTATTTCAGAGACCATAACGACTTTATTAGGCTGAAACTCTAGGCATTGATTAAACATATCATCAACGCTTGAATAAGCCGACAAACTCACAATATCAAATTTTTCAGGATGCAATCGCACAACATCTAAGGTGCTTTTGCCAATGGATCCGGTAGAGCCGAGAATACACAATTTTTGCATTTATGCTACCACCCCAAATATACGTAACATAACGCATAAATAGGTGCTGTTGCGGTTAAACTGTCAATACGGTCAAGTACCCCACCGTGCCCGGGCAATATGGTACCGCTGTCTTTTACACCCGCTTGACGTTTAAACATACTTTCATTTAAATCACCCAAGACAGAAATAGTGGTAATTAAAATCGTTACGGGTATTACGACGCGATATTGCGCTATAGACCAATCAATAATATAACCGGCAACTGCCACCATAACACAGGCAAAAATAACCCCCCCTAAAAAACCTTCTAAAGTTTTACCTGGGCTGACATTGGGTAACAGTTTACGCTTGCCAATAGACTTGCCAACAAAGTAAGCACCAACGTCAGCACTCCACACCATGAGAAGCAGAAACATCAACAATTGCGCGCCATGGTAACTGTCGACTTGGTAATCGCTACTTCTAAGTACCATAAAAGCCAACCAGGTAGGAATTAAGGTTAAACAGCCAAAAATTCCGCGCACGGAGCGATGACTTGACCAAAATGTGCTATAGCGTGGGTATAAAAAGGTTAAGCCTGCAGACAACAACCACCAAGCAACAGCTAACCACAGCACTATATTGGCTTGCTCAAGCAAAAGCTTTGGCGCATGCCACAATTGCTCAAGCGGTAAAAAATGCCATAAGGTTGCTATTAAAATACTGGTGATACCGACAAAAGCTAATCGGCGACGCTTGTTAGCAAAACCCATTAAGGGTCCCCATTCCCAAGCACCAATAGCCATAACAACTAGCATTACTGCTGCAAAGTTAATTAGAGATAAATAAAAAATCGCCCAAATCGCAGCGGGTGCGAGTATTAATGCAGTTATAATGCGTTGTTTTAACAAACGATATTCCTTAAATTGTGTTATCGCAACTTGATTAATTATCGGTTAATTTTTAAGGGTTAAAATGAAAAACTACGGCGTTATAAAACTTATCAGTAGAATAATTACTGACTAAATTTTATGCCTGGTATTTATCCATTTTTCCTCTTTAAAAAGTAGATTACTTGAATCATCAAATTGCTATTAAGTATTTTTAGTTTTTATTAGTTACTTGTTCACCCGTTTGACCAAAACGTCGTTCTCGTTGGTCAAACACAGTAATCGCTTTTATAAACTCTTTTTCATTGAAGTCTGGCCATAACACATCGGTAAAATATAACTCTGCATAGGCTGCTTGCCAAAGCAAAAAATTACTTATGCGATAATCGCCACCTGTTCTGATCAATAAATCTAATTCAGGTAACTGCGCCAAACTTGTTTGTTCGTGAAGTGCGGCTTCGGTAATCTCATCAGCGGTAATTTCTTGACGTGCTACTTTTTCTGCCAATTTTTTTGCTGCGTGAGTGATATCCCAACGTCCGCCATAGTTAGCGGCAATGGATAATACCATACCGGTATTTTCCGCTGTTAAAGCTTCAGAGTCTTTGATCATTTTCTGCAATTTGCTAGAAAACTTACTCAAGTCACCGATAACATTAAATTTAATACCATTTTTATGCAAGCGTTTAACTTCTCGGGTTAAAACAAACATAAACAGATCCATCAAAACGCCAACTTCACTTTCGGGGCGTTGCCAGTTTTCGCTACTAAAGGCAAATAAGGTCAAGGCTTTAACACCATTTTTTGCTGCCGTAGCGACTGAAGATCTTACTGAGTCAACACCAGATTTATGCCCTGCTGCACGTTTTTTCCCTCTTAACTGTGCCCAACGGCCATTACCATCCATAATAATAGCAATATGCTGAGGTATTTTTGCCTCTACTGCTAGCAAGGGATTAATTGGGTTGTCTGTTTTACTCACATACTCTCCACAGTAAGATTAACGCTGAGTGTTAAATTGGTCTATGCAAAAACGCCGTAGTCATTATCTACGGCGTTATGGATTAAGCAATGAAAACTTTAAATTTCCATTAATTCCTTCTCTTTAACGGTCAAAATATCATCAACTTGTTTAATAAACGTGTCAGTAATTTTTTGTACGTCATCTTCCGCTTGATGCATTTCGTCTTCACTGACTTCTTTTTCTTTATTCAATGATTTAATGTCAGTATTTGCATCACGACGGATATTACGGATCGCAACTTTACCACCTTCGGCCTCAGCACGAACGACTTTAACTAAGTCTTTACGTCGCTCCTCGGTTAGCGCCGGTAAAGGGATACGAATTAACGTACCTTGTGATGACGGGTTAAGCCCTAAATCAGACTTTAAAATGGCTTTTTCAACCGCACCAATCATACCTTTGTCAAATACGGTAATAGCTAGAGTACGTGCGTCTGGTACAGCGATATTACCCACTTGGTTAAGCGGTGTATCCATACCGTAATATGAGACAACAATATTATCGAGTAATGAGCGATGTGCTCGCCCAGTACGTATTTTGTTCAAACTAATTTTTAATGACTCGATACTTTTCGCCATTCTTTCTTGAGCGTCTTGTTTTATTTCGTTTATCACTATTTTATTCCTGCACTAATTAATTTAAATTTTTGCCGTGATCTATCGTTGTACCTTCATCACCACCCATAATGACAGACTTTAATGCGCCAGGTTTATTCATGTTAAAAACACGTAGCGTCATACTATGATCACGCGCTAGCGTAAAAGCAGCTAAATCCATCACTTGTAATTCTTTTTCTAAAACGTCTTGATAGTTTAAATGGCTGTATAAAGTTGCATCTGGATTGGCCACTGGATCTTCTGAGTAAATGCCGTCAACTTTGGTCGCTTTTAACACCACATCAGCTTCAATTTCAATACCACGTAAACAAGCGGCTGAATCAGTGGTAAAAAACGGGTTGCCTGTGCCAGCACTAAAAATAACCACACGGCCAGATTTTAATAAGCTAATAGCTTCAGCCCAATTATAGCGGTCACAAACACCGGCTAAATCGATTGCTGACATTAAACGCGTATTAACAAAAGCACGATGTAAAGCATCACGCATGGCTAAGCCATTCATCACGGTTGCCAACATGCCCATTTGGTCACCCACAACACGATTCATACCGGCTTCAGCCAGGCCTTTACCACGAAACAGATTACCACCGCCAATAACTAAGCCAACCTGAATGCCCATTTCGATTAATTCTTTTATTTCTTGCGCCATGCGATCCAATACTTTCGGATCTATGCCAAAACCTTCTTCGCCCATTAGGGCTTCACCACTAAGTTTTAAAAGAATTCGACGATACATTGGTTTGGGGTTGATGCTCATGTAATAAACATTCCTTAAGAATTTTAAATTAATAGACTAGGTCTGATCGACCGCGATTATTTTAATACGTTTAGCCACGGTTCGAAAGTCAAATATGAAAAAAGTCTACCCTAGAAGCTATTTATCGTTTTTCACTGATAAAATAGTACAATATTCGAACGATAAATGTACATCATCGAAAGTAGCTGACTTATGCTAGCCTGCATTTGCTGCAAAACTTTGTCATAAAAAAAGCGCCAATCGGCGCTTTTTCAAGAAATATGCTTTAACTCATATCAATTCACTAAGGTGAATTAAGCTTTAGCCGCAGCGATTTGTGCTTCAACTTCAGCAGCGAAATCTTCTTGTTTCTTCTCAATGCCTTCACCAACTTCTAAACGAACAAAGTTAGCAACTGAAATGCCTTTCTCTTTTAAGATAACGCCGACAGTTTTCTTAGGTTCCATAATGAAAGGTTGACCGGTTAAAGATACTTCACCAGTGAATTTTTTCATACGACCAATAATTATTTTTTCAAGCAATTCTACAGGCTTTTTCTTGTTGTCTTCAAGCTTGTCATTTTCAATTTTTAAAATATCTAATTGAATCGCTTTTTCTTTTTCAACAACATTAGCAGGAACATCTTCAGGATTGATGTAATCAGGCTTGCTTGCAGCAACGTGCATAGCGATGTGCTTAAGTGCTTCTGCATCACCTTCACCAGCAACAACAACACCGATAGTAGCGCCGTGGCTGTATGTCGCTAATGTAGTACCTTCAATGTATTCTACGCGACGAACATTGATGTTTTCACCAATTTTTGTCACTAGCGTAATGCGCTTCTCTTCGAATTGAGCTTGTAACTCTTCGATACTTGCTCTAGCAGCAAGAGCGGCATCAGCAACTTCATTAGCAAAAGCTAGAAAGTTATTATCTTTTGCTACGAAATCAGTTTGGCAGTTAATTTCAACTAAAGCAGCAAGGCCAGCTTCAGTTTTAATTAAGATTGTACCTTCAGCAGCGATATTACCCGCTTTTTTAGCCGCTTTCGCTTGGCCAGACTTACGCATATTTTCAATCGCAAGTTCCATATCGCCGTTAGCTTCTTGTAAAGCTTTTTTACAATCCATCATCCCCGCAGCTGTGCGTTGACGTAATTCTTTAACTTGTGCAGCAGTAATTGTCATGAAATTTTCCTCAATATAAAAAGTGTTCAGTAATTACCACAACAATCAAAATTGTTGTGGTAATAACAGCATAAAACGTTACTTAAAACTGAATTTATTCAGTTTCAACAAAACCGTCTTTTTCAGCTTGTACTGCGATGTTTTGCTCGCGACCTGAAAGTACAGCGTTAGCTGCAGAATCTAAGTATAAGGTCACAGCGCGAATCGCATCATCGTTACCTGGAACGATGTAGTCAACGCCATCTGGATTTGAGTTTGTATCAACAACAGAAATTACTGGAATGCCTAAGTTGTTAGCTTCTTTAATAGAAATGTGCTCATGATCCGCATCAATAATAAATAAAACATCAGGTAAACCACCCATGTTTTTGATACCACCAAGGCTTTTCTCAAGTTTTTCCATTTCACGAGTACGCATTAAAGCTTCTTTTTTAGTAAGTGCTTCAAATGTACCGTCAGAGCTTTGAGCTTCAAGATCTTTTAAACGTTTGATTGATTGACGTACTGTTTTCCAGTTAGTCAACATACCACCTAACCAACGGTGATTTACGTAAAATTGATCACATTTTATCGCTGCATCTTTTATAGCATCGCTTGCTGCGCGTTTAGTACCAACAAATAAAACTTTACCTTTCTTCGAAGAAACATTGCTTAATACAGCAAGAGCTTCGTTGAACATTGGTACAGTTTGTTCAAGGTTGATGATATGAACTTTATCACGAGCACCAAAAATGTATGATTTCATTTTTGGGTTCCAATAACGGGTTTTGTGACCGAAATGAACACCTGCTTTAAGCATATCGCGCATAGAAACGTTTGGCATGTTTTTTCCTTTGTGGGGTTAAGCGTTCATACATCCAATATACACGACCCTTATTGCGCTTTACTTATTGTAAATTCGCTGAGCACCCCGGTATATCTTTGCTAGATGTATGTGAGTTTAGTTTTAATGTACTGAATTTTTTCAATACCCTTTTTAGTGCTAAATATATTCGAAAGATTCAGCAAAGATATAGACAAGCATCATCGAAGACTCAGACAAACAATTTAACGGCGCACTTTATAACATATTCAAGAGCAATTAACTAGTTTTTAACTTGAAATTAAGCTTAATCATATTTTATTTTACTAAGGGCTAGGATCTTTAATACCAGCAAGTTAAAATTAAGCCTCTTTTTTATCAGGCTCGTTAACTCATGTCATTGAACACAACAAATGCAGAACTTTTTTATATTTATGATAGTCATTGTCCTTGGAGCTATGCCTCTGCAGTATTAGTTGAAAAAGTGTTAAGTGCTTTTCCAAACATTACGCTTAGAGCTATGCACATAGGTTATTACGATGGCGACAACAAAGTATCAGCCACTACCCTTGCTGATGTAGGCGAATTTAGTCAAGTCGTGTTTGGTGCTAACTACCTTGATACACTCAATTACACAAAAGACTCGACTTTAGCCGCTAACTTAATGGCCTGGGTGCAAAATAAATCAGCAAAGTCTGCCTTTGAATTGTTGACGAAATTGCAGCATGCACATTTTGTTTTGGGTAATGAATTGACTGACCAAGAAAGCGTTAGTGAAATAATTGACGAGCTCAAACTGTCACCACCAGCAAAGTGCCTGCAATCTAACAAGTTAACCAAAGATGCTGAATTTGCTATTTATGACATTACAGAGGTGCAGGAAATTATAGGCACACAAGCTATTCCAGCGATGTTATTGGCATGTAATGATAGTTTGGTATTGTTAAATCATAACCTTTACTTAGAGAATCCTGAAGCCATAATAGAAGCGGTTAACATTGAATTAGAAAATTTATCTTAATGCTAAGTCATGACAACTTTACGTTGTCATGACTCTATAGAAATAGCTCAATAAACATCGTTCGATAAGTAGAGAAAAAAGAGCGCTGAAATTATTTTTAACTGCTGCACTGTGCTTTTTCCGTCGTTAATATTTACACGCTATACCCAGCAAACATCCGCTATTTGTCATTTAATTATGCACTCTAGCGTTTTACGATTGGGAAAAAGTAACAAAAGCAGGTAAAATCACCCATAATTATTATTTACCTACGACCTAATTTTATTGCAATACAGTTTATTACAATACAATGAGTAGCTAATTAATTTATCATAATCACATTATTTACAGATTCACGTTTGAGGTTTTATGACAATAACGATTAAAGATCAGCAAGAAATTCAAAAAATGAAAATTGCGGGAAAACTTGCTGCAGATGTATTGGAAATGATCGAACCTCACGTTCAGGCTGGCGCAACAACCGACCAGCTTAATACTTTATGTGCTGAATTTACTGACAAAGTACAAAATGCCATTTCGGCACCTTTAAATTACCATCATTTTCCAAAGTCCATTTGTACTTCGGTTAACCACGTAGTTTGCCACGGCATTCCCAATGACACGCCTTTAGTTAATGGCGATATTATCAACATTGATATTACCGTGATAAAAGATGGCTACCACGGTGACACCAGTAAAATGTTTTTAATTGGCGAAACTTCTGCTGAAGATAATCGTCTTTGTCGTATTACCCAAGAAGCACTTTATATCGGCATTAAAAAAGTTAAGCCTGGCAATACCTTTGGTGAAATAGGCACGGCTATTCAAAAATTCATCAAAAAATCGGGTCGTTATTCGATAGTCAAAGAATATTGTGGCCATGGTATAGGCACAGAATTCCATGAAGAACCGCAAATTGTTCATTATAAAAATAATGACAACGAAAAGATGCAAGAAGGTATGTGCTTTACCATCGAACCTATGATCAATTTAGGTCGTGCTAATACCTTGCTCGACAAAGAAGATAAATGGACGGTATATACCTTAGATGGTAAAAAATCGGCACAATGGGAACACACCCTTGTAGTGACCAAAACGGGTTGCGAAATATTAACCTTACGCAAAGATGACACCATTGCCCGAATATTACATAATTAAATGCTTAATAAGCCAGTAACCGAGTAACCGAGTAACCATTAGTGTCATTATAAATTAAAAGCTAATGGTAATATTTATATCAATAAAAATTATGAGAGCTAAATATGAGAGCTAATTGTTGAATACATCATCATTAATTCCAGAGAAGTACATTGAGGCTCTCGCCATTAGTGCCCCTTCATTAAGTAGTTCACAAATATGTTTACTGAGTCATGAATTTCTTCAGTGGCAAAAAGAGCAGTTTCCCATTAGTGAAGTTACCTCGCTTGTTGCCGCTAGGGCTTTTTATGTTGATCTAATTTTAACTAAGCTTTGGTGTCAACACCATTTAGATGAATTTCAAATTAGTTTGGCTGCTGTTGGCGGTTATGGTCGTAAAGAACTTCATCCCTATTCAGATGTTGATATTTTATTAATTACCCAAAATGTCGTAGCCGATGACTTAGCTGAAAAAATATCCGCCTTTATTACCCAGCTTTGGGATGTAAAGCTGGATATTGGCCATAGTGTTCGCAGCATAAAAGAATGTCTAAACCAAGCAATTGACGACGTTACCATCGCGACAAATTTGATGGAATTACGACAAATTTGTGGTAACAAAGCCTTAGTATCTCAACTACAACCCTTATTGATTGAAGATATATTCTGGACCTCTGAAAAGTTTTTTCTTGCCAAGCGTAATGAGCAGTATCAACGTCATCAACAATACCATGGTGCCTCTTATACCCTCGAGCCTAACTTGAAAGCGAACCCTGGTGGTTTACGCGACATTCAAACTATTGGCTGGGTCGCCAAACGCCATTTTATGGCAGATACGCTTGAGCAATTGATTGACCATAACTACCTCACCACTAATGAGTTTTTTGAACTGCTTGAGTGTCAAGATTATTTATGGCGCATGCGCTGTGCATTGCACTTTATCGCTGGGCGTAATGAAAACCGCTTACTGTTTGACTACCAGGCTGATGTTGCTGAGTTAATGGGTTTTGGCGATGGTGGCAAGCTTGCTATCGAGCGGATGATGAAGCGATTTTTCCGTATTATATCGCGTGTTTCAGAGTTAAATAGAATGCTATTGCAGCATTTTGAATACGCTATATTAAATGAAAAAAAACACAGTAAAAAAATAGTCCTTAACGATGACTTTGTCATTATCGATGGTCAAATCAAGGTCTGTGATAAACGAGTTTTCACCCGTTCAACCATGATCATGGAAATGTTTTTACTGATTGCCCAACATAAAGAAATTACTGACTTGCATCCAGAGACTTTACGCTTAATGCGTAATGCGCGCCGGCGTTTAGTCTCCGGCATGATTGACTATGCTCGCTGCCGGGAAATCTTTGTCGCCTTAGTTAAACACCCTCGTGGTTTAGGTTTGGCCTTTACGCTTATGCATCGCCATTCTATTATTGGTGCTTACTTACCGCTATGGCGAAATATTGTTGGCCAAATGCAATTTGATTTATTTCATGCCTACTCTGTCGATGAGCATAGTTTTCGTTTATTGAAAAACTTGTATCGTTTTAGCCAAGTAAAATATAATGATCAATACCCTTTGTGCAGTAAAATTGTTCAACGTGTACGTAAACCTGAACTATTATATTTTGCTGGTATATTTCACGACATTGCAAAAGGTCGTGGTGGTGATCATACAAAACTTGGTGCGATTGACGCGTTAGACTTTGCTAAAATCCATAAATTGGGTGATCACGATGGTCGAATGATCGCTTGGCTAGTAGAAAAACATTTATTAATGTCAGTTACCGCTCAGCGCAGAGATATTTCTGACCCTGAAGTCATTAAAACTTTTGGCGCGATTGTACGAGA
This sequence comes from Colwellia sp. MB3u-8, assembly GCF_014076985.1. Classification (NCBI taxonomy): domain Bacteria; kingdom Pseudomonadati; phylum Pseudomonadota; class Gammaproteobacteria; order Alteromonadales; family Colwelliaceae; genus Colwellia; species Colwellia sp. MB3u-8. The sequence goes on from NZ_JACGVA010000030.1 coordinate 143,527, forward strand.
CGAAGCTCACTTAGACTATCTATACTGTTTAACTGTCGCTGACATGCGTGCCACCAACGAAAGTTTATGGAATAGTTGGAAAGCTAATCTACTGGAAGATTTATATTATAGTACTAAACGAGCCTTTAGACGTGGTCTTGAAAAGCCAGTGGATTTAAGAGCAAAAATTAGAGAAAATCAACAACAAGCTATTGAAATTTTAAAAGTAGAATCGCTCGATCAAGAACGCTTAAAACAATTATGGAAAGAGTTTAAAGCCGACTACTTTTTGCGTTATTCCCCTGAACAAATTGCTTGGCACTCTAAGAATATTTTGTCGCACAACAAAGTTAAGCCCTTGGTCATTATTAGTCCAAAACCTTATCGCGGTGGCACAGAAGTATTTGTTTATACAAAAGATAAACCTAATATATTTTTCAATATTGTTTCATTACTTGGCGCGAAAAAACTGTCCATTCATGATGCAAAAATAACCACTAACAAGTCTGGCTTCACTGCTAACACCTTTGTGGTCTTAGATAACCGTAATAAAGCCATTAATGATAGTGCTAGGGCCCTAACCATAGCGCGCTCATTAAGCGTTAAATTAGCGTCAAAAGAAATCCGTATCAAGCCTAAGCCTTTAGCGAAACGCTTTCGCCAATTTAAAGTGCCAACACATGTGAGTTTTATAGACGGTACAGCAAAAAACCGGACGATATTAGAAATAGTGGCTTTAGATCATCCCGGTTTATTGGCTAATATTGCTACTATTTTTCAAAAATGTAACATACAAATACATTCAGCTAAAATCACCACATTTGGCGAAAAAGCTGAGGATGTTTTTACCATTTCAAATAATGACAATAAAATACTAACCACAGAGCAAAAAAACGTATTAGAAAACATGCTTTGCGCTGATAGTCACCGATAAACTTTAGCAAATTAATCTAGGAATTTTTGATGTTAGCATTACAAACAATTATTGAACAAGCGTTCGAAGAGCGTATGAACATTACGCCTGCCACTGTATCTACTGAGGTAAAACAAGCGGTATTAGATGCATTAGCGGCATTAAACAATGGCTCAGCGCGCGTTGCAGAAAAAATTGCGGGTGAATGGGTTGTACACCAATGGCTGAAAAAAGCAGTGTTACTCTCATTTAGAATTTGGGATAACGAAGTTATCGACGGTGCAGAAAGCACATTTTTCGATAAAGTGCCGATGAAATATACTGATTATAGCCATGCCGATTTTGTTGCAGATGGTGTCAGAGTTGTACCGGGTGCGTCAGTGCGTACCGGTAGTTATATTGGCAAAAATGTTGTAGTAATGCCAAGTTTCGTTAACATTGGTGCCTATGTAGATGAAGGCTGTATGGTAGATGCTTGGGCAACTGTTGGCTCTTGTGCACAAATTGGTAAAAACGTGCATCTATCAGGTGGCGTTGGCATTGGCGGCGTACTTGAACCGCTACAAGCGGGACCAACCATCATTGAAGACAATTGCTTTATTGGCGCTCGCTCAGAAATTGTAGAAGGCGTTGTGGTTGAAGAAGGTGCCGTAATTTCAATGGGCGTTTATATCGGTCAAAGTACCCGTATTTATGACCGAGAAACTGGCGAAGTGCATTACGGTCGAGTACCAGCAGGTTCAGTTGTTGTGCCAGGTAACCTACCCTCTAAATGTGGTACCTATAGCTTATATGCAGCGATAATCGTTAAAAAAGTTGATGCAAAAACACGTGCTAAAGTAGGTATTAACGCCTTACTTCGCTCGGTATCTGAAGAGTAATTTTCTGCTTTAACTGTTAACCTTAACTTGTGTAGTGTTGTTAAGTACACTGCACAAGTTTGATGAAAACATTATCACCTCTTAAATAAAACGCTGTTTATTAACACCTCGCTTCTCATCTAGATTGACCCAATAAATTTTCTAAAGAACTGCTTAACACCATAATATCAATGCTTAAAAAGCGCTTTAAATCTAAAGTTTATTAACCAGCCAAAGCACTAGAATATTAAGCAAGAACGTCAAATAATCTAACTTAATCAAATTTATAATTGCGCTAAGCTTTGCCGCCATAACACTTACCACTGTAACCTTTGCAATAATGAAGCTCAGTACACTTTATTATCAAAAACACCATCATAATTTACTACTACAAATAGAGCTAAAACGTTATTAGGCAACCTGTCTATTAAACTGCTTTGTTTTAATGCCTAGCGGGTTTGTAGTCAGTTAATCCACCTCAATAGCGGCAGACAAAAAATAATAGATTTTTGCTGGTGCTAATTAGATAACATCAGTATCAGCTCATGTCGAATTTATAGCTAAATTATTGTTTTTTTAATGTTGAAAATACAAGCACATGTTAAGCTTGAAAAAATTTATAGCGAACGCTTGTTATAACAGAGTTTTATTGTCAAATCGCCGTAACAGCAAAGTCTACAGAAAACTTACCCATAGGAACTATTTGATGAGATTTTTTACCACCCTTTCTATCCGATCTAAACTGGTGATTGCCATGTTAATGGCTGTCGTGATATCTACCAGCATCGTCGGGTTTGTCGGTCACTCAAAAGCTAAAGAGCTACTTATTTCTCGACTACAGCATTCCGACTTACCTAACCTTTTGCTGCGCGTTCGCAATGCTGTAGATGGAGAAATTTCAGAAATGAAAGTGCTGACAAAATCAATTGCAACAAACCCCTTTTTGCTTGATTGGATAAAGTCTGGTGCGAATGCAGACAATGACGCTAACGTTATAAAAATGCTAGATAAAATAGCTAAAGATAACAACTTGAGTAATGCATCCTTTGCCGATCGTAAAACAGCTAAATATTGGAACCAAGATGGTTTTCTTCGTGTACTTAAAGATGACAATATTGATGGTTGGTTTTTTGCGTTCACCAATGGAAACAAACAAGAGTCCGCGAGTACCTACGCATACCCTAATGGTAATGTAGATGTATTTATCAACTACCAGCAGCTTAACGGAAGAGGTATATCCGGGTTGTCAAAGTCATTTAATGACATGGTGAGTTATTTAAATAGCTTTAAAATTGAAGAATCTGGCTTTGTTTATCTTGTGGATGATTCAGGGTTAGTGAAAATTCATAAAGATAAGGAAAAAAGTGACAAAACAAAACTCACTGATCTTTATAATAATATAAACGCTCAAATTCTTTTATCCCAAAAAGAGTTTGCATTCCAAGAAACCGAAGACTTAATCATTGCGACTAGCTATATCTCAAGCCTTGGCTGGTATGTAGTTGCAGAAGTTCCAAAAGCTGAGCTTTACTTAGCATTGAACGAATCTCGAAATTATATGCTGATATGGTTTGGTATTATTGTTGTTGTGTTTATCTTTATCAGTATCATTTTAGCAAAAAGTTTAACCAAACCTATTAACGATCTTGCTCGAGTATTCAGTCAGTTAGGTGATGGAGAAGGCGATCTTAGTTACCGACTAAGTGAAAGCGGTAGTGATGAGGTATCGCGTTTGGCTCATGGCTTTAATACCTTTATCAATAAAATACATGCTGTGGTTAATGATGTGTCTACAACATCGAAAAATGTTCGCCAAGCAGCTATCAAAGTTTCTCAAGATGCAGAGCAGTCAAGATTAGATGCCGAAAGTCAGCGTGATATCGCAATGCAAGTTGCAACGGCCATTAGTCAAATGGGTTCAACAATCAGCGAAATTGCCGAAAATGCCGCCCATGCAGCAGACTCGACAAGTGAAGCAACAACTCAAGCTAAGCATGCACAAATTATTGTTAAAGATTCCACTGAAAATATTTACCAGATGGCTCAGAAGATGGAGTCAGTATCTACTACTATTGCGTCGTTAGCGGATAAGAGCAATGCAATTGGTAGTGTTCTCGATGTTATTCGTGGCATTTCAGAGCAAACAAACTTGCTGGCCTTAAATGCCGCCATTGAGGCAGCTCGTGCTGGCGAACAGGGTCGTGGTTTTGCTGTTGTCGCTGATGAAGTACGCAACTTGGCGAAGCGCACCAGCGAGGCAACAGATGAAATTAATAAAATGATTAACCTGTTACAGACGGAATCTAAGCGAGCGGTAGAGGGTATAAGAGAAAGTAAAGAGACTGCCGAAATTGGGGTGACTGATGCTCAGCAGACCACAGAAGCACTCGATGAAATTGTTGCAAATATTCAACAAATTTCTGATTTAAATACTCAGGTCGCCACGGCAACAGAAGAGCAAGCCGCGGTCGTTGGTGAAATTAATACTCATGTGCATGCAATTAGTGATAGTACAGAAAGCAGTGCACAAATATCAACCCGCATAGCCTCTTCAAGTGAATCGTTAACGGCAATGGCCATGAACTTAGATAGCTTAGTAGAACGATTTAAAATATAAGAAAAAAGTTTAACAAGTGCTAATAGCAACATCTAAGCAGATATAGAAGCTGAATAAAAATCGACACAAACATCCCATGCAAGCCTACTTATGCCGTTGAGCATAAATAGGCTTTTGTGGATAAAGATGGCAACAAATTTGGCAGTAAGCTTTATTGATTAAAAAAGTATCAAAAACATGCCAAATAACGTTGGAACCTGACTTCTTGGTACGCAACGCAAGAGCAGAAGAAAAAGTTTGAATTTTTTTGTATAGGTAAAAGTCGACTGTACCCTTTAGTTGACTTACGCAGGTCGAAAGTTAATTTCGATAATCATTGCCATAGCAGCCGTTTCAAAATTTATTTTGAGACTCATATCATGATCAAAAAATCAAATACAGTTGTAGAACGAGAATAATTTCTATAACTGCTGCAAGCTCATTGCTGCCGGTGGCGATTCGTCAGCATGCTGCTGTAGTAGATCTAAAGTATCCACACTAGTAAGAGAAAGAGGTTCTCTCAAAACAACGAGCCTGTAACAGGCGTAGTTAAAATATCTTTTCATCTTTGAAAATATTTCTAATTGTTTTTTGAGTCTCTACATATTTCGTCGACAAACTCAAATTCCAAAGCTGTATGTTCAAGATGAAACGGGCTTAGTCGTGTTGATATTTCATGCTTTATTTCAATATATTCTTGTTTATCAAAATAATGGTTCACTACTAAATGAGCCGTAAGTACATGCCTTTCACCATCAAGGGACCACAAATGAAAATGATGAATATCTTTAACAAACTTCAATGTTGATAATTCATTTCTTATTTTTTCTTGCATGTCTTGCTCTGGTGTTGCCTGCAAAAATAGACGTATTGCAGTGCGGAGATTTTTTAAGACATTAAAAAGAATAAATAACGTAAATCCGATTGAAAGTATGGGATCAAGTATTGGCAGTTCGATAAACATTAAGACGATAGCGACAATTAACACAGCTACCCAACCTAAAGCGTCTTCCAGTAAATGCCAATTAAGTACACGTTCGTTTAATGTTTTCCCGTCACTTAATTTGAAGGCAGCATAACCATTAACAGTCACCCCTAATATCGCTAACCACAGCATGCCTTGAGCATCAGGCATTTCTGGTGATAACAATCGAGGGAATGATATGGTTAACACCCAAATTGACCCCGTGATTAAGACAACGCCGTTAATAAGCGCACCAAGTAAAGAAAAACGGTGGTAGCCGTAACTAAACATTTCATCATGGTTTTTCTTGCTGAGTTTATTTAATCCCCATGCGAGACCGATGGATAAACTATCTCCTAAATCGTGAACCGCATCCGCCATGATTGCGGTACTGTTGGTTAACCAGCCGCCAATAAATTCGATAATAGTAAAACAAACATTTAGTATAAATGCCCAGCCAATACGACTTGAAGACATATCTTTAGGAATATGACTGTGTCCATGGCTAGCTGGGTGTTGATGTAATTTGTCGGACATTACTTTCTCCTATAAATTGATATCCCGCAGCGAATACCTACGAGATATCTAGTTAAAGTAAAAAGTTATATTTACTTTAACCAAGTAGAACTACCTTCTCATTTCTTCAATCCGACCTTTTGAAAACCAAGCATAAAGTACGGGGAGAACAAATAAAGTTAAGAAAGTTGCGGTGACCAAACCTCCCACAATGACTGTGGCTAATGGTCGTTGTATCTCAGAGCCTACACCATTTGACATGATAATAGGTATCAAACCAAGGGCGGAAGTAATCGCTGTCATCAGTACTGGACGAAGCCTTGATACAGCGCCTTCGTAAACGGCTTTGGCAATACTTTCCGTACCTGTTTGAATGCGTAAATTAATTGCTTCAACCATAACCACACCATTAAGAACAGCAACACCAAATAAGGTAATAAAACCAATCGAGCTAGGTACAGATAGGTATTGACCAGAAATATATAAGGCGACAACCCCACCAATCATAGCTAAAGGTAAATTAACGAGGATGAGCATGGCTTGATTAACACTGGCAAAAGCAAAATATAATAACAGCGCTATCATGGCAATAGAAAGTGGTACAACGATAGCGAGTCTTTGTTGTGCCCTTTGTTGATTTTCAAATTGTCCACCGATATCAACGGAATAACCGGGAGGTAAATCAACCTTACGCTCAATTGCTGCTCGAATATCTTTTACGACACTACCCATGTCTCGTCCTTGTACATTAGCTTGAATAACGACGCGTCGCTGAACATCATCTCGACGTACCTGAGGAGGACCAGATTCAATGGCAATATCGGCAACATCACCTAGCCGTACCCATGCACCTGTTGGGGCTTGTAGTCGTAAATCAGCAATAGCTTGTTGCTGATCTCTAAACGCTTTGCCTATCCGCAGATAAATATCATAACGTTCATTGCCATTAATGACTTGTCCTACTTCCTGACCACCGATACCATTACGCACTAATCTCATGACATCACCAACCGATAAACCATATCGAGATAATTGACGACGGTTTGGTCTAACGACTAACTGAGATTCGCCTGTTATTGGCTCCATAGCTATATCCCTTGCACCATCAACACCTTGAATGGCATTAACAATGGATTGACCTTGCTGAGCAAGAATATCGAGATCTGCACCAAATAGTTTTATTGCTAACTGTGCTTTAACACCCGAAAGTAATTCATCTACTCTTGTCGCTATAGGTTGAGAAAAATTCAGTAGTAAACCAGGAAATTGCTCAAGCTTTTCTTCCATTAATCCTTGTAGTTCTTGGCGTGTTTTTGCGCTCGTCCACTCAGGGGTTGGTTTGAGACCAATATAGATCTCAATATTACTCACTGGCTCTGGATCGCCACCAATTTCTGCTCGGCCAATACGACTGGTAGCAGAAGTAACTTCAGGAAATTCAAGTAATATTTTTTCCAATTTAGGGGAAACTGAAAGGGCCGTCGCTAAGCTGGTTGAAGGGGCCATTGTTACCCGTAAATTAATAGTGCCTTCTTCAAGCTCTGGCACAAATTCAGTGCCTAAATGCGGCACTAGAAATAACGTACCAACAAGCAAGGCTCCAGCCCCTATAAGAACCACTTTCTTTGCATTCATTGCTTTGGTTAAACTACGACGGTAAAATTTTTCTAGCACACTAACGAAAGGGCTGGTTCGCGCTTTAAAACCTCGTTTAAACAGGTAACTTGCCAAGGCAGGTACAACAATGAGGGATACGGCTAAAGACGCCACCATAGCAATCATAATACTAATAGCCATGGGTTGAAATAGTTTACCTTCGACTCCTTCTAAGCTAAATAAAGGCGCAAAAACCACCATAATAATTGTTACAGCAAAAAATATCGGTTTAGCTACTTCCCTAGCGGCAATTTGTATACGCAAACTAACATTGATATCTTTTTCGACATCAAAAGGGTTCTCACTGTCATGCTTTCTTTCATGACGACGGTCTGGCTGACTGAGATGTTTGAAAATATTTTCCATCATCACCACCGCACCATCTACCATCATACCAATAGCAACCGCTAAACCACCCAGTGACATTAAATTCGCAGACAAGCCACTGTAAGCCATAATCATTAATGCCATACCAACAGAAAGCGGGATAGAAATAAGTACCAGTAAAACCGCGCGTACATTCAGTAAAAAAAGTACCAATACAATAACAATAAAGATAAAAGCCATTATCAATGCTTGAACGACCGTACTAACCGCTTTTTCGATTAAGTCTGCTTGGTCATAGATAGGTTCAAAAGTAACCCCTTTTGGTAAAGCTTGTTGAATTAGCGGTATCCGGTCTTTTATCCCATCAATGGTAACTTTGGTATTCGCGCCCATACGCTTTAATACAATCCCAGATACCACTTCACCCAGAGACTTAACGCCTTTAGCACCAATACGTTTAGTCATAGTGACTGCGCCTTGTCTAATTTCGCTACCAAATTCAACAGTGGCCACATCAGCAAGGTAAACAACAGTACCTTCAATTGTTTTAACCGGGATTTGTTTTAATTCCTCTATACCTTTTTTATTACTACTTAACCAACCCACACCTCGAATAATCAGTTGCTCTTGGCCTCTATCCATATACCAGCCACCCGCGTTATCATTATTATCTTCTAATGCGTTAGCTATATCTTCTTGGGTCAATTGGTAAGCCAGTAAACGTGATGGATTAATATTTACTTGGTACTGTTTTACATTGCCACCAAAGGCTAAAACATCAGTAACACCGTCTACGGGCATCAATAATAATTTAACCACCCAATCATTTAGACTTCGAAGTGACGTACTGTCATAACCAGAGTCTTCATCGGCGAGCAATAAATACTGATAAACTTGACCCAACCCAGACGAATTTGGACCAATTTCAGGCGTACCAACACCTTCAGGGATCAATTCTTTTGCTGATTGCAATCGTTCAAAAACTAATTGACGGGCAAAATAAATATCTGTGCCTTCCTTAAAAACAACTGTAATACCCGACAAACCTGTTTTAGAAATAGAGCGTACTTCTTCGACATCAGGTAATGCATACATTACCGCTTCTATTGGAAAGGTAATGAGTTGTTCCACTTCTTCTGAAGCTAAACCTGGGGCTTCGGTATTAATGGCCACTTGCACGTTGGTCACATCTGGAAACGCATCCAAATTCAAACGTGGAATAATAAAGATGGCCGAAGCCGTTAACGCAATCAAGGCAATAATGACCAATAATCGGTTAGTAACAGACCAGTCAATCAAACGATTTAACATGTTTTAGTTCTCCAATTATCAATAAATTAATGGTTATGAGGGTCAAAGCTGCCTTTGGCAATTTCCGCTGCAATATAAAAAGCGCCCGTTGTGGCGACTTTAGTGCCTGCGGGTAAACCATTAATTTCACGTAATGCGCCAAGTTGTCGGCCTAGTTCAATTTCTACTCCATTAAATTCACCATTTTCTTCAACAAATACCATCCAGTCACCATCACTACTCCGCATTAATGCTTCTTCCTGTACAGCCAGGACCTTTTTGTCAGTTTCAAAGGCAAAATAGACATCGGCAAATAACCCTGGATGAAGCTGATGATCGTCGTTTTGAACCGTCAAACGTATAATGCGCGTGCGCGTGATAGGGTCTATGGTATGAGCTTTTTGAGTGACAGTAGCTAGGTATATTTTATCAGCCACTTTTACTTGCGCTTTTGAGTTTTTGGGCAAGTCCAGTTCCATCGAAGGCGCTAAACGTGCTTCAACCCATAACGTGCTCTCATCAGCCAATTCAAATAAAGTACCACCGGATTCGATGCGTTGACCTTGGCGAAAATCATCAGATAATACCGCGCCAGAAATCTCTGCGTTTAAGGTGTATTGACCCAATTTTTTAGTATTGGTTGCCAAAGAGGTAATAGCGTCAGCAGATAAGCCAAACGCATATAAACGTCCTAAGTCAACCTCAAAAGCGGTCTGACTTTCTATAAATCGTTTGTCACCAACCGCTTTTTGACCCAGTTTTTGCACTCGTTTCCACTCTGAATCGGCGAGTCTATAGCTAGCTTGCGCCTCAGCCATTGACTCACTAAACAAGGTAACCAAGGGCTGATTAATTTCAACATGGTCACCTAAAGCAACATGGCGTTTGAGTATCACTGAATCCACTCTTGGCGAGACTATATAACTGGTATAATCATTAGCCTTTATCTCACCTTGAGCATAAATACTATAAGACATCGCCTGAGGCTCTAGTACGGATATATTAATTTCTGCTAAATTTAATTGCTCCTTTGAAAGTTTAACTCCCGCACCTTCTTCTTCGTGTTCATTTTTATTTTCATGCCCATCGTCTTTATCTTCTTCGTGCCCATCGTCTTTTTGTTCTTCAAGATGCTCTTTACTATGACTTTCGGCCTTATGCTTTTCGGCTTTTTCAGCCGACTGAACATTTGCAAATGTCGCAGGACTTATGGTTGTTATTCCACAAAAAAGTGCGGCAATAGCTAATAATTTAATTTGCTTATTCATATGTTATTTCCAAAATTTGTTCATTGACTATTAATTTATTATTGAGCGTGCCTTTACTATTCAAGGCTGAAATAATTGCTGGAGCACAGTCTTTATTTGTCCCACTTGTAATAGCCAATCGATTTGGCTTAACTGAAATTTACTGTGTAATTCAATACCTGCATTAAGACCTTGAGCACGTTGTTGTAATGCGAGTAAATACTCGGTAGTGCTTACATCACCGCTTTGCCATTGCTTTTGCAGTAAATCGCCACTACGTTTCCCTCTGCCATTCATCAATTGTTGCCATCGTTGATAGCTTTGTTGGTAGGTCTTTAACGTGTCTGTAGCTGATTGAATTTCATATTTTTGTTTCCTGTATATCGCGCGAAAATTAGCTTCTGCGGCAATGGCTTGTTGGTTTGCAGCCCTAGCTTGTGCCGAAAAGTCATTACGGATATTTAACGGCATTGAAAAAGTGACGCCTAGCACATTCTCTCGATCATTCTTACCCGCACTAATACCAATAGTTGGCTCGGCTTTAGTTTCTAATAACGCGAGTTGCGCATCAGTTTTGCTAATTTTCCATTGTGCTTTTGCCTCTAGAACTAAAGGGTGTTGTTGAAGCCATTGAGTTGAAAATTGAGCATTGGTGATACTTAAACCTTGCGCAGGTAGAACACGTTTATCCGGCGCCCAATCTCTTAGTAGCTCCTTAACTTGAGCTTCTGCTTGCTTTAATTGCACTTGTACCTTTGCAGTGACATTCAACATTTGCGTTAAGCTTAAAAAAGTGAGTTCGGTATCCACTTGTCCAAGATCACCTGCTTTTTGACGGTCGGTAACGATATTAAGTAAGATCCCTAACTGCTTTTCTTGTGCTTGGGCGATAACAGCTTGTTTTTTGGCTGCTTGCCAAGTAACTAACGCTTGTAAAGCTTGCGCTGTTTTTTCTTGAACAAGGTAATTAAAGTGAGCACTCGCTTGAGTTAAGCTAAAGTTAGCTTGTTGTTCTTTTGTTGCTCGCTTATCCCACCAGTCAATAGTTTGATTAATACCAATTGAATAATTATTAACATCACCTTCTCGTTCATAACCTGTCTCTAATTCAGGATTATAAAGCGGTTGCTTGTCTCCCTCTGCGGTTGAAAAAACAGCATTCAGTTCTTCTTTAGCGGCAATAATATCGGGGTGTTTGTTTATTTGCACCGACACCCAAGACGTCGATGTTGTTTGTGCATTGACTCTTTGTATATTAATTACAATAGCCAAAGACATACTGACGCATAGTAAAGCGCCAATATTTTTTTGAAAAAATATTTTCATAAATTAAACTCATATTTATTTAAATAGTGCTAACTGACGACAGTAAAATCGTAAGTAGACACGAATATAAAGATGCTCAGCTAAACTGAGCGGTTTTAACAGAGTTAACTTATAGGGGGGATTATTGGGTTATCGTGAAGAGGGTTTGAATATTGAGATAAATATCTATACTGATGTTCTATCTGATTTTGACGCTCAGTAAAATTTTCAGTTTGAACGAGCCACTGAGTATGAAATCCATGACAGTGTCCACAGTGATGACAATCTTTAACGTTATGTTCATTGTCTGTAGATAGGTCGTTATCAACCACTTGATCATCAGATTCATGTGAATGTTCTGTTTGGAGATGTTGTACATCTAATTCATGCGTTTCTTGTGAATTGGCAATAGCTCCAAACGATTGTAATACAATCGCGATAACTAAAATAAAATTCAGAAACTTATTTTTCACAGCAAGGACCTTTAATGATGCACATTACAATTTGAACATTTGTGATCTAGTTCGTCAATTTAAACTAAACGATAATAAGTAAGTAAATGATAAAACTTAAGGGCTTATAACTTGGGTATGCTCGTTTCGCGAACAAAAAAATATATAATGAGATGGTTTTATTGTCCGAAATTGTTTTCAGTGAGCATGATTTTGGTTAAATCTGCAAACTTAAATTAATTGATTTTGTGAAAAAACAGCATCTACAGCTTGATGTGAACGACAGGTATGAACTTAAACCTGCCCCACGAACAAGCAGTACATTTTAGTTAAACTTACCCTGAATATGATCATGGTTTCTCAAAACTCAATCTCAGCTTCTGGCTAAGAGAAGCATTCTTATCTACATACGCATAATGTCTGCTATAAATAAATTTTAGTGTTTCAAGCCATACTTATAGTCCTTCAAGAAAGGAGCACTATTATGTTTAACAGCAAATCAACTTCACGAAAAACCTGCTGGAATAAAGGCAAACTAGTTGGTCAAAAACTTCCCCTTAAACTCGAAGAAATATGGTCAATTAGGATACGGTTAGAGCTGGAAAATAACCTGCGAGAATTAACAATGTTTAATTTGGCTTTAGACTGTAAATTACGCGCCTGTGATTTTATTAAACTAAAAGTTTTGGATATTGCTCATGGAGCTACTATTCAGTCCAGAGCCATGCTTATTCAACAGAAAACAGGTAGTTCGGTTCAATTTGAATTACCCCCTAAAACTAGAAAGTCACTGCAAGAATGGATAGCACAAAAATCGCTTAGGTCTGGTGATTATTTGTTTGGCAGTAGAGTAAAAAAAGATTTTCATTTAACTACTCGTCAATATGCAAGGATCGTTAAAAAATGGATTTCAAGTATAGGTTTAGATCTCATATTATATGGCACTCATACCATGAGACGAACTAAAGCATCTTTAATCTATAAGAAAACAAAACATTTGAGAGCAGTACAAATATTACTTGGGCATACAAAACTAGAGAGTACGGTTCGTTATCTTGGCGTTGAAGTAGATGATGCGCTTGAGCTGTCGGAAGCAACCGATATTTAACTCAAACTGAAGGCATGGACGCCTTCTTCAATGATACGCTAGCTGACATTTCAATATCTATTTTAAACTTCTATCGTTTTCCAATTTTTTGTTCCAACTATAGGTTACAATGTACCTTGTTAATTTAGTGCCTATTGAGTAAGTCATAAAGTATGAAAATGAGTAAAATCTGCCATCGTTTGAACAATAAGTTATTGGCTGTATTAGACCAAATCAATGAAGAGGCAAAGCAAGTCGGTGGTTTTAGTCATATAAGTCACACTGTTCAGTTCGATTGCTTCCCTGCCAGTTTATTAGTGCACTGCCATTTTAGTGAAGCACAAAAGCTACGTGTTGCACATAGCAGTCATGCTGAAACCAAATTACAAAAGCAGTTGCATAAATTTCTTTTTAAAAAAGGAATCGTGTTAAAAAATCCTAAAATGAATTTAAAACTGCAAGGTCCGGCTTAGAATCAAACAGACTATATTTCACAAGTTGTGTAATAAATATTTAGCTAGATGGATAATACTCTAATACTCACTGACCAGATGTCAACAAAGCCACCAGGCTGTGTGAAAACTCTCAGAGTAAATTTTTTATGCGACGCTACGTGAATTAACAGGTGGTTTTACCTCAAACGTACTACAGAATTTAATCTACGGAGCCTTTTTACGTTGATATTATCCAATTACGCAAGTTCGAAATAGTTTTCACACAGGCTGCCACCACAGCGGTCGTTCATCATTTAGTGCTAACAAAATCAATACTTCTGCTCATATCCAATAAATAGATATTTTTGCTATCACCCCCCATAATCAGGCTGATCCACAATCAGGAAAATAAGCACACTGTATGTTGAATAAACCTAACTTCAAGAGCTAAAAAAGAGCAGTTTAACTTTATTAAAATTTTGTGGTGATAGTTGACGCTTTAATACTTGCAATCCACAGCGGGACATTTCGCTATTTTTTAATTTTCAGCTTCCACTTTGGAAGTATATTTAGCAATGGTTTTACCACTTATTGCCCATACCAAAACGCCTCCCCAAGCAATGAAAGATAAACCTGCTGGAATACAGGCCAACACTATCAGCTTAAATTGCTTCCGATTAAAAATTAATGCAAGCATCGCAGGGAGAAACCAAAGAATAAATACTCCGACTAACACAAGCGCTATAAAGGCATAGTTTTCACTTATTAATACTTTGTTTAATATATCCACCTACTTATTTCCCTTTAAATTACGTTCCGCATAATAAATCATTGCTGCACGGGCATGTTCAGCATAACCTTCCCCATAATGCTCACAAAGTTCGTTCATTTCTGACATATCCACACTGTTGGCCATTTGTATATAGCTGTCAAAACTAATGCCCGTAAAATCTTCAACCATAAGGCTCGACATATGATTGATACTTTTATAGTGTTTGTCAGTCAACTCTTGCACTTCTTTACTATCTATCGGTTGACCGATTGTCTTTGCAAAAGCTTTTGTGATTTCAAGACTCTCTTCTTGTAGTTCCTGTGCATCCTCCTCACTTAATTTAGCAAAATTTTGTACACTTTCTTGAACCTTTTCTTCCCCTACCCGAGAGCGAGTCATAGCATCCCATCGCTCTACTTTATCTTTAGGGATGTCTTGAAAAAAGATATCCAAATTTTTCTTCGCTTGTAAATTATTCATAGTCGCCTCAATACTGTTAATCATTAGAGAAATTGATTGTTGACGTTCTACTAACATCACTCTTTGTTCAGATAGGACTTGATGTAAGTCTTGACCTTTAGCGTTGAGTAAATTCTTAATGTCTTCAATACTAAAGTCCAAGGCACGGTAGATTAAAATTTGCTGTAAAATAACTAAGTGCTTTTGACCATATGTTCGATAGCCGTTATCAGGTTGACGCATTGGTACCAGCAACCCCTTATGATCATAATAATGTAAGGTTTTTACGCTAACATCAGCCAACTTGCTTAACTGACTTACACTATATATTTTGGCATCAACCATATTATTTCTACCCATTAAAGTTGTGATGTTTTGTAACTTCGTCCTACATTGCCAATGTTCAACTATGACCTAGGGTGAGAGTCAACCAGTATTTATTGTATTAAATGTAACAATCCAAACGTAAGGCAATAACACGCCCTTAAAAGTCGGAGGTAGTAATAGATTAATTGAACCGCCCAGACTACATTAATATTGAATGTCTAAAATGCTAATATTTGTATCTTAGCAAGCATGTGGTAAGTTGGATATTCCAAAGAACAAAGATCTTTTTGTGGTAATAGCTCGCTTTCAAATATGAAATCTCACCGGCAGCAATGAGCTTGAAGCGGACGTTAATAATAACGATGGTGTAACTTCCGCTTAGCGCACTTTTCAGACCAAATTTATGCCTATTTGCTCTAAACATAAGATACAAAGTACTTAGTCCGCTTAATGCCTCATAGCTGACTGTAAAAAAAACTGACACTATCAAATAATTAGTTCCGCTAGCGCACGAAGGTAACATTAGCACTAACAAATATTAGTGCCCAAAAATGAAGTCACTTGGGGGATTGGGTTTAATCGTCACTTATGCCACTTTGAAGACATAAAATTTGGAGAGTTTTCTAGTTATATAATGGTATGTTTATATAGGAAAAAAGACATTACAAAATCACATACGTCGATTAACGCCGCTTTATGAGACGCACAAAACTGTTCCTGCGTTTTTGGCATTCCCACCATCCTTGGCGATCGAAAAAGCATCTACCTAATTGGAAGATGCTTCTTGATGATTTTCAACAACATTGGGTTATATGGCTTGGCTAATATCAACCAAGGTATAACATTGTCGATAATTAATTTTGATAGCGAAAAATATTGATTAATATTTTTTCTTAAAGCGACGTAATGCTAAACCCATTAAACCTAATGTGAAGATTGCAAGGGTAGAAGGTTCGGGAACACTTGATGCCGTCCCCTTATACAACAAAAACGGTAAATTACTCATGTACTCATTTTTTGTTGTATAACTTGTCTCATTCACAAGCAACCCATATCGGCTATACCAAAACGTACCGACCCCACCCGTCTCATCGTTATTAAACAAAAAATAATCACTGCTCCCATTTGCGTTGTTTCCCAATGATCCGTCCGTGTAATAATCCTTCCCACCGCACTGATTAAAATTTCCATTTCCATTGAACACAACGTCGCAGCTTGAATTATAGCCTAACACTGAATTTGTAAAACGATAAGCAGCCGCAATGTCCGCAATATCGAAATCTTCGTATATTCCGCCAACCGAAGTTACAGTGACAAACTCATCGTAAGTTGAACCCTCCATTGTGTCTAAGCTTAGGTAGGTGTATCCGTCGCCGAAAATATAGGTTCCATCGTAGGATAGATTACCAATTAACGTAGCGTTAACTGACCCTGAGAATAATATGACAGCGGCTGCACTTGCGATAATCGTTTTTAAAAATTTAAATTTCATTTGATATTCCTGTTAATCCCTTCGTATATTATTACGCTTGGGTAATGCTAAAAGTGATACGTCATCACGAATGCCCTACGAAAAGCACAAAACACGCCAAGTTATTAATATATAATTATTTCAAGTAGATATAAAATATCAATGATATATGTCAGTTAGAAGTGTAAAGTAACCTGACACAATAAACTCATCAACCCATTTATTTTGTTACATAAAATCAACAAGTAAGGGGGTATTGGTCTTATGATAAAAATAGTTTTAAATGCTTGAATTTATAATACAACTTTAAATAATTCATCGGAAAAGTATGGTTAAACTAGGTAAAAAACCCATTTAGTAGTGTAATTGATTAAAACTTTGCGGTGCTAGTATTTGTTGATTAATTGCTTTAATCCCACTACAAATCAGTGAAATCAACCATCAAGACCATCTAGCAACTGACTTGTATCCTTTGCTAGTGCTAATACATCATCTGCTAGTGAACAGCAAAAAAGACATATAAAGTAATTAGTCCGCTTACTTTCCCATAGCAGACTGTAAAAAAAGCTGACACTATTAAATAATTAGTTCCGCTTAGCGCACTTTTCAAACCAAAATTTATGCCTATTTGCTCTAAACATAAAATATATTGTACTTAGTCCACTTACTGTCTTATAGCTGACTGTAAAAAAAGCTGACACTATCAAATGATTAGTTTCACTTTTCGCACATTCGATACATTAAGAATTGAGTTGATATTGCAGTTCGGATTATATTTTTTGCGTCAGCCAAACTTAACAAAAAAAACAATAGGTAGGCATTCCGTATAGCTTGACCTGATTTAAACGCATAAGTCTGTCAATATTTAAGAAACTTGTTACAATGCTATTTTTGATTTTAGGTAGTCTATGAATAAAAGTAATGAGCCTCTACACGGCGTGAAACTTGAACAGATTCTAACCGAACTGGAGAAGGAAGTTGGTTGGGATAAGATGGGTGAGTTACTTAATATTCGTTGTTTCACTAATAAACCACGTCTTAAATCAAGTTTGAAATTTCTGCGTACAACCCCTTGGGCACGCAGTAGAGTTGAAATTTTGTACCTAAAAACATTTTGTAGTAAGCATAAAGCAACAGGAAAAGTAATTAGGGGGATACTCGCTCAAAAAACAGCAGTATCAGGAACGTCTTCCACAAAGCCCGCTCCCTTTGTTTGGCCAACATTAAAAAATAAATAGACGTGATTTAAAGGATTCTACTATCACTGTTTACAGCGCTAACAAGCACAGCAGTAACGAGATAATCTACCCTCATTTCGTCCGCGCTACTAAAGAGGTCCTATTCAGTATGTTGTTTTGCGACAGTCCCGAAATATCCGGGATTGTCTGCCATCGCCAATAAACCTGTGGGGTCAGGTCTTTGAATTATAACCATCGACATTTCCCTTAGAGTTTAACGTTTGTGACTGAAAAATCATCATATTAGGATAAAAGTATATATCCAACCTCGCATAAAAAACAAAGCATTAGAAAATTTATCGCTACGTTATAGCTGCTACCTTCCGCTCTACGCCTTGAGTTCTTTAAAAAGCAATGCGCCACCATAAACCAAATAAACTCACATAACCCGTTGTGAAGTGAACGAGTTCACCTTGGTCAATCACCATCACTAATGGAGTAACTTGCACACCTAACGAGTTAGCTATGCGATTATTATCGTCGTTAATGACATTAAATTGATAACTTTCTATTTCCATGTATGTTTTTAGTGTCTTATTATTACCAGATTGCATGGCAATACTGTAAACAGGGTAATGCTGTGAAATAGTATCTACAGAAGGGCTAACAAAGGAACAAACTGGACACCAAGTCCCCCAAAAATAGACTAGAACTGGTTGTTCAAAACTTAGTTCCTTTAAATTAATGGTTGTATTATAGATTGTCTGTCCCTGTAGATCGGGCAGCGATTGTCGATCAATCCCCCTAGTTCGCCACGTATCTACAGCAAAGCTCGTGATGAGAAAAACGATGACAATAAAAAAGATTTGTTTTAACCATGACTTCATTTATTGCCTCTCCTACAAGACTATTTTTTTAACTATTTTCACTTTTGTTGATAATAGTTACCATTAAGACTAGCCATTCTAATGTCTTCAATGCGAACTGAAAAGTCGTTAGCAATAAATAATTCTTAAGGCCAAAATTGCAACTACTTGGAGGATTTTTTTAACTGTCACTTATGCCAAAAATCGGTCTAAATTTATCAAGATCAATAGTCCCCTCAGCCACCATTTCGGTCATAGAAAATGATTAAGTATCTTACTGGTGGTAGTTTAGTGACGGAGACCACGGATAATAAAACAATAGGTGTCTATATTTTTTACTAATCACCTGACAAAAAAACATCAATCATTACAATTGATGTTTCTTGAATAAAATCACTTTAAATTATTAATATTTTCTCTTAAATCGACGTGATGCTAAACCCATAAATCCTAAAGCAAATATAGCGAGTGTAGTAGGTTCAGGAACAGAGGAAGATATGACCTGTTTATTTACTGGCTCGCTATAATCAACCAAAAAGCCATTACCTAATGGGCTAAAATATCCAACTCCGTCCAAAGCACCGTTTGAACCACCAGGATTTAAGGCTAAAGCTCTAAAAGACAAAGCATTGCCAATGAAGCTAGAATTGGAATCTACGTCCCATGTAAATGACCATAGGTTCCATGCTCCACGAGCTGGTGACTGAGCGCTATAAGATGAAGCTAAACTCTGACCCATACCAGCAAAAGTAATATCAAACCCAGTGAATAGTGCGTTACTCCAATTGCCTGCAGAAAATAAAATAGTATAAATCCCTTCTTCAATTGTGTAAGCGCCATTAGAAATATCATTCGTATAGACGACATGACTAGGGTTGGAATGAGAAATATATCCACCTTCAGGGTTTGCCTGCCCACCATAAAAACCTGCTTGAGAGGTCGTGCTATACCAACCACCTGTAGATTCCCATCCATTGGTGCTAGGTTCGAATGATGCGTCAACAATTAGGGAAGCGTGCGCAAAAGAGGTGAGTAAAATAGCAATACACAGTGTAGTTAGAGCTTTAAATTTCATTTTTATCCTTATTAATCCCTATCTGACTTTTTAAAAATAGGTAATTACTAATAAAGTGACAAATTGCCACATCTTTTTTAGATGGTAAATATAATACCGGGGCTTGAAATTTACATGCACCATTCAGGCCAGTTATTTTATTATCAATAATTACAGTAACTTGTGTGTTCAATGTTAATTTAATCATGTGTTAGTGTAAAAAAACTCGACACAAAAACCTCATGAGCTAGTGATCTTTAAACATAAAATACTGTTCGATAATTAAAATAAAGTCTTAGCTAGGTCATCAGATTCCCACTAATCAGTAAATGTCTTCTCCTCTCTTATTAAGAAGACATAAAGTTTTTACATAAATATGGTATTCAATGCACACTTTTCTGACAAAAACTGTTTTTTAATTCGTCAAACTATAAGGTCAGAATCATCAACTATGCGCATCAACTGCCATCAACTATGCCACCCATGATAATTCTACGCAATAATAATGCTCTGAAACACTGCTATCCATTGGTCAACAACAATGCATGTACTTCATATGCTAAGCCTTTGTATATCGATTTTTATATATTTTCATTAAATGAGTGAATGTCAGGCAAGCGGTACTTGCCACCCAAAGGTAGCCGTGTTTTTCTTGCTGCAATCAACTATGCCACCCATGATAATTCTACGCAATAATAATGCTCCAAAACACGGCTATCCATTGGTCAACAACAATGCCTGTACTTCATATGGTAAGCCTTTGCATATCGATTTTTATATATTTTGATTAAATGAGTGAATGTCAGGCAACCGGTACTTGCTACCCCAAAGTAGCCGTATTTTTCTTGCTGTCTTAGCATGTAGTTAAGTTTAAGCGCTATTCAAACAAGCTTGAGCATTGGCTTTACCGTGTGCTCGCTTTAAACCCACGTGTTCAGTAAATTCACACAAATGCTCTGCGGTGCCCACCGCACCAGTGAATATACCTTCAAAGTTTGTGGTGAGTTTGAGCCAACTTTCATTGCTGATGTGAAGTCTTGACAGTATCTGTGCGGTTTTAGTGTCGATAGCGCCTCGTTTGTCTTCTCTTATTACGCGACCTGTTTCATCTACTAGGGTTAAATAGTCCTTCAAGCTAAAGCTGATACCTGAGGCTTTATCTTGATGTTCATGGCCAGTAAAGGCTAATAACGTTGTCGGTTGCTCTCCCATGATGGCTGCTTTGATACGAAGTTGAATACTGGTAAAACTCGATTGTTCCGGTGTTGGCGCAATGCCCGCACGGACTGGATTTAAATCTACATAAGCCATACAAGCGAGTAATGCACCTTCATCGAGCAGGGCTTGTGATGTAAAGCGTCCTTCCCAAAAGTGCCCTGTGCATTTATCTTCTTTATTGGCTTGTCGAGCAATAGGCTCGTTTAATGCCCGCATAAACCAACTGATATCGATTAAGCGTTGCTTATAGACCTGCGCTGTTTCTTCAACCATTTTTATTTCGAATGTAGTTAATGATTGCTCTCGCTAATATTGACGGGTCAAAAGGGTGCCTTTAAACAACTTATGCCAACGGGAAAGTACATCTAGCGTAGTCCAATTTTTAACGTGTTCACTATCAACATGAAGGACTAAATGTAAGTGATTATTCATGACAGCGTGAGCACAAATATCAATAGCAAATACCTGAGATAATTGAAAAACACGTTTTTCAATCCAACTACGTCTATGCTCATAGCTAACACCCGTTGCTTTATCAACACCACATAAAAAGGCTTTGCGGACGGTTCGACTACAAATATGATAATACGGCGTATCAGATAAACTAATTTGTTGTGAACGAGGCTTAGGCATAACAATCACCACACTTAAAAAGGGTAAATTAAGTGTAGTTTATTGTTTAAAAAACAAACAAGTTATTATGGGTGGCTAAATTATATTATATAAAAAACAAACAATTTATTATGGGTGGCTTAATTATATTAATTATATTAAACAATTTATTATGGGTGGCTTAATTATATTATATTATACTCAAGTAACTTCCGCCAACAAATCTGGCTGCGCTCATTTAAACCTTGAGGCAGCGCTTTTGACTGCTTCTCCAAGAGAGTGCCAGGCGTTTTCGGTGCCAGCTTTAAGATCTTCCCATGCGTCGTCACTGGCCTCGGTTAACTCTATTAGCTTGTCTTTTGCCGAAGCCTGTTTCGCCCTAAGCCTTTCAATTTGCTCATAATATTCAATTTTAACACTCGCTTCAGCTTTGTCAGCCTTGGCCTTTAACTTGTCGATATCCTCGCCCCACTGGTCGAGTTCAGCTCGTAGTTTTTTCTGATACGATTCTTTCATGCTCATAATTTATACGCCTCATTATTGTTGAATGATTGTCCAGACTTATAGTCCAGTCAGGTTTTTGTATCAATTAACAATCCCCGCTGATTAATACATTGAGGAATTATAATATTGGCCAATGCTAAAAAGCACATTGATATTTATCAATCAAAAGGTGATGTCATTGCAATACTTAAAGATTAGGAAGAAAAGTATCGCGAGATCCTTGCAAAAATATTATTACGCTTCAGCTCGACAAACAAAAGTGCACAAAAAATGATAAAAAATTAGCGAGGTCGGCAAGTTTAAGATAGTGAATGTTAATCCCCCTGTTCACTCTTAAAAAACAATCTTTGTTATCACTCTATGGATGAGTTTTTTTAGAAAACTAGTGATAATTATCAATGCAATAAGAGAGGATTTTTGAAATAAGTCAAAAAAAAGACAAGAGCTAAATTTAATCACGTTTTCTTTAATCAGTCTTAATTATCTCTATAAAATCTGCACTTACTTCCTTGCAACAACAAAAACTCTTAAATTAACAAACAAAACCAGCAATCGCACTATTACAACGAGTTATGAACTCAGCACTAGTGGAGTCAGTTTGTGGTTAGCGGGTGTTTGATTAATGATCTGAAGCGGGAAAAGGTTTAATTCATTGCTAATACTGGCAACAATCCTAGAGATGATACTCAGCATCACTAAAAAGCAGCTATAAAAAATGAGGATGTCGATGAAGAGGGTTGTGTACTAATCAAAATATAATCGCATTAAAAGGGAGATAAAGTAGTGAGTGAAAAGTTCAACCAAAATAACCAGACTCGTCGTTTATTTCTGGGTGGCGTAATAGACTTGCCTGCATGCCTATTTTCAAATTAGTTTTTTACAAATTAGTTGACCACTATAGTTTCTCTTTTTTTGGTTAGCATGTCGATATCACTGCGTATTTCTTTGCTGACCTCTTTTTTACCTTCTTTCGCTTCGAGGTCATCGATTTCCCGTGCCATTCCTTTAGTTTAGCTTTAGCCTGTTTTTTGTATTCGTCTTGTTTAGTCATTTTAGCCTATCATTGATAATTGATTTCTCAATGATAAAGAGCATTGGTTATATTAGCTTCACTTCTGTATTACTTCTAAATTTATGAAATTACTCTGACAATAATCAGTAGGTATAGCTCATATTGTCAGCTAAAATTTTATCAAATAACTTTTATTATCCTATCCTTTTATAAAATAATTTTTGTCTTTTTTTGATGTTTTAATAAATAGTGAGCAAATTTCATGTCAGAGCAGGATGAAAATCGACCACCAAATAAACATTCTCTTAGTCGGCTAGAAGAAGGCTTTGAAAAAATAATTGGACCATTTCAATCCTTCGTCAAAGACCAGTCTATCGCCAGTATCATATTGCTTTGTAGCGCGATATTAGCGTTGTTAATTGCCAATTCTTCCTTAGCTGATTTTTATCAATCCTTATTACATACTCAAACAGGCTTTGTTTTTGGCGAATGGAGCTTCCAAAAAAGTATTCACGACTGGATTAATGAGGCGTTAATGACGCTGTTCTTCTTTGTTATCGGCCTAGAAATGAAACGCGATTTTTTGGTTGGCGAGTTACATGATCCGCGTAATTCAGTCCAGGTCGTTATCAGCGCAGCCGGAGGAATGTTGATACCAGCGTTGATATTTTATGCATTCAACTCAGGCTCATCCACCGTTCATGGATGGGGAATACCGATGGCAACCGATACGGCTTTCGCGGTTGGATTTTTATATCTACTCGGCAATCGAATACCCAGAACTTTAACAACGTTTTTAACTGCACTGGCAATTATTGATGACCTAGGGGCGATAGCGGTTATTGCTGTTTTTTATAGCGACTCGATTTCATTCGTTCACTTGGGGTTCGCCGCTTTATTTCTTATAATATTGATAATGCTTAATTTATTAGGGTTCCGTAGACCCTGGCTTTACTTTTTTCCTGCGCTTGCAGTATGGCTATTCCTAGGGGATTCAGGAGTGCATGTGACCTTAACTGGCGTGTTGGTGGCAATGACAATTCCGGCGCGACCAAAACGTAATCCCCGTTGGTTCATTCAAAAGGCGCATCGTTTAACCAACAAGTTTGAAGAGATTGAATCGAACAAAAAAAGAGCTAAAAGTATTCTTGCCGACGAAGAGCAAGACACACTTGCAGCCCGCCTGGAAGATGTCGCAGAAAAAGCGACAACCCCGTTACAGCGTTGGGAAAGGAAGCTCGAACATCCCGTTGCACTATTAGTACTGCCCGTATTTGCGTTGGCTAATGCAGGGATCACTATCGATGGCAGTTCCTTTTTAGCCAGTATTAGCAGTCCACTCTCTTTAGGGATTATTTTTGGCTTGACCTTCGGTAAGTGTATCGGGATAACCTGTTTTTGTTGGATATCCCAAAAATTAAAACTGGGCGTTCTACCAAAAGGAGTCACTATGTCACATATTATTGGCGTAAGTCTGATGGCAGGGATCGGATTTAGCATGTCAATATTTATCGCTAATTTGGGATTTGACGACAAACCGGATAAATTATTGATTGCCAAGTCAGCGATATTTATTGGCTCACTAATCGCAGGTGTTTTGGGTTATTGCTGGCTACGATTTTTAACTCTAGCGCAAAAAAAATAGGCTGATACCCAATACTTTAAATAATAGTGGGTATCACGCTAACGTAGTTAGGTTAAATCCTGCGACAAAGCATGAGCAATGTAAATTAACACCCCTTGATTCGTTAGCTTGAGACAAATAATACACCACGACTTTAAAAGCCGAGTATTACCATTCAAAGACATTAAATATCTGCTGCCATTGTTCATCAAACTCGGCTTCGATTAACATGTCCAGCCCTGTTACGGGGTGAATAAACTCCACCTGTTTAGCCATTAACATTAAACGTTTAAAACCAAAGTGTTCTCCAAAAAATGGATTTTGCTTATTGTCACCATAATTTATATCACCAATGATAGGGTAGCGTAAGTGAGCGAGATGTCGACGAATTTGGTGACGGCGTCCCGTATGAGGTTGGCATTTAATTAACGAATATCGCACGCTGGCATATTTACCTAACGTCACCGGCAATGACGCAATAGCGACTGACTCGTAAAATGTCTCTGCACTTTGCGCTTCTTTAGCACGGCTAACATTTTTATCCCCTAAATCATCAAGCTTTTCTTTTAATGGATGATCAATAACACCTTCATTTAGTAAATGTCCGCGCGTCAAGGCAAAATAAGTTTTTTTTATCTTCCGCTCACTAAACGCTTGCCCCATTAAGCGAGCTACATCCTGGGTTAAGGCAAATAACAACACACCTGATGTGGGTCTATCAAGGCGATGTAATGGGTAAACATATTGGCCAATTTGATCACGAATAAGTTGTAAGGCAAAGTAAATTTCATCTTTGTCCATAAAGCTTCGGTGGACAAAAAGCCCGGGGGGTTTATCAACAGCCACAAGATATTCATCTTGATATAAAATTTTTAATCGTGGTTTATCAACAATTACCGTACCGGCATTTTTAATTGTCATGTTTATTTATCTCTCTCACATTAACTTATTATTGCCCAAAATAATCTGGTTAATACTTCACAGGCCAAATGGTCAATATTTGTTATTACTGTATTCTTGCTATTCATCGTTCGATAAAAATAGTACTTAGCCAATTTAGCGGTCAATAATAGATTTTTACCTGATCAAATTAAGTGCTGGATTTATTAACGTCACAGCAGTGCTACTTTAAGTGCTAAATATAAATTGTGCAGTAAAAATTTTATAGATAAAAGCTAATAAACGTTGCCGTTACCTAAAATCACCGGATAAAGATTAACGGTGGAGTTAAAGCAGCGTTATCTCTATAATGTTGAGCCATAACAAAACCTAGCCACTTATCAAACTTTTAATAGCGACAGTAGATTCTATGAGTATAACTTCGGACACTATTTCTTCAATTTCAGCATTGCTGAACTTATCAGATTCTCAATATTGTATTTACGACATCGGTCGTCGAGTAGATAAAATATCCATAGAGCAATTTGAACAAATTGAAGCAGCTCAACTGCCCTACCCCTTTCCAATTCAAGGTCATGCAATGCTTGCCATCGCATTTTGGCAAAAGCAATCTACTAGCCCTTACTTATGGTTCGTCAAACTACCGTTAGATGAACGAGGTCTATTAAATCAAGGAGCTAGAAATCATTTTATTGCCATTATTGTTGAAGCCTTAGGTGAAAACCTTACGGTAAATCCAACCGAGCAACAAGAAGCGTTACTGAAGAAAAATCCTTATCACTTTACACCGGCCCAGTATAAATTAGCTGCGATAAACAGTGTTTTGTCAACGTCGCTTAAACAATCGGCTAGCAAGTTTTATGCACCTGCACAACGTTACTTATCGGGTGTCAACGGATGGGAAGCTTGGCAAGACCTTGGGGTACAAGGTTTATCTGACTTTGCCTTTCGACTCAACGAAGCTAACAATAGTGAGGTTTTAACCCACGCTTTAAGTTACTTGCCTGAACAAGTACTTGTACCCTTATCTTCTGCACTTGAAAACGTTAGCTTACCTGATGACGTTATTGAGCAAATAACACTACGTTTTCAACAAGCACAAACCAGTAACAATACAGTCATTACCATCGCATTGTTGCGTGCACTGGCATCAAGTACAGAGCACACTTATAGTCAAAACCTGCTGAGTAATTTAATCACTAATCAAAGGTTAGATGAAGATATACTGATTATTATTGCGGGTCGTTTATGGCCAATATTAAGTACGGAAAAAATGCTTTTTGTCTACTTAGAACATTTAATAAAAGATAAAAACAAGGCCTTATTTTCAGCAATATTTAAAGATTTAGTTGCAATACCGATGATACGCCCCGTACTATTGCAAGCCATTCGTTCACCAAAACGCAGCCCTGATTTGGCCCAAGCCATTGGCACGCTTTTTAAACCATAGGCATTCTCATGGAAAACATTTACTATCTACTTTTTATCGGCTTACTCTTTTGGTATTTTGTGTATTTACGAAAAGTATCTGAGTATGCTCGCTCCCATGTTGATAAATATTGTAAACATGAAAATTTGCAATTTATAGCGATAGCGCGTTTATCGAGTCGATTTAGGTTCTCTAAACGCTTAGGACCACATTGGTTAAGTCATTTTGATTTTGAATTTAGTGGTGATGGTGAATCTACATACCATGGCACCATGATAATGCGAGGTTACAAACTTGACAATATTGACACCCCCCCTTACCGAGTTAACTAACACAACGCTGAAAAATGAGCAGGTAAAGAAAAAGCGACCTTAAGTCGCTTTTTTTGATTTAGCTAATTATGCCAAACATATCATCCACAAAGCTCTGTTCACGCCATGAATAACCTACGCGTCCTGCAAAGTATCCATATTAACTTAAATTAAATAACCCAAGACTTTCTTAGCAATAAATCGATTAACGCTATAAATACAACGCTATTTTTACTCTATACTTAATCGCTTCCCTCGCACTGTGTCTGTTTGACAGTATGGAGTCTACTTTAATTGATGCTCTAAAATAGCTAGATAAAGTTTTATTTTTGTTAGTTTAATAAATGACTATGAATGCATAAACAAATATCTCAGATAAACTGACTTCGCAGGCTAAATTGGTTACCCTTGATGATTCTCATTGAGTTTTATTTTAGTAATTTTCAAGTTAGCGTATACCGCCATATAGCTAACTTATTTTTGGAGGTCTTTTGCAACTTATTAAGTCGCTATTTTGCTGGCACGGTTTTGATAACCGACAACGTTTTATCTTTATTAGTCTTACATGTTTTATTGCTTTTATCATACTAAATGAAAGCTTGAGTGATCATAAATTCAGCGCCATTTTTATACTGTTATTATGTTCATCAACATACTTAGCGGCTACTCGGCGCCGACTCAATGATGCGCATCTACATAACACTTGGATTCTAGCGCCTGCGGGTAGTTTTTTGGTGACAGGTTTTTTTATTGTTTTTACTGGCTACAACAGCAGCTATTGGTTGCTATTAATACCATTACTTATGATGGTAGTACTTTTAACTTACCCAAGCAAAA
The DNA here is from genome assembly GCF_014076985.1 of Colwellia sp. MB3u-8. Taxonomy (NCBI): domain Bacteria; kingdom Pseudomonadati; phylum Pseudomonadota; class Gammaproteobacteria; order Alteromonadales; family Colwelliaceae; genus Colwellia; species Colwellia sp. MB3u-8. The sequence goes on from NZ_JACGVA010000030.1 coordinate 171,727, forward strand.
GTCAAAGGCGCTATATACTTGGTTATAATGGTCCAGTTAATTTATCTGATTTTCAACAACTAAAAAAAACTAATTCTCGCAACAGTCAACGTATTGAACCTACTATGAATAGTGTCAATATCAGTCAATCTTCGAATAATAAAAATGATTATTCGCCACTTGCAGATAACAGTCAAAATACCTCTTCAACCACTCATGCCAATCACTTCAGTGACAGTACGCAAGATAAGATCGAATTTGCTGAGTCAATTCGCTTAGCGCTTTTTAGCAAAAAAAACAGCCAACTTATTATAGCCTTGATTAGCTTTTTATTAGTACTAGCATTCATTATATCAATGCTATTTGCTCAGCCAACGCCGGCTAAAAAACCTGTGGAACACACAAATGAAATTCAAAAAATAGCAAAAGAATTTCAACATCAAATAACATTGCCAGACAACTTCTCTATCATGATCGCTGCTGATAGCGCTATTGTTATCCAGTGGCAAGCTAGTGTTGAAAATAACCTTAACGTTTGGTCCCTAGGCACTGCTGAAGGTGATAAAAGTTGCAAAAGCATCGAGTTTACGAAAGATGAAGTGATTAGAACCTATAGTGTCAGCACTTTAGATAATAAGTATTATGCCTATTTCTCGCCATTAGACACCAAAGCGTTAATTAAAAATATCGCTTTTAAAAACAAATTTTCACTCTGCGGCTACAGCTTCTCATTAAAAGGTAGTCAAGCTAGGTTAGGGAAATCGCCTTTTTATGCCAATTTAATTGACTATTAATTTGACCTGATAAATAAAAATAAACCAGCCTTGAATTAATTGATGATTGGACTTAAAGAGGGTTTAATGACCTTATTTAAAATAAGCTTTGACAAAATTGCTTGTTAGCTTGGCTTTAAATTAGACTGGCATTAGTATGTTGAGTGAATTTCAGACAAAAAAAAGCGGTTCAATGAACCACATTTCTATAACTAGCTTATATGCATCCTGCATAAATATATAATGTTCCCTCTTCATCCATAAAGAGCTATCCCTAGCCTATCCTAGCAAACCTTTTGCTGTCCATATTGTCCTTAATAATAACTATCCTAGTTACATCAATTGTCTATATTCATCTTCCTGATGATTATTCCATGACAATTATTCATTCTATCCTTGCGAGATATCCTATCTCTTTGCTAATCTAAGCATTCTATCTATCCTTGCGAGATATCCTATCTCTTTGCTAATCTAAGCATCCTATCTATCCTTGCGAGACGTCCTATCTCTTTGCTAATCTAAGCATCCTAATGGTAAGCCATTACCCTTATCCGTAATCCCTTTGTCTTCCTGACAGGTATAATAGTAGACTAAATCCTAGCTTTTCAAAGTAAGTGATTTAAAAAAAACATGGACAATTAAATCACGGAAGAAAATAAAGAATATAAAGCAATATAATACAACAACTTAAAATAAAAGCATTAATTTAAGTTCCTTTAAAAAGCATTATCTCTCACAGTATTGTGAGATATGTCTTACATTGATTCGGCATATTTAGGCGTTCAGAAAATCACATGGGTAGAAATTAATTTTTGCTTCTCGGTTTTTGATACCCAAGTAGGATTTTTAACGATTAACTTAAATCACAGCTAACTTCCAACATATCTACTAATGTGTAAAAATTTTCAACTTAATCCAGCCGCTAGTAGATATAGTGGTTATCGTTTTTATATGCTCAAAATTTAGTGATTCAGTCATGATTTGAAAGGCTAAGTAATTTTATTATCGGCTTGGTAATAGTTTAAATCAGATAAGTTTATAGAATAGAACTTATCTTGGGGTTTAGGTTTTTTTCAGTCAGACCTTACTTAATATTGGTTATATCTGTTCTTTCAACCATATTAAAGCATCATCTACATTATGAAAATATTCAATATTTTGAACAGATTTTGAAGGTACCCATTGTTGATCTATATTTTTAATTGTTTCAGATGTAATAACTATCGCTTTTGCGATCATGTTTTTATTATTTAACCATCGATTGAATTTATTAGATATGTAAAAAGCTTCTGGCGTTGCGCCGTCCAAACTCAAAAGATTAGCAAGTATCAAAAATCTATCTTGTTTGAGCGCAGCAATAATTTCCTTTGTTTTTTGTGCTACATCTTTAGCTCCGTATTCATTAAAAGCACCATTCAAGGTAATATGTATAATATTTTCTTTTAGCACTATCGTGTTTTCACCGTGCTCTAAGGTCAACTTGCTTCTCCAATGACATAATACCAACTATTGGTGGGTGTTCAGTTAAATCAACTACAATTCAAGATTATAACTGCATTATCTCAAATATAGATAGCTATTGATCTTCTTTCAGAGCGCACCATATTCATAAAAGCAAATCAGTAGGGTGTGTAACTTTATTTATATAATATGGTGCTTAAATTACTAACCATTAACTTTCCGCTGCTTCTCGATAATAAACCATCAAAGAACCAGAGACATTACCCACAGCAACTTCTTTAATGAACTGATAGTTTACGTCTTTAAAAAATGCTTTATATTTTTTACTGGTAGCGTAAACGGCAACACCTTCACTGTCTTTATGCTCTGCTAAAATGGTATTTACCGCTGCCATTAGATAATGACCAAAGCCATGGTGTTGATGTAATGGGTGTATAGCAATAAAAGACAACATGTGAAATTTTTTCAACGGTACTGTCGCTAAAACAATTTTTTCTTTTTCAATCATTTGTTTGGTACTAAAATAACCTGCACCAAGCAGCATTTTCAAGCGCCAATGCCAAAATCGCTCAGATGACACACCTTCTTCAGGGTTATTTAAGCAGGCAACGCCCACCATGGTTTCACCTAAATACAAACCGATCATTGGCTGCTTTGCTTGCCAAAAAACATTCAGTTCTTCGCGTATCGCTGCCCGTAAGCGTTGTTCATAATCGCTTTTATCTGCAGAAAATATTTCAAGAAACACCGGATCGTCATGATACGCTTGGTATAATAATGATGCGGCTAATTTTAAATCTTCAGCCGAAAGATATGCAGCTTTTATATCAACATTGGTTTTTTCAATGACTTCTGGTGACATCTAGAGTCCCTCATAAATAGTACGATTTTTATTGTTTTTTTATCTCTCAACCATATCAGGATATTAGAAATCAGGTCAAACTTTATTACTATACATAAGCGACAAGCCACGCTATTTTCGCTAATAGTCGCTTTATTACTACGATATTACTACGAAATAACATAACCTTGTCAGTTTAATTGATTTTTTAATATTGTCCGAATTTAACTAAACAATAGCGGTAAACTAAGGCCAATAATGCGCCGAACAACAACCAACTACTGCCCCCTGAGTGTTCATCGTAGTATTCAACCGCTATATACTCAGGATCATAGTCGCTACTTTCTAATGGCAGTGCATAAAGCGCATTAGTATTACTTGCACTGTAAGTCGCCATCACAGCACTAAAGCCCACTTCATATAAGTCAATTAACACATCATAATGATCTGCTACATAACCCGAATCTAACTGAGTAACCACTTCAAACTCATCTTCACTATCTTCGCCAGTAATAACAAAGTCATCACTAGAAAAGTACAAAACCCAAGGTCCACCATTTTGACTCAGGTATAAATCAGCATAAACAACGGCTTGTTCATTAGCCATTGACGATAATATATCGGCATCGAATGTTACACTAAAACTCTGATAATAGCCGTCTTCATCAATATCCAGAATAAGTTCACTGTAACCGCTGTAAATTACAAAGCTATGATAGGAGTCGGCATCATATTCAGCATCTTGACTTAGCGTTGAGGTGAGTAAATTTGATGTTGCTTTTTGCTGGCGGGCATAGCTTACCTCAGGTCGACTCATGCCTTTAAATGCTAAGGTTCTCTGAGAAATCTTAATCTGCTCTTCAGGTTTAAGGTTACTTTTTAGATTAGTTTTTTCACGCTCGACGACATTATTTTTTAATCCGCTAGCAGAGCGACTTACCTGCTCAACTTGTAGCTGTGTTTGTGCAACAGACACTTGGCTCACCAACAACAATGTTGCCGTTAACTTGATAGTAAATTTCTGATTAAATAGCTTATTAAGCCGTTTGTTAAACAGTTGATAAAAATTTTTATTAAACATAATGATAGCCTCGATAAAGTATGGCTGTCATTTAACCTGAGGTATTCTGAACCCTAGCTGAACACTGTTTTTAACTTTTAAATACTACCGTCATTAAACACCATGTGCAGCCTGATAAAACAGTTAGCTTATATTCAGAAAGCATTCAGCTTAGTTATTTTAAAATAACGCTACTTGGATTCTATCCATCATTATTTTACACTGTTTGGCAATCTCGTTTTTATCAAGTCGTTTTAATAAGGTTTCACAATGAAAAAACAATTATTTATGTTAAGCGTAGTAACGTCATTACTAGCAGCCCCAGTGTCTGCTAGTCTTGAGGCTACGCCTAATAGCTTGATGATTGTAAAAGCTAAATATGGTCAATCTAACAGTGCTAAATCACTTAGTCCTCAACAAGCTGCCCGTATTGTTCAAAAGAAATTTGGCGGTAAAATATTAAAAGTTAATAACAATGGTTCTAAAAAAAATCCAAGCTACCGGGTAAAGTTACTTAAAGACAACGGTCATGTAATTTCAGTTAACGTTGACGCCCAATCAGGCCGTGTATCAGGAAACTAATTAATGCGAATTTTGCTCATCGAAGACGATAAAAATCTGCAACAACATGTGAAAGATCATTTAATCACGGCAAAATACTGTGTCGATGTAGCCAGTGATGGTGAGCATGGCTTATTTCAAGGCCAAGAGTTTCCATACGATGCGGCTATTATTGATTTAGGTTTACCAAAACTTGACGGAGTGAGCGTTGTTAAGTCTTTGCGCGAACAAGGTTTCAGCTTTCCTATATTGATACTCACGGCACGTGGTAGTTGGCAAGATAAAGTCTCTGGATTAGACGCTGGCGCTGATGATTATTTAACTAAACCTTTTCATATTGAAGAGCTGTTAGCACGGTTAAATGCCTTAATTCGACGCAGTGCTGGTCAAGCAAGTCCGTTAATCGCAAATGGCCCCTTTGCGATTAACACCGCAAGTAGGCAGGTTAGCGTTAATCAACAGGCTATTTCGCTCAGTAGTTATGAATACAAATTATTTGAATATTTGATGCACCATTTAGGTGAAGTCAAATCAAAAACACAGCTCACTGAACATATTTATGATCAAGACTTTGACCTGGACTCAAACGTGATAGAAGTTTTTATCCGCCGACTACGAAAGAAACTTGACCCTGAAAACCAATACCAATTTATTGAAACTTTACGTGGCCAAGGCTACTTATTAAAAGACTTAACGCACCTAACCTCTGGTTAATTAAGCTAACATGGCATTGGGCTTTTATTTTACAAAAGGTAAATTTAGTTGTTAAATTCGCTAAAAAAGTCACTTAAATCATTAAAAACCAGAGTGCTGCTTAGTGCCTTATTAATGATTTTCATCTTATTGCCCATTGTTGGGTTAATTATCAGTAATGCCTATGAAAAACATATGCTTGCTAGTTTAAAAAATGAACTCTCTGCTTATTCCTACTCTATTTTAGCCATTATTGAAGTTGAAAATAACACCTTGCTGATGCCTGAGCAGTTATTGGAAACGCAATTTAATGTTAGCCAGTCAGGTTTATATGCTGTGCTCACTAGTAGCTCAGCAACCATGCAAGAAAATACGGCGCATCAACTACCCAGCTCACCTGAAAAGCTTTGGAGTTCTCAGTCATTGCTGTCGCCATGGCCGGCAGAAAACTTTCAACAACCTCACTTAGGAAAGAGTGCATTTTATCAAGCTCAGATAGCAGCGCAGCCACACTTTGTTTATAGCTTAAGTGTCAGTTATGGCAGTGAACAACAACCTTTGCCCATGACCCTACATATTATTAAGCAACAAAACGACTTAACTCAGATGATGGCCGAATTTCATCGCCAATTAATGCTAGGGTTAGCCGGTTTAATGCTGGTACTTTTATTGATTCAATACCTATGGTCGTTATGGACGTTAAAGCCGTTAAAAACTTTACAAACAGAGCTTAGTGATGTCGAACAAGGTAAAAGTGAACGTCTTATGGGCACTTATCCAACCGAGCTACATCAAGTGACTGAGCAATTGAATTTATTATTAAATGCCGAACAAAAACAGCGCCAACGCTATCGTAATGCCTTATCAGATCTCGCTCATAGTTTAAAAACCCCCCTAGCCGTTATGCAAACTCAAACCGCGCTATCGCCACTAACTCAAGAGCAGCTCAATATTATTAATGCCATCATTGAATATCAGTTACGCAAGGCACAAAGCGCTGGCCAATCCTCCTGGTACTTGGGTACAGCGGTAGCACCAATAGCCAATAAATTAATCAAAAGTTTAGAAAAAATATATCGCGATAAATCCTTATTATTTGTGGTCAATATTACCGATGAATGCAACTTTAAAGGTGATGAAGCCGACCTATTAGAAATACTAGGTAACTTATTAGATAACGCCTGCAAAGCCGCTAAGCAAGAAATACAGCTTGAGATCAGTCACAGTAGCAAAAACATGATGATCATTATTGAAGATGACGGTGCTGGTATAACGCCCAATTTAAGAGAAGATATATTACAGCGTGGTACTCGAGCCGACACTTATCAGCATGGTCATGGCATTGGTTTGGCGATAGTGCGAGATTTAGTCAATAGTTACCAAGGTAGTATACTTATTGAGTCGTCAGCGCGACTAAAAGGTGCCAAGTTTACGCTTAATTTCCCACTATAGAATTTAATTCGCCCGATAAGCACTCGATTCAGCTAACGTTCAGTTTACAGCAGTTATATTGCTAGCATAACTTAAAAAGTCACCTCAGCTGTTTTACACTAGCTATTTACCGTTAGGCTATGTAAATAGCTAGTGTAAATAGGCGGCTTTTTAATCATACGTATTAAGGATTAGCAAGATGCAAAAAATTAACTTTAAAAACTCACTGATTTATTTCATGTTATTTTTATCAAGCGCCTTGGTGTTTTCAACCCTTGGTTTTGCCGCTAACAACACCAGTGTAACTTTCGATGAGTCAAACATTGAACCCAGCTTAACCGAGCAAACTAGTCACTTTACTGATGCTGAGTTAGCACAAATGCTAGCGCCCATCGCATTATACCCAGACGCGTTGCTTAGCCACATGCTTATTGCCACAACCTATCCTATTGAAGTTGTTGACGCCGAGCGATGGTTAAATAAAAATAGCCGGCTAAGTACTCAAGCACTTGCTGATGCCGCAGAAGACAAAGATTGGGATCCTAGCGTTAAAGCCTTATTACCTTTTCCAAACATACTTAAAAAATTAAGTGAAGATTTACATTGGATGACTAATTTAGGTGATGCTTTTTTACAAGATGAAGCACAGGTGCTTGCCAGTGTACAAAGATTGCGCCAACAAGCAGATCAAGCAGGTAACCTTGAAAATATGAGTAACGTCAAGGTTGTTCGAGAAAGCCAAATAATAGTCATAGAGTCAAGACAGCCTGATATTATTTATGTGCCTTATTACGATACTCGAGTCGTTTATGGCGATTGGCGCTGGTCGCATTATCCACCCATTTTTTGGCACCACCCTGTGCACTATGCTTCACATCATGGCGCCTATTATTGGCATAACCCTGTTCACCTGACTGTTGGGCTATTCTTTGGTGCCGTGCACTGGAGTAATCGTCATGTGGTTGTTCATCATCACAAGTCTCGATATTACAAACACCATAGTAATAAAAAAGCGTCTACCAGTTATCAGGCAAAACGTTGGCAGCATAACCCTCGCCATAGAAAAGGCGTAGCGTATCGCACATCCAACATACAGAAGAAATATCGCAGTCACACACTTAGGGTGCCAAGGAATAAGGCTTTGCGTACAAAACAAAAGCCTTTTGTTAATAATAAACGCCGTACTGAACATACCGGTAATGAATATATCCACAGTAAAAATAAAAGCCAAAACCAAAGCCTGAAGCATAAACGGCAGGTAAATCGAGCAGTAAAAATTGACAAACATCCGCTTAACAAAAAGTCATTAACTCAACAAGAAGCCTATAAAAATAAGCATTGGCAACAAACTAAAGGCAGTAAAAAAGCTTATAACAATAAAATCGAAACAGCTAAGCCGCATCTAAATATAAATAGGCATGATGAGGTTAAAAAATATATAAAAAAAGACAGTTATAGGCAAAGTGATCAAGGCATCACTAATAGAGCCCGTACTGAGAAAAGTTATCTTAACGCTGTAACAACAGCTAAAAAAACTTACCAAAACCGCCCAGCTTCAGCAAGTGAAAAAAGCGTGCATAAGCGCTCAAACGCCAAAGTAACTCACAGCCAAAAAAACAGTGGTAGCAGAACACATCAAAACAGAGCAAAGCGGCATAACTAATTTATCCCAGCTGTTTATCCCAGTGGGTCGTTAATAACATACTTAGTCGATGCTGAAAAATGTTGTGTTGGTCAGACTAAAAAGGGCGATATCAATTGATATCGCCCTTTTCTCATGCCCTGGAGATACTAAGGCCGATCAACACACCACAGATTATCACCCTTACTCTATGGCAGTTAATTCATCGTTAACAAAAACTAACTTTGTACACTCATCTTTCGTTGTTAAGCCATCTTTGTGCAAACGATGTGTACGAAAATAAACTACATTAACCGTTTTGCCATCATCGAAATAAGTTTCATTAAAATCAGCTACACCCATTACACGAGAAACATCAGCAAACGTGGTGTTTAATTGTATACCGGCGATTTTCTTTCTATTTTGGTATTCTCTATCGTCAAAATCGCCAGAAATAGAGTGGCCATCTTCGCCGCCAACGGCAATAACGCAACCGGTTAAAGTCAAGCTTAACGGTGCAATAACAATGAGTGCTAATAACGTTTGTTTCATTTTATTTTTCTCTTATCAAAAGTAATGGTTTAGATAAGGCTAATTGCAAATACCAAACCACTTTCATAACCAACTGATTGTATTGAATATAAATAAAAAAACTAAAAACAAAGCAAGACAGCGTTAGTGTTTTTCGCTAAAATATTGCTTCTTTAACACCTGAGTTATGCGTTATGACTATATCTGATGAAATTTCCATCATCGCCAACAAGCTAGCCAATGAAGGTAAAGTGCCCAGTGTGGCTCTGATTAAAAGTCAGCTGAATCAAGCCGTACCTTTGCCAAAAATAATTTCGGCTTTAAAAAACTGGCACCACGAGCCAAAATTTATACAGGCTCAAGATCAAGAAATCACCAGCAAAATATCGACTGAAGCAAAACCTAACAACACAGAAATAAGCTTACTGATAGCAAATGCTTTAGTGCCATTGCAGCAGGAGATAACTGAATTAAAGCAACAATTAAAACAATTATTAGACCAGCAAAAAAATAGCTGACTTTATGCTCATCACGGCCAAAAAGTCATTATAATGTTTGAGCAATTTATAGCTTACTGAGCATTTTCAATACTGGTTGGCGGTATCCGTGGCGTAAGTTGCGACATAAATTCAGCCAGTGTCTCTGCTATTTTTTTATGTGGCTCACGGCCCACTTTTTCCACCCAAACTGAGCCCGTGTCATTGTCTAATGAAATGATATGGTCGTCATCATCAGTAAGCGCAAAAAATATCGTTAGCTTTTGTTTTAATTTTTTTTTCATTAAAATATGGCCAATAATATTTTCTTGTAGACGCGCAAAGTCTTTTTCGCTCCATGCAAATAACAATGACAAGTCTCCTTCTACACAACTGGCGTCTAAGCTGTCACTATAGATAGTGGTAAAATAGTCTTTAATGTCAGCATGAAGTTTGACTTCCAAGGCCGCTTCAACATTATCAAACGTTAACACTTGGGCCATTTTTATTGGCTGCCATAAAGAAAAATCTTCTTCATGCACACCCTGCTCACAAGGCGATGACCAGTCTTCATCTTTTTGGGTAATAGGTAAATGTTGAAACCTATCTTGGTATGCTTGTAAGTAATCTTGAGAAAATTGCCATACGAGTTCATTAAGAGAGTGATTTGATATTTTCATCTAGCAGTTAATTCCTATAAAATAGAGAAAGATTTCAACCTTGTTACAATCAGAGAAGAAGTTACGCAAAAATGAGCACTTATACAAACGCAAAAGCGTTAAGCAAGTTAACGCTTGGAAAAGTAACAAGCTATTGCAGCCAATATACCCCAGAATTACTACAAGCGGTACCTAGGAGCTTAAATAGAGACAGTTTAGGTTTAACAACAAACAAGCTGCCGTTTAAAGGTGAAGATGTTTGGTATGGCTATGAGCTGTCATGGTTAAATGACAAGGGTAAGCCCGTTGTTGCGGTGGCTGAATTTAGTTTTCCGTGTACCAGCCCAAACATTGTAGAGTCAAAGTCCTTTAAACTGTATTTAAACAGTTTTAATCAGACTAAATTCTCCTCGTGGCAAAGTGTAGAGTCAGCATTAATAAAGGACTTATCAGCTACCGCTGGTGCTAATGCAGAAGTAAAACTTTTTCCTGTCAATAACTGCCCTGCACTAGCTATATCCCTTGATAGCGCATTATGTATAGATGAGTTAGACATTGAAGTGAGTCATTACCAACTTGCTCCTCAAATACTGAAAAATATCAACCCTACTCAAGCAGATGTTGTGACTGAATATTTAGTTTGCCATTTATTAAAGTCAAATTGCTTAATCACTAATCAACCTGACTGGGCGAGTGTTTATATTGAATACAGCGGTAAACAAATTTGTCATGAAACCTTATTAAAATATTTAATTTCGTTTCGCCAACATAATGAATTTCATGAACAATGTGTTGAGCGAATTTTTTGTGATCTCAAACGTTTTTGTCAGATTGACCACCTAACAGTTTTTGCTCGGTATACACGCAGAGGCGGCTTAGACATTAATCCATTTCGCTCAACAAGCAAAACAAAAGCGCCTAAATTAAGAACACTAAGACAATAAGCTAACACAATGTGTAGTTTTTAAGCAGTCAGTTATTAGATATACACTTATACTGGCTTTTTATATGGTTGTGTTTATTATTATCATATAACAATAAACTATTGCTTTAGCCTTGATGTAAAAGCAATAGTTTCAAAACATATGTAGTGCTATTGTTTCCATTCAATGAGTATATTTTAGAGCGCTTTTTTATGGCTGAAAGTTTATGGGTGAAAGCTTTATTTGATACCGCGATTCACTCTTGGCGCACTAGCAGCATTATTGAACAACTTTATGATAAATTGTCACTCACTTGCAAAGACAATGACATACGGTTGAATAATAAGTTAATCGACTTAAAATATATGTTAAAAAACTCGCTAGTTTAGTAAAAAATCAAACCACTTACCTTAACAAGTGTTATGGCCAAAGATGCTTTTATTAGCCGTTATAGTGACGAGGAATTTGTTGAGTAATATCGATAAATCCACTGTGGTAAACAAGCTTAATATATTACGTATAAAGGTGGCAAGTCTACCTTTCACTTTTACAAATTACCGTGTCAGTCTCTCTATTGATCATAGCTTAATAGAAAGACTGATAATATTCACTCCGCATTTGAACATGCAAACGCTGCATGGTATCAAGCTAAAAAGACGGAAAGATAGCGTTATTTACGGATAACAATCAGCATGAGGAAGTACTGTTATGCATACCCAAATTAATCCTGTTGGCAAAATGAATTTACTGTCTCAAGCAGAAGTTGACCGTTTACAACAATCCGCCACCAGTGAACTCTATAATCTCTATCGTAATTGTTCGTTAGCCGTACTCAATGCCGGCAGCCATACAGATAATGCTGAAGATATATATCAACAATTTTTAGACTTTCAAATTAAAGTATTAAGGCGTGAGCGTGGTGTTAAGTTAGCCTTAGATAACCCGCCCGAACATGCTTTTGTCGACGGTGTTATTATCAAAGGTATTCAAGAGCACCTTTCGGCGGTATTACGCGATATATTATTTATTGGTGATTCTTACAGCACTAAAGACATCGACAGTGTGACTAATGTTATTTTTGATATGTTACGCAATGCCAACGCAATAATTCCTGACAGTTCACCTAATTTGATCACCTGCTGGGGTGGACATTCGATTAATAGTACCGAGTATAAATATACCAAACAAGTAGGTTATCACCTGGGTTTGCGTGGTTTTAATATTTGTACAGGTTGTGGGCCTGGCGCAATGAAAGGCCCAATGAAAGGAGCAACCTTTGGTCATGCCAAGCAACGCAACGCAACTGGCCGCTATATAGGATTAACTGAGCCTAGTATTATTGCAGCGGAGCCACCAAACCCTATCGTTAATGAATTAGTCATTATGCCCGATATTGAAAAGCGCTTAGAAGCGTTTGTGCGTATGTCGCATGGTATTATTATATTTCCCGGTGGTGCAGGTACAGCAGAAGAACTGCTTTATATTTTAGGCATTATGCTACATCCAAAAAACCAGTTACAAAAATTGCCTATTATTTTAACTGGGCCCATTGAAAGTGCGGAATATTTTCAGCAAATTGACACTTTTATTGCCAACACGCTTGGTGTATCAGCACAGCGACTCTATAAAATTATTATTGATGACCCTGAACAAGTCGCAAAAACCTTTAAATTAAGCACAGAAGAAGTGGTCGCACATCGAAAATTGACTGGTGACTCTTATCATTTTAATTGGTCATTAGTGATTGAAACTGAATTTCAACAGCCGTTCGAGCCTGATCACAAAAACATGGCCTTATTAAATTTGCATTATGACCAAAGCATAGCGTCATTAGCTGCCAATTTACGTCGGGCTTTTTCTGGCATTGTTGCCGGTAATGTCAAAGCCAGTGGCATAAAAGCAATCCGAGAAAACGGACGTTTTGAAATAAGTGGTGATAGTAAAATGATGGCATTAATGGACACGCTATTGAATTCTTTTGTCAAACAACAAAGAATGAAGCTACCCGGCAGTAAATACATTCCTTGTTATACAGTCATTGAAGGTTAAATTTTATGACGGTCCATTTGGTATTAATTGATGCCTTAAATTTAATCAGAAGAATTTATGCTGTGCAAGAACGGCCATTTTTGTTGAACAATGAATTGGCTGAAAATACTAAGCAACAAGTGTTATTTAATACCGCCAAAGCATGTGAGCAAGCCTTACAAAAAATTATTGAACAATTACAGCCTAGCCATGCGCTTGCGGTGTTTGACTCTCAAGCGCCATGTTGGCGCTATGACATTTATCCTGACTATAAAAAAGGCCGTAAAAAAATGCCCGAGCATTTGGCTGACAAATTAACTGATATTCAAGACCGGTTTATGAAACACCACGTTGACTCTTTAGTTTCAGAAGCAGACGAGGCTGATGATTTAATTGCAACCTTGGCAATAAAGGTTGCATTACGTGGTCAAAATGTAACCGTGGTATCTACAGACAAATGTTTTTTATCACTACTCAATCCCAATATAAAGGTCTATGACTATTTTAATCGTCGTTATTTAGATGAAGAATATGTACTTAACAAGTTCACGGTAAAACCAGACAAGTTAATGGACTTGTGGACTTTAACAGGTGATAACACTAATAAAATTCCTGGCGTAGCCGGCATAGGTCAAGTAACCGCAGCAAAATTATTAAATCAGTATGGCTCGATTAAAAGTATACTGAATGCTACAGACTTAAAAAGTAGTATCAGTGAAAAGCTATTGCAACATGATGAACAAATTGCGTTAAGTCGCAAGCTACTGACATTAAAAATTGATATCCCTTTAGGGTTTAATTTAAAAGACATAAGATTACCCTTTAAAAATGTACTTGCCAGTAGTTAACAATTTGGTAATATTGCAAACTGTTACTGCCATTTTTCACTATAGCCACTAAAACGCACTAAAATATTCATTATAATTTTTATTTACAGCTTAACTTTTTATTAAAAGCCTAATAATGAATAATAACGTTAACACTATATAATGACTCAAAAATAATGACCAAGACAGCTTCAAGGAATAAATGTGAATAAAAAAATTATTGCTATAATATTAGTCGCCTTAGCAGCATACGGTATATTTGTCACATTAGTGGTCAACTTTTACGATGACAGCCCTGCAAACATGCAATGGGAAGACAGAGAAGCTTACAATCAACAATTTATTACTAAACTTGAATTGGAAAAATTTAATTTTAATAGTGCCATCGAACAGCTAGGTAGTCCTGATATTACCGAAGCAAAAATAGTCAACGAAAGCAGGTATCAGGTCAGCTTTTACCGCACCCAACATGTAAAGTCTGACGGCATCACTACACAAGATGAATGCACGGCATTATTGTTTACTAATGGTATTTTAACCGCTATTGGTAAAACAGCTTATCAGCAGTTTAAAGCGTTTTAAACTGCACATCTCAGCAATATTTAACAACGGCTATACTTAATATCAAGCAATAGCATATTAACTAGTCTGATAAGTCATATTTTTATATATAATCCGATGGCCATCACTCATATCGCATTTATTGCTGAAAACAAAACATTTATTTTTAAATAATCCACACTAAATATATCACTACCTAGCCATGCCACTTGGTTATTACCCTTTGTGCTAATTAAAATAGCCCAAGTTTAGTTGAGAACAATAAACATCAGCCTTGATTAGTTTCTTCTACCAACAACTAAAAAACGTAATAGCACAAGAATTAGACTAAAGTTTTATAGTAAAACTTACTAACTGCTGCGGTTAGTTGCTATAATTGCAGGCATTAACTCGGTTGAATCAATAAGCGCAGTGTCAGGTCAAGTATATTGGCTGGTAAGTGTTTTATATTTAAACAAAAACTCACGATTCTCGCAATTCAAAAAAGCAATACTCAAAAGGCAATTAAACAATGGCAAAACAAACCATAACAGTGATCCCAGGTGACGGCATAGGTCCAGACATTATCGACGCAACTATCAAAATATTAGATAAAGCCGGCTGTAATTTTGAATATGAGTATGCTGACGCTGGTCTAACCGCATTGGAGAATCATGGCGACTTAGTGCCAGAATCAACTTTAGCACTAATTGAAAAAAATAAAATCGCCATAAAAGGTCCGTTAACGACACCTGTAGGTGAAGGTTTTACATCAATTAACGTCACCTTACGTAAGCATTTTCAATTATATGCTAATGTTCGTCCTGTGTTGTCATTTAAAGGCACGAAAGCACGTTATGAAAATATTGATATCATTACCATTCGTGAAAATACTGAAGGTATGTACTCAGGCCTAGGACAAACAGTTTCAGAAGACGGAAATCAAGCGGAAGCGAGAAGTCTTATCACTCGTGAGGGTGCTGAACGCATTGTAACTTTCGCTTATGAAACGGCGATAAAAGAAGGTCGTAAAAAGGTAACTGCTGTTCATAAAGCTAACATCCTAAAGTCAACATCAGGTCTATTTCTCAAAGTAGCCCGTGAAGTAGCCGCACGTTACCCACAAATTGAATCAACAGAAATGATTGTAGATAACTGTTGTATGCAGTTAGTCATGAATCCAGAGCAGTTCGATGTTATTGTGACCACAAATTTATTTGGCGATATACTGTCAGATTTATGTGCAGGTTTAGTGGGTGGTTTAGGCATGGCACCTGGCGCTAATATTGGTAATGGCTGTGCCATATTTGAAGCGGTTCATGGCAGTGCGCCTGATATTGCAGGCAAAAACTTGGCAAACCCTACCTCAGTTATTTTAGCCGCTATTCAAATGCTAGAATACTTAGGTATGGCTGATAAAGCGGATAACATTCGTCGCGCTATAACGGAAGTTATCGAATCTGGCGATCGCACAACACGAGATCTAGGCGGCACACATGGCACCTCAGACTTCACACAAGCTGTATTAGAACGTTTATAACACTGTTTATTACCTTATATGAAAAACCAAGCCACAGTGCTTGGTTTTTTTATCTTCAGCATTTCTCTTATCTTGCACATGTTATTAATTTATTGTTCCTGTAAATAACAAAACCACAAGTTTAATGGCACGGATATAACAAGCTTAGTATAAATATTCTAGAGCAGGAATAACTGGTTATAACTCAAAAAAGTTAATTTGTCTGAATAGAGATGAGTAATGAAATTACCTCAACAAAAATGCTAAACGCAGTTACTGCTTCAGAAGTGATCGTTATACAAAATCTGTTACAGGCTCCAACTTCTGCATCATCAAATTGAGACTCACTCAGAAGTTGTTCATACTGAAATACATTTGAGCCTGAAACAATTTATTTCAACAACTTCAAACAACCTTATCTGATTAGCTATTAAAACAAGCGAAATATTAACGTTTAACATTTCACCTTGAAAAGACTCATTATGGCAGTTATTTTTCAGCTATTTGCCAAACAGCAACAGAGCCTGAAATTTCATTACCAACGACTAATAATGCCTGACTTGTTGGGCTGTTTTCAGCGCTAATAAAAGCCATACCTTCAGGCCCCAAGTCTCCACTAATTTGTTGCCCTTCAGCGAGACCTCGATTGATAAAGTATTCAACAAACTCGACATTATAAGGATTAGTGATGTTATACGCCAAAATCCCACTCATGCGCTCCAATCCAATAAATAAATAATTTTGTGTACCTATTTTCCCAATGGATAACGCTTCAGGCTCTGCTCCTTTGGCATCAGAGCGCGTATCACCTTCGTTTGCATCTTCATCATTATTAAACGCATGGCCATGAATTGAAGCCGTAATACGAGCAATTTGGTCACCAGAATCGAATACCACCAAACCATTACTGTCCCAAATAGTAAAAGAGCGTGCACCATAGGTAAATAGTTTATCGTAAGTACCCTTACCATCAGTGCTATTATCGCTAGCACCGAGAAAGCTAGTCACTTTCAAACGACCTAAATCATTATTGTCATTGTTAAGGTAATCAAACGATTCACCCAAAGTTAAATTTTTTGCCCTTATTTCATCAGTAAATGACAAACATCCATCTTTCACATCAAACTCAAGTCCTCCTTTGGTCAAACAATCAGCTTCATTCTCGGCAGCAAAAAAATACTCTCTACCATCACCTTCATTAGCAGATACAATAAAATCAGCGCCCTGCCACTGGTAAGAGGTTAATGTATCTGGCTGATACATACCGTACAAACTAGGATATTGACGTAAGTTAATGCCCCCGTCTTTATCTGAGGCGTCCATCATATGATCAGCCCAGCTTTTAAAGCCTAAGCCGCGTACGTTAACCTCCATGGTTTCAAGATCTAATATCGCCATCGCATTATTTTCCTGCAAAGAGATATAAGCTGTTTTATTATCTTTGGTTATAGTGACATATTCTGGTTCAAGATCCATGGCAACACTGGTATTGATAATAGTGCCGTTAATGGTGCGTCCTGTTGGATTGGCAAATACTACACCTTGCCCAGTCAATTGTGCTTTCTTATCATTAAAACTATTAAAATCAATTGATAACGCTGTATCTGATGGCACACCATTGTGTATGGTGATTACTGAAATAGAACCTTCGGGATCAATTGCGTAATCGCCACTTGGTTCACCTTCATTGGCAACCAGCACTTTATTACCATCATGGCTAAAAGTTACCATGTCAGGTAAAGCGCCAACACTGACATTCTTAATGAATTGTGGTTGCGCACCACTAATATCATAAAAAGCGATATTACCTGCAACACCTGTTTCTTTAGCTGCCATCGCTACCGCTAAAACATTATAGTTATCATCAATGGCAATACTGTTGGCATCACCCAGAGTATTTGATGAAACATCTATCGTCATAGTTGATGTTAAATTAGTGTTAGTGATCACACCTTCAGCATTTTTGGTTAACGAAGCAGCATCGATAGCATTGATATCGATAATTTCTACGCTTACATTACTCCCTGAACTATTAATCGCATAAAGCCAATTTTTTGCTTGCTGATAAGCTACAATTTCAGCTGCACCTTCTGGTGACTCGACGTTCAACAAAGCACGACCAATTAAATCTATTTGCAAACCTCTTGGCGAATCTTTGCCTGTTTGCCCCATCAAACCTGCTTGCCCTTGATCGCCTGATATACCATCGGCACCATCTTCCCCATTGAAATTACAAGCACCGAGTAGCGTTACTATTAAAGTGGCAATCATTGATTGTTTAAATTTCATATTTTTCCCTAAGTTTGGTATATAGAATTACCACTAGTAAAACATTAAAATATGAATTTTTTATTACATAAAAATGGCAGTTTAACGAAGCGATTGAGCGCTATAATATGGTTTACTATGCTGATTAGGAATCCGAAAGGTGCTATTTTTCACTAAAGAATTGAAATGATTTTTGATTGAAAACAAAGACTATTTATAAAATTTATCTACAACCGGCATCCATAAAAAACAACATATTTACAAGTGTAGTAACCCATTAAATGTAGAGTGAATATCAGCTCTAAAAAGTCTACAGAGTGTCCAAAATGGCTATTGATAGTTCACTGCCATTCAGCACTTTTTTGCGACTAAATTGTCACTCAGGTTCACCAAATAAAAAACAAGCTAAATCACTGAACAGTTTATTTATCAACAATAAAAATAGTCATATTCGTCTCTAACAACCCTATTCAGAGCTTGTTTTTCATTCAGGAAATAGTCTTCTATTGGGTAAAAGCTGAACCTTTTACCCAAGTTAGAATACAGTAATAAAGCGGCTTTAACTACTAAAAAGCAGCCCTAAAGGACTGCTCAATGCGAATAGTGACGGTTGGTTATTTCTGAATCAGGGGCACTTATCGACCTACTTTACCTTTAACGAGCGGCTCAAAAGAAAGCACGCTAAATTGGCCTTGGCTGCCGTCTTTACCATCATTAAGTGGCGGTGAGTGGTGAAGTTCATTAACAGTGAAGTAAATTTTATCATCAGCTCCATAACTGAAGCCATCAGGCCACAAAAGCCGCTCATCTTTAAATAACACTTCGTAATCGCCACTGGGTTTAACCACACCAATAGCGCCGTTAGTAATATCAGTTACATACACGTTGCCGCCACCATCTACAATAATGCCATCAGAAATAGGCTTAGTACCATAGCGCTCTACTTTTTGTTCAAGCGCTTTACTTGATAGATCTTCATCTATGATTGCGCTGGTAGCAATACGGTATACCGATGTACCCGACATGGAGCCAAAGTATAACCAATTTTCATTTGGCTCAAGGGTAATTGGGTTTACACCTAAACGTGCAGCTTGTCCCCCAATTTTCATGGTGCGACCTTCAATGACTATGTCGATGCTTTCGGCAGTAGTATAATGGCTGTTTTGCAGTATTCTTCGCGCTGCACCTGTTTTAATATTTACAGTAATAATCGCGGCTTGGCTACCTTGTGCAGTATCTGCTATATAGATATATCCATTTTTGTTATCAACGGCTAAGTCGTTTAAAAACGAGGTATCTGTAATTGTTGGCTTTGCTAAATAAATGATTTTATGAAGCTGCTCGTTAATAGTATCCCAACCTACTAATCGTCCAGCGTGATCAGGGCCTGACGTATCTAGCAGCCATAAAATACCGTCGGCTGATACGTTAATACCTAACACATCATAAAAACCTTTACCCTTATTGTAAGCATACGCCCACGCTTCGTTAGGATAAGGTTTTGTTGTGCCGTCTTTGAAAAGCTCCATAATTTTTTGCTTTTGCCCGTAAAATCCGTGTATTGACAAAAATTTTCTGCCCGATGGCGTAATAGCAATGTTGCCTGGAGGATGTTGTGCATCAAATATAGCTACCGTGTTTAGCTTGTTATTATTAGCCGATGTCGTCGCTGCACTCAGTAATGCTATGCTATAAATGGCGGCTAAAAGTAGTTTTTTCATTATTGTCTTCCTTTTTATGAAGATGTAAATATTAGGATTATTCATACAGTACAATTTTCAAGGTCTAAGCAATGAAGATACCCTAAAATCACCACTTAGAAGATAACCGCTTAATAGGGCTTAACGATCCCATGACAGTAAATTTTCGATTACTCAGTAATGAATTTCAAGCATTTTCGTCATCCATTTTGGCACTGGAAGCTTATTAACACTTGAAATGAACGCTAAAGCCAATGGTGGCAGCGAAGTTATCACTTTTCAAAATATAGTCATTCAAGGCGTGTCAAATGCGGTAACAGTCGGGGAACCAAAATCATACGCTATCCTACCATTAGCATTACTATTTTTTATAAAATAGGAAGATTATTTCTTAATATATAGCAGCGGTAAATTCGAAAGTAAAACAAAAGTATTAGCGGATAGATAAACTTAAAATATAAAAAAACCCTAAAATCTATCAGAGATATAGGGCTTTTTTCAAAATATTGTTAGTGAAAAATCACTAAATATCCATCGGCGGCGGAGATAATAACCTAGCGTGGACCGTCACTTCTTCTCGGTCATAATACAAATGCTTGGCATACAATTCATATTTTACATTGTGAAGAGAAAAAGCATCTTTCATCGTTTGTAAGTCATCATTAACTTGCTGATAACGCCCCTTCATGGGTAATTTCAAGTTGAACATAGCTTCTTGGCATAACCCTTTTAATAGCCATTCACTCATCAGCTTTGCCACGCGTTGTGGCTTTTCAATCATGTCACATACTAACCAATAAACATTTTTCTTTTGCGGCAAGTACTTAAAGCCATCCATTGTACGATGCTTTACTTGACCCGTTTGCATTAATGACTCTGCCATTGGGCCATTATCGATTGACGTTACCATCATGCCACGACGAACCAATTGATAAGTCCAACCACCTGGAGCTGCACCTAAATCAACTGCATTCATGCCTGAGGTTAAACGTATATCCCATTCTTCTCTAGGAATAAAATATAAAAAAGCTTCATCAAGTTTCAATGTTGAACGACTTGGCGCGGCATTAGGGAATTTTAAACGTGGAATACCCATCACATGTGGCGAAGTATTACGTGCTAATGAAAAGCCAAATATAACTTCTTTGCCTGATAAAAATAACGCATGTAACACCGCGCCATCTTTATTACCTTTTTCGGTCAGTACTTTGTCTTTTCTCAGTGCTTGTCGCAGTGGTACCGCTAATTTACGACAAAACTTCGACAGTTCTTTACCGTCATTTGTGTCAGGCGTTTCCATACGCAAATCAGCGTATTGCCACTCAGTGCCTAACACTTCTACAATGGCTTCAACGCGATTGTAGTCAGGTAAGTCTATTTTTTCAGTTACCGTGACAAACCATTGGCGAGCGAAAATAAGTCGTTTTAATGGAATTTTTTCCATTAAAATTTCACCCTCTTCCGGCTTATTTAAATGAAAATAAACTATGCCCTGGTTTTTAGTTAGCTCTAAATAGCCATAAACTTCATTCCATGAAGCTTTTTCTTGAATTTCTGCGCCACATTCTTTTTCAAATCCGGGGCGACAATATAAAACTATTGCAGTCATTTTAATTAATTACCTAACTTTTGGTCAAACATTTTAGTACCTGCAAATCCAACCACTAGCCAGGCAAGTGCAAATGACAGGCCGCCTGATGGCGCCAACTTTCCAATACTCAACACATCGAATAACGTTCTGATATACAAACTACCACTAAAAAACACGATACCAATCACAAATAATATTCCAGCGATCAATAATATAGCTTTTTCGTGCAGCTTATATAAGATGATGGTTAGCATTAGCGCTAACGTATGAAAAAACTGATACGTTAATGCGGTCATTAGTCGTTCTTGTGACGCCAAAGGTAGCGATTGCCCACCATGGGCTAACCAAGCGCCGAATAATACAGAAAAACACCCACTGATACCAACAAATATCATCAGTAGTTTAGCAACTGTTATTAATTTCATCGATAAAACCCCTCATTTTATGAACCGCTGTAGTTTGATGCTGTTTTAGCTTGTAGCCCGATTTTACCCGCGGCTTTAAATCGTGGTCACCGTCATTAAAATAATGTAACTGACAACGTGAATAAATTTGGTATTGCTTAATTTCACTTTCACTACCCAGCGCATCTCTTTCGCCTTGTAAGATCAACACAGGCAATTGTGTATCTTGCAATGGCGCTAAGCGTAACTTTTCTGGTTTTTTTACCGGATGAAATGGATAACCTAAGCAGATAACGCCCCGTACTAAATTACTTTTCATTAAAACGCTATCTCCCGCTAAAGTCGCGGCTACTCGCCCACCCATTGATTTTCCGGCAATATATATAGGTAAAGTGCTATTCGCTTTTGCTAATATGGCTTGATAGCACTCAACTAGCGCGGGCATTCTGTCCGGTGGTCGCCTTTTGCCATCAAGTTTACGCTTGTCCATAAAAGGGAAGTTAAAGCGTAATACACTCAATTGTTGAGCATTCATCAAACCAACAAGTTCTTCAATGTACGCGTGATGCATATCCGCACCCGCACCATGGGCAAATATGACCAATGCTTTTGCGTCTTTGGCGCTATTTAGTTCGTTACTTACTGATAATTCGTTGTTGATCACACTAGCTAGCCTTCATCAATAATAGTTTGCTCGTCGGCAACCGTTTGCAATACCCACTCGCGAAACGCCGCTATTTTACCTAATTCCGATTGCCTTTCTCGACAGACAATGTAATAAGAGTTTTTACTGATTAATACTTCTTTAAATGGGCAAACCAATCGACCACTATCAATATCCGGTTTTGCTAGCACACTATGCGCCAGAGCAACCCCTTGGCCATGAATAGCCGCTTGTAACACCATCGCCGAATGACTAAATATTGGGCCATGATTAACATTACCGCCTTTGAAGTCAACATGCTTAAACCATCTTTTCCAATCTCTTCTGGAGGCATCATGTAATAAAGTATGATTTGCTAAATCGTCAATTATACTCAAGGGTTTACTACCCGCTAATAATAAAGGTGAGCATACGGGGATCAAATACTCGGTATGTAATTGCTCCGCATGAATACCACTCCACCGCCCTCTACCATAATATATTGCTAAATCAACATCTTCAGTAAGCGAATTCTCAGGTTGGTCAACTGCTTTAATACGCACGTCAATATCAGGATGTAATAAGTTAAAGGTGTTTAACCTAGGCACCAACCACTGTATGGCAAAGCTTGGCTGCAAGCTTACCGTAATAGCCCCCTTTGCGCCGCGAGCTAATAATCTTTCTGTGGCGTCATGTAAAGCATTAAACACATCTTTAATATCAAGGTAATATGACTGACCTTCTTCCGTCAGTAACAAACTTCTATTTTTACGCATAAATAATTTTATGCCTAAATTATCTTCCAAAGCTTTTATTTGATGACTGATTGCTGCTTGAGTAACGAATAGCTCTTCCGCTGCCCGGGTAAAACTTAACTGCCTAGCAGATGCTTCAAAAGCCCTAAGGGCGTTGAGTGGTGGGAGTCTATTCGCCAAGTTACACCTATAAATTTACGTTAAAAATGAATCTATACTTGCATAATTCATCAAGTTTTCGACATAAGCATGTCGGATTAGTTTTTCTAATGAATGACATTATAAATAGTCATTATAAACTTTACCAGTTTTACCGTAATATGCACCACATAGATGAAGGGCTTCATCTTTAGCCCGAAATAATCGGGTAATAATCAAACAGGCTCCCAACCCTTGTTTGTCATTGAAAAGAACGAGTCCCAAAACATCTATAAAACCAATTGACGTTTTATTACAGGTGACTTATGAAAAACATTTTTAAATTAGCAACTATCGCCATGTTAGCTTTAGTGGCAAGTAACAGCCAAGCAACACAATTAGTTAAAATACAGGCTATCAACGCCGTTGAACTAGTAGAAATCACTAAACTACACTTGGCACAATCAATTAAGTTAAATACGATAGTTATAAACCCTATCGAAAAAGCAGCTCACGCTCAAGTGACAATGAAGGATTTTAATGTCAACAAAGGCGCTGAAATTATAATCAAAGCGGTGACGCTTGCTGAATAGTCGGGCTATTAAATTAACCATTAATTTCTTGACTATTAATCTTCATAGAAAAGGTGCCCAACAGCACCTTTTTTGTTATTTAAAGCCCAATAAATCCCACTAATATATAAAGTAATCAATAGCTAAAATAACTCAATTAACCTTATTAAAAGCTATCTGAAGCACCTAGAAATACCTTCAAAGGTATTGCCCTTGATCAAAGTAACATTAATGGCTACATAAGTGCAGTGGCACATAGAGGTATAGGAGGCAGTGAAGGTTTAAAAGTGGGTCATTATAGGTCAGCATGTATACTGCTAGATTAGTATTCAAGTTTATAACATCAAATAAATACTGTCAGGTCAAATACATCACAAATAAACTCAATTAAGCTTTTAAGTAAAGTCCCCTTCCACCAATAAAATTTTAACTGAGCGCTATTTTAATTAACCGCTATTTTCTTAAAAATAAGCACTTAACACTATCTTTAGCTCGATACTCACTCTATACACTATTATTTTTGTCTGATGATATATAGCTTTTCGGTTAGGTAATCAACTTCAAAGCTTCGCTGGGCAAATTGCTTATCTTTGAGCTCATTGGTCGCAATACATTCAATAGTAAAGCCTGAAAACAAACGTTGCACATCAGTGGCTGTTATCGAAAATGGTGGACCACTTAATTGCGTTTTTGGAAACTCCACTGTCACTAGAAACAAGCGTGTATGTGAGCAAAAAAACGTTTTCAAATGCTTCACGTATGCTTGCTGCATTGTTGTTGGTAGCGCAATTAAGGCCGCACGGTCATAGATCCAATCTACGCGGTCAATAGCGTCTGCAGAAAGCTTAAAAAAATCACCTTGAAATAGTGAAAGCTGAGAACAAAAAAACTGCTCAAAATCACCTGAGGTCTTTTTTTGATACTCAATATTGTTTTCGAGAAAGAAGTCGCTACAGGCAATTTCACTTAATTCATTACCTGTAACCTGCCAATACTGCGCTAAATAGGCCATATCAAGTGTTTTGCCACATAGTGGCACAAACACATGCTGATCAGAGGGTAAAGACAGTTTTTTGAAATATTGAGTCAATAAAGGGTGCACGTCACTTTGGTGAAAACCCAATTTGTTGCGCTCCCAACATTTATGCCAAAAAAAACTGTCCACTGATATGACCTTATTAGCTTACATTAACAAAAGCTATTAACTTGGAAAAATACGATTGTTTTGCCAAACCTTGCTTATAATACTATCAAATGACAAAGACGCTGCTTTTGAAAACTTTTCAGCTAAACCTTTCTTCGTTGCATACTTAATTTGCACTAACTTGTGAGATTTACACCGCGCCTGTAGGTAATCGTCACTGGTTTGTATTTCATCAACAAGCCCTAACTCTTTTGCTTGTGTGCCAAACCAATGCTCGCCTGTTGCCACTTTAGCAATATCTAGACTTGGACGATGCTCACTCACAAAGTTTTTAAATAACACGTGCGTATCTTCTAGCTCTTCAACAAATTTTTCACGGCCTTTATCAGTATTTTCACCAAACATGGTTACCGTACGTTTAAATTCACCAGCGGTAAACTGTTCAAAATCAACATTGTTTTTCTTTAATAATTTATGAAAGTTTGGCACTTGTGCAATAACGCCAATAGAGCCAAGAATAGCAAATGGCGCTGAGACTATCTTATTAGCCACACAGGCCATCATATAGCCGCCACTGGCTGCCACTTTATCAACTGATGCCGTTAAAGGAATATTGCGTTGACGGACGCGGTCGAGTTGTGAAGCCGCTAAACCGTAACCGTGCACCATACCGCCACCACTTTCTAAACGAACAAAAACTTCATCGCTGGGTTGAGCAACAGTTAAAATTGCACTAATTTCTTCACGTAAAGAGCCAACTTCTTTAGCATCAATACTACCGTTAAAGTCGACAACAAATAAACGTGGGATAGCTTTCTTTTCGTCACTGCCATCTTTGTGAGCTTTTTTATCAATTTTGGCTTGCTCTTTTTCAGCCTTTTTATCTTTTTTCTCTTTTTCTTTTAACTCTTCTTTAGATAAAAGCTGGTGGGTAATATCTTCTTCAACTTCAATATATTGCTCTGATAAGTCAATAATTTCTAGCTCACCCTTCTTACCGCCTTGTTTCATTGCAGAAGAGGCAATAGCAATAATAATAGCAACCACCGCAATAACGAAAGTGATGGTTTTAGCTAAAAACAAACCGTATTCATACAGAAATTCCAATATTTTTCTCCTAAACAACAGGTTAACAACTGTTAACCCTATTGTTGTATATTAATTGTAATGATTATTCTAGTTATCAATATGGGGGATATAGTTTGTAAAAAAAGGGGAATAGCTAATTATTCACTAAAGTTACCCCTTAAATGAAAATAAATAAGCAACTGTCAGCCAATCTTTGCTTTATAAAATAATGGCTAAACTGCAGAGTAGTATTTAAAAATGAGTCTTTATCCGCTACCACAATGACATTGTTAACTCATTGACCTGATTTACACCCTGCTCTTTTGAGCACAGACTGGCGTCATTTAGCATAGTTTTCCCTGGTGTAGTTTTGCTCTGGCATAGGTTACGTTAAGATAAATGGTTACTGTGTTATCAAAAACTAGGCATGAGTGCTACAGAACTAACAGCATGATAGGCAAATGAAATATCAGCCAAAAAAAACGGCCCAAGATATGGGCCGTTAGTATTTTGTCAACCTGCGACAAGATTTAATTAAAACTGATTTAACTCAATACTGTGACTAAAATGCAGGCTTTATTCAACACAAAGTGAATTAATACTCTACTGTACAATCTACTGTACAACGGCAGTGTCAGTGACTTTAATTAATTGTCCCATCGTCGCAAAGAATACCGCTACTTGTGATTGCATTTCTTGCGTTGCTCTAGCACTTAACGCAGCATCAGGTGAAGCGGCATTAGGACGAGGGTCAAGTATTGAACTATGGTGACCGCTAACAAATCTCACCGCACCTGAACCATTAGTGTCAGCACTCACACCTTGCAAGCCTAATAAAGCAATCGCAGGTTCAGTACCACCCATAGGCGTAAATGGTGCTCTATTTGTCACCACTTGGTCTGATAGATTATCATCACCATTACCGACAACTTCAATTAAATGCGTAGGTGTTTCAGTCGCCGCTAATGTTTGTACATAAGCAATAGGGTCACCCGAGTCCGTCACCGTTTGCGCTGCAAAAGTAAACTGAGCGAAACCGCCATTTAAAGTGGCTTTTTGCTCAGCCGATAAAGTGTCATAGAAAGCAAAGTAGAAAGCACTTAATTCTTCTTGGGTATAATTGGCAGGTAAAGTTGCTTCAACGGCTGCTTTAAACTCAGGCGATAGCTGTAAGGTTAAATTAGATTTAGCTAATCCTTCAAATGCTGGCGAATCTAAACCAAAGTTAGCCAACATTAAACCCGGCATGGCTAAAGATGTACTGGCAATTTTAAATAAACCATCGATTTGTGGGTTTAACTCAGTGTTAGCTAAGCCAACTGCATTAATACCGTAAATACCACCTAATGAATGACCTAACAGGTGAACTTTTGAACTATCGATTTTTATTGGGTTACCATCGCTATCAGCACCACCTAAAAAGTTCATCCCTAAACGCAAACCCAGTAAATCCGAGGTACTTTGGCGTGTATTATCACGCATGCTTAACATACTACCCAAGTTTACATAATGTAAGGTCGATACGGTGCTGGCATTAATATCATCAACATCATCGCCATTTAAATCAAAACCACGGCTACCATGTAATGGCTGATCAATCGCAACTGTTGCTATACCAAATATAGATAATATACCGGTAATGGGTAACATTTGTTCTTTTGTTGAGGTAATACCATGGACTAAAATAGCTACTGGCCAACCACCTACAGGCTCTTCTATAGCCGGTAAACCCATGCTTTCACGCACTGGGTTAGCCCAGGCTAAATCTGGCGTGGTCATTTGCACATCAATCGGCAACATCGCGCTTGTGGCTGGAATGGGATTAAACTTAGTTAAATTACGTTCAGTATCAATAGCCGCTATCGCTGGATTTGAGCTTGAGCTTAAATCACGTAAACCAAAGTTCATACAAAAGCCATCATTTGCATCTAATGGCCCAGCAGGAATTGCCGCTGGGTTTGCTGCGGCTAATCCGGCCAGTGTAGCACCTGAATCACAACGGGCACGCCACCAATCATTAACCGGTGCTAGTGGGTTTTCCGCAGAGGGTACGCCTGAGTAATAAGGTAGTGTAATTGAACCACGAATATAGTTTGCTGCAGAATATAACGGTACCAAGCTTTCAGGAATTTGATCTGCTAACACATCCGCAACTGACAGAGTGGTATCAGCTACGCCAATAGCTGGAGTTCCTTGCTGAGCATTATCGACCATCTGAGGTACACTAGCTGCCATTAAAGATTTAACCGTACTTAATACGCGTGTAGTTGACTGTGTCGTCATCGCAGCACTATAAATAATAGTATCGCTATCAACGCCAGCAGCAATTACAGCCGCTTCATAACTATTAATCGCGCCTTGTAAGCCTAATTGCGACTCGTTACCCAAAGGTAAGGTATTGATATCTTGGCGCGCTAATTCATAAGTACTAGAGCCAGCAATCGCTTTACCATTGCTGTCACGAAGATTATTCGTCATCACCATGATATAAGTTGTTTCTGCTTTAAGGGGCTGAAGCGGGACAAACAAAACATTGTCGCCAGATTTTTGCGTAGCGAAGTCTTGCATGTACACAAGCTCTCCAACCACTTTACAGGCTAGGCCACGTGTTACAGCAGTACAATCACTGTCATTGACATCACCACCCATCACAGTTTCAAAAACTCTTACCGATCCAGGTTCAGAAGCACTACTGGCATCTAAAGAAGTTCCCGCTGGGAATTCAATTGCGAGGGGGAAAGGTTGAGAAATTGACCAACCGTCAAGAGCACTAATAGCAACAAAAGGGTCTGAACCATCAGTGGGATCGTCAACAGGAATCTCTAAGGTTCCATCAACCGTACCAGAAAAAATCAAATCATTTGGTATAGAAAGTCCAGCAGCGCCCGCCGCTGGATCAAATTTAACGCGTGCGGTGGCTGTTACGACCGTGCCGTTTTCAACCACTTCACTTTCAACATCTGTTATGGTTTCGTCTTGGCAAGCACTTAAACCTAATGTGCTCGCTATTGCTAGACTGAGTACTAACTTTTTCATTTTATCTCCCCACTGACTTATCTTTATTTTATATACTTAACTACTGGCTAAATATATCTTTATTATTTTTCATTATTATCGTTGATTTTTATACTTATACCAGCATTAAACTCAACTTGTTCGACCAGTTAAACTTACCTCAAGAATAGTTCAAGTGCTAGTGATATTTTAATTTATTCAAAGTTTTATTCCACAAATGTAGATTAGTAACGAAAAACCCTCGTCAGCATAGCAGTGAAAGTAGTATTATTGTTATCAAATTATTTCAAAAATTAATCTTATGTTTGACTATGCAATAACACCACAAATTTTAGCCAACAAAACCATTTTAGTAACCGGTGCGGGTGCAAGTATTGGCCGCCAAGCAGCATTAACTTATGCTGAGTTAGGCGCTACGGTTATTTTATTAGGCAGAACCGTTGCAAAGCTAGAAGCTGTTTATGATGAGATACTCGCTAAGGGCTATCCTGAACCCGCTATTGTACCGCTAGATTTAAAAGGGGCAACAAAGCAAAATTATATTGATTTAGCCGCCACCATTGATAATCAGTTTGGTCAATTAGATGGCGCATTACTCAATGCTTCAATACTAGGCGAGTTAACGCCCTTTAACCAAATTAATCAACAAATTTGGCAAGACGTCATGCAAGTTAACGTTAATGCCCAATTTTTATTAGCACAAGCATTAATACCTGTGTTACTCAAAGCTGACCATGCATCCTTAGTATTTACCTCATCAGGTGTCGGTAATAAAGGTAAGGCTTATTGGGGTGCTTATAGCGTCTCTAAATTTGCCACAGAAGGACTCATGCAGGTTATTGCGGACGAATATGAAAACAGTTCGCTTAGAACTAACGTAGTGAATCCCGGGGCAACGAATACCGATATGCGTTCAGTGGCTTACCCCGCAGAAAACAAAGCTGAAATTGCTTTACCGAAAGATATCATGCCACTTTACGTATATTTAATGGCTAACGATAGCAAAGCGGTTAATGGCGAAAGAATAAACGCACAATAATGCCTTTTCCCTGCAGAATAACAAGTTAAGAACCTAGTGCTTTTAGATTGAAATAATAGCTATCTTACTGTTATCGCATTATGTTGTTGTATTATGTTCTGACAAAAAGCTCATTCATGAAAGTAAAGCTGGAGCAATTACCGAGATGGCTAAGAGCGACTTGAACATCGCCACTCTTTCACATTCATGTGAACCTAGCATACAATTCATTTGACCATAAAAAGGCCAACATTAGTTGGCCTTTTTATTAAGTCACTTTGACGTCAATTAATGGTCGATTAACGACAAGCGATAACGATCTCTAAATTAGCGTAATTCACGTCGTAATATTTTACCTACGTTGGTTTTTGGCAACTCATCACGAAACTCAACAAATTTTGGTACTTTGTAATTAGTTAAGTTTTCACGACAGTGATTAATTAACGATTTCTTAGTTAAATTAGGATCTTTACGTACAATAAATAATTTGACTGCTTCACCAGAAGCTTCATTCGGAATGCCAATGGCCGCCGCTTCTAGTACGCCTTCATGACTCATGGCTATCTCTTCAATTTCATTGGGATAGACGTTAAAGCCAGAAACAATAATCATATCTTTTTTACGATCAACGATTTTAAAAAAGCCATTCTCATCCATACAAGCGACATCACCCGTGGCTAACCAACCTGCTGTTAAAATCTCATCGGTTGCTTCTTGGCGATTATAATAACCTTTCATTACTTGTGGGCCTTTAACCCACATTTCTCCAGCTTCACCTATTTTAGCGTCGCTGCCATCTTCCAAGACAATACGAATATCGGTAGAAGGTGCAGGTAAACCAATACTGCCACTATAATGTGTTTGGTTATAGGGGCAAAGCGTTACTAAAGGTGCACATTCTGTCAAGCCATAGCCTTCAAGTAAGCGTGTTTTCGTAACACGTTCCCAATTTTCGGCCACCGGACGTTGTACCGCCATGCCGCCGCCTAGTGATAATTTTAAATTAGAAAAATTGAGTTCACTAAAGCCCGGGGTATTCAATAAACCATTAAATAAGGTGTTTACACCGGTAATGGCTGTAAAGTCATATTTTGCTAACTCTTTAACAAACCCCGGCATATCACGCGGATTGGTGATCAATAAATTGGTACCACCCAGGGTAATAAATGTCAGGCAATTAGCCGTTAAAGCAAAAATATGATAAAGCGGCAAGGCAGTAACAACCAGCTCTTTACCCTCTTCTAATTGCGGTTTAATCGCCGCTTTAGCTTGCTCTAGATTAGCAACCATGTTGCGATGCGTTAACATCGCGCCTTTTGAAACACCCGTAGTACCACCGGTATATTGCAAAAAGGCCAAATCATCACCACAAATTGTCACTGGGCTAAAATTTAATTTTTCACCCTTAGCTAAAGCTTTATTAAAATGCTCTATATTCTTAAGATTAAAAGCGGGCACCATTTTTTTAACGTACTTAATAACGCCGTTAACAATGGCACCTTTGACTGTACCTAAACGATCACCAAGCGAGGTTAAAATAACTTTTTCAACGGGTGTTTTATCAATAACTTTTTCCAAAATACTGGCAAAGTTTTGAATAATCAAAATCGCTTTAGTGTTGGAGTCTTTTAATTGATGTTCTAATTCACGTGCTGTGTAGAGCGGATTAACATTCACCACGGTTAAACCTGCTAACAGGGCGCCAAATAGTGCAATAGGATATTGCAAACAATTGGGTACCATAATGGCAAATTTATCACCTTTAACTAAACCTAAGTCTTGCTGTAAGTAGGCCGCAAAGGTTGTAGCTTGTTGCGCAAGTTCACGATAACTAATCTGCGCCCCCATATTAATAAAGGCAGCTCTATCGGCATAAACCTCAGTATATTTATGGAACATATCGACAATTGAAGCGTATTTATCAGGATCAATTTCAAATGGAACGCCAGGAGGGTAACTCTTCTCAAGCCAAATTTTTTCCACGGTACCTTTCCTCTTTAAATTTTTATTTTTAATTTAATGACACGTTTTATCAAATTTTCACTGGTCGATCCAGTTAATTTAAACACTTGTTTAAATTAACTGGATAATTAATAAATTTAATATCATCAAACTGGTTAAAATTCACCCTAAACAACTTGTACCCGCTCCACTTCAAGGAGCTGATATATGCTGCTTGAATTAATCTTACTGCTTAGCTCGCTGATGAATAAAGGTATTTATCAGCTTAGCAGCCTGCTCAGCTTGTTCCATATGTACATGGTGGCCACCAATCAACTCATGCACCTGTAAGTTTTTAAACAAAGGGCCAAAGCACTTTAAACCTTTAGTTACCATTTCCATACCTTTGCTGCCGTAAAGTAATTGCACAGGTGTACTTATATCAGCAACAAGTCGCTCGGCTTGCGCTAAGGTAAATCGATAAGGAGAAGTTGAACGTAAACGAATGTCGGCACGCCAAATAAAACCAGCCTCAGTTTGCTCAATACCGCGTTTGACAATGAGCGTGGCATTATCTGTGCTTAAATCTGACACTAACACTCGAGCCGCAACAGCAGAGTTAAGATGAGTATGATATTTTTTAGCTTTATTATCTCGCGTTAAACGACTTAACAAGCCTTTGCGTAATTGCTTGGTTGTGGTCGCTTCATCTGAAGTTAAAACACCGATGCAGTCAATCAAGGTTAATGATTTCACATGTTCAGGAAAGGCTGCCGCAAACGTAGACGCCACCATACCTCCCATAGAGTGACCAATAATATCAATAGCTTGCCATTGCTGTGAGCGAAATAAACTGATCAAGTCATAGACCCAATCTAAAAAGTGATAATGGGCATCAGCGCCTCGATGATCAGATAAGCCATGTCCGGGCCAATCAATAGCAATAACATGATAATTTGACAAATACGGCATTAACGGTTGAAAGCTTGCTGCATTATCAAGCCAGCCATGCAAGCATAAAAGCAAGGGTCCTTGCTCATCACCATAACTTATACCACTAATTTTTCGGCCGTTGACATCAAATTCCACTGGTTTAAATACATCAGAAGTTGCCATAAAAATCCTTTATAAGTTGGAAATAGTAGCCTAGCACTACAGAGCAATGAGGATTTTCTAATCGCTAACGTGTGCTACGCAAGGATAATTTACTGAGTCGATAGGTGGCAAATAATGCCGCCGAAAACCAAATAACAACCCATATTATTTCAGGAATAAAGGTCATATTAGCTAAAGCAGCACCGTCGCCTTTTGCTTGACCGTCAAGTAAATAAAGTGGGCTCATTAAACTGTTAATTAAGACTAATAAACCGGTTAATTGTAATAACGTTTGTAGGTGTTTTTGTGATGAATATTTTAGTTGCGCTATCACTAACATAAGTAAAACGATAACAATAAATAAGGTTAATAAGTCTCGTACCCACAATAAAATACTGCTCGCTAATAAGCCAATCAGCAGTATAGAAAAAATCTGTGCTGTTTTTCTATGACTCGACGCCAAATAAAATATCAGACTGCCCCATAATATTGCGCCGCCATAACCCATTAAGCTGATAAAAAATGCCGAGCCACCTCTTGTGGTACATAACCCAGCGCCGTTAGGAAATAGTTGGATTTTTACAATACTTCCGCCGGTTAACAGCGCCGTTAAGCCATGGCTAATTTCATGAAAATAGCTTTCTAACCATTTAAATGGAATGGAAATAAAAGGCAGTTGTAAAATAATGATAGCCGAGAATAACATCAGCCAAAATTTGTATTTAGGGCTAAAGTTCATGGTGTTTTTTCGGTAGAGGAATGATAATTTTTATCCAATAAATCAGGCAAACAAGTCAACACCAAAAATTTGTTGAATACTATCGCGTTGAGCAATAGCATCAACCGACTGATAAGCAGCTACAGCCAATTTATTTTGGCTCGATGGTGTATCATAACCACTGTGGGTACTCGTTTGCTGATAATTTTGTTGTGAGCTTTGTTGTGAGCTGTTACGACTGTCATACGGGGGCAACGGCTGACGTTCGATTAGTGCCATGGCCTGTTCATCGATATCGAGGCGTTGGCGTGTATTAATATCCGATGGTGACTTTTGGCTTTGACTTTCTTCACTACTAAGCGCTTCGCGCGCAAGTGCCTTAGTACGCTGCTCTTGAGCGGGTACAGACGAATTCTTCCCTAACCCGATAGCCGGTTGGGATGTTAAGTTGACAGAATTATTGACTTGCATAAAAGTAATCTAACAAATTTATCATCAAGGTGAAAACTATTTTTCATCAAAAAATTAGCTGGGCAATAACCAAGCTAGATTAAAATGCAGTAAAACATAACGAGTGCAATAGCATAAGCCCGTGTGAAAAAGTGTTTATCAAAAAAACTCATTCAGAACAAAAAGCAATATAATGTCTACTTTATCGCCCAGGCAGCTTCTTCCATGACACGGTATCTCGAACGTATTTAGGCTGGGCGTTTTCAGCATCAACACTTTGCTCTGCAAAGTCTATTTGCCCAATGGCTAACATAGCTAAAGCGGTTGGAAACAAAATTTCAGGTGAATCCACATTGGACTTTAATGCTGCCAAGGCAGGATAAGCGTCCCATCCTGTTCCTACGCCATAAGCGGGTAATACTAAGTCTTTATAATATTGGGCAACCAATTCAGGTTTTAATACCGTTTCTTCAGTTTTTGGCTGCATAATACCCAGATCATCAACTTCAAAGTAGCAGGTATACACCTCTGACATACGCGCATCAATCGCGGCAATAACTTTGCTAACACCTTTATCAAGGTAAGCTTGCTGAGCCATCGCTTGTAAGGTAGATACACCGCGCGCCGGCAGCTCTGCAGAAAAAGCTAAACCTTGTGTTACGCCTATGCCAATACGCACACCGGTAAAACTTCCCGGTCCTTGACCAAAAATAATACCATCAAGCTCAGTTAACTTAACGTTCGCCTGCTTTAATACACTGTCAATCATAGGTAATAAACGCAAACTATGAGACTGAGGACACAGTTCATACTCACTAAACTGTTTATCAAAATATTTAATTGCTACTGAACAAGCTTCAGTAGAGGCATCGATGGCCAAAAAATTCACGTCAAAAACCCTTTAAAATTACTGTCATTACTCATCCGGCGAGTTTAACATTATTTTACCTTAAGCCTAGAGAACTTTAACTCAGGTAAACTTTAAGCCAGATAAAATCTTCTCGTCTAAACAAGCATTCTTTCAACTGCAATCAACAGCAAGTTGGATCGTGGCAAACTTTATTGACGATAAAAGTTATTCGCGACCAACCAGTTGTGCTAAAAACTCTGCGGCTTGGTTAATATCTCTACTGCGCTTCATGTCAGGTAAACTCTTGAGAAAAACTTCTCCGTATGGACGATTAACCAGTCGGTCATCACAGATAACCAGTATACCCTTGTCATTAACATCACGAATCAAGCGCCCTACCCCTTGCTTTAAGGCAATAACCGCTTGGGGTAATTGAATTTGTGCGAATGGGTCTTTGCCTTGTCGTTTTACATCTTCACTACGGGCCTGCAATAAAGGGTCGTTCGGTGAAGCAAACGGCAATTTGTCAATTATCACACAGGTAAGTTTATCACCTCTAACATCAACGCCTTCCCAAAAACTTGCTGTGGCAAGCAACACAGCACTGTCTTGCTCAACAAATTGCTCTAATAACTTACGCTTACCCATTTGTCCTTGCACCAGTAATGGGTTATCAATACGCTCAGCTAATAACTCAGCAACTTGGTGCATAACACGGTAACTGGTAAACAGCATAAAACAGGCGCCAGCACTGGCTGCAATTAAGGGAATAGCAAGCTCACTTAAGGCTTTAGCACGATTGATATCATTAGCGGATGGCAAATAACGCGGAATAATTAATTGGCATTGTTTCGCATAATCAAACGGGCTATCCAGTAACAAACTGGCCGAATGCTCTATACCTAAATGACTAGAAAAATGTTTAAACTCGCCATCAACAGCAAGCGTTGCTGAAGTAAATATCCAACCCGCACCTGATTCTTTTACGTAAGTACCAAACTTATCTGCCACCGATAAGGGTGTTTTATGTAGCACAACATGCCGTGGCGTGGTTTCATACCAAAAGCTCATGCCCATAGCATTTACATCAGCCATCACTTCATATTGCGTTAATAGATTTAACGCTCGGTCAAAGCAATGATCAATCGCCTCGTTACGCGAAACACAAAGTTTGATCACTTGATAAAGAAAGTCTAAATCTGTTTTTAATAAGCTAAAGGCATGAGCAAACTTTTGCTGTTGGTGTTTTTCTCGCCAGTTGCCGCGCTCGGGATCGTAACTAAAAAGTAGACGAAATTCTTGACTGGTTTTCAACAGCTTTTCTGCTGCCTTTGCCAACTGTTTTACGTCGGTTAATTCTGTTCTGTAAACCTGTAAAACATCGCTACAAAGATCCAGTAACTGTCGTGTGGAAAACGCCTCACCAAAATATTCACTGGCTATATCAGCAATTTGATGGGCTTCATCAAAAATCATCACATCAGCTTTAGGGATTAACTCACCAAAACCGCTGTCTTTTAGCGCCATATCAGCAAAAAACAAATGATGATTTACCACCACAAGATCGGCATCAATAGCTTTTGTACGCGCTTTAATTAAGTAGCAACTTTCAATATTAGGGCATTCTTTGGCGAGACAGTTATCAACAGTACTGGTCACAAACGGAAATACCGGCGAGCCTTCAGTCACATTAACTAACTCACCAATATCACCACTTTGTGTGCCATTGGCCCAAGATCGCACTTTGACAAAATCAGCCAATGTTTGCGCGTCAAGTTGGCCACGCGATTGTTGATATTGCTCCAAACGATATATACAAAGGTAGTTGGCGCGGCCTTTTAAT
The DNA here is from genome assembly GCF_014076985.1 of Colwellia sp. MB3u-8. NCBI lineage: Bacteria > Pseudomonadati > Pseudomonadota > Gammaproteobacteria > Alteromonadales > Colwelliaceae > Colwellia > Colwellia sp. MB3u-8. The sequence continues at coordinate 208,863 of NZ_JACGVA010000030.1, forward strand.
AACGCCACTTGTGCATTACTGGCCAGTGCTTGGCGAATTAAGGGTAAGTCTTTATGAAATAATTGTTCTTGGAGGTTTTTTGTTCCGGTTGAAACAATAATTTTTTTCTGTCCCTCATTATTTTCAGCATTGGCTTTGTTAGCCAATAACGCCGGAATTAGGTAGGCAAATGTTTTGCCCGTACCTGTGCCCGCTTCAACAATGAGCGAACTTTTTTGCTCGATAGCTTTAGCAACTTCTAGTGCCATATCTAACTGAGCTTGGCGTGGCGAAAAGCCATTAATAGCTTTCGCTAAGGCACCTTGATGTGAAAACGCATGTTCAACAGCACTCATAAAGGTACGACATTGATAAATTTGCGCTCATTATAATCATCACAGACAAAAATAACAGGAAAAATAACGCTAAGCTTGACTAATAATAGCGCTAATATAATGCAGATTTAAAAACATTAAAATACCCAATAAAATACAGGCTAAGGTGAAAAATAGCATGGAGCGTAGAATGAATAGTGGAGTGGAGAGTAGTGTGGAGAATGAAATAAACAGTCAGGTGGCAATAAGCACAGCCTATACCTTAAATCATGCATTGATACTAGCCGCTTAATTTAGCTAGCTTAACTCAGTCAGCCTAACTCGGCTTTTATGCCAATAGCTAAATTTTATACAAAAATATCTAGGTGGGGTTTATCATCTTTTTCTGAATGTGTGCACTCACTATCCTCAAAAACATCAATATTTTGACCGGTATTATCGGCTGGCACTGGCGTTGCTTCAACCACCTCTGGCGCTGTTTTGTCAGTGCTTTCTTCTTGATCAGACGATTTTTTAAAATATAATGCCGGTTCCTCTAAACCGTCTATATCGTCAGAAACAACATGAGTTGCAGCCGCTTTCATCAAGGCCTTAACTTTTAAACTAGCAGGTTTTATAGGCACAGGGACAACACGGGTTAATACGGTAGTGAAAATGTCCATTGTTATGCCCCCTGATTAAAATAAAACATCTCTGCTTTGTCATCGTTATATAGTCATGGTTATCTATCGGCAATACTCACTTAACCTTTACCTTTTTTACGCTACACATTTTAGAACAAAACAATACTAGCTTAGTTCAAAAAATCATATTGAGTTAACATTAAACACTTGCTCTAACTTAAGAATCCACGTATCGTTAAATCTAAATTAAAGTAAGTACTTTAAAAAGTTTTTGTCTTTTTTCAATAGCTTTTATAGAATCATTTAAAGTAACTTAAAAGTAGCGCTTTAATTTAGAAAATAGCCAAATAAATTATTATCTTACAACTATGCTAACTGAAGCAATAATAGAGTAAATACAACATGACTTTAAACTTGATTGCCATTCATCACCATCATCATACAGATTAGCTGCTCAGGTTTATTCGCTGAGGGCTATGAACCTTTCAGCGGTGTAAGATAAATAAAAATTAATTTCTAAACCCCCGAAAGAGTTCATCTCTCGGGGGTTTTCGCATTTTTATGGCTTTGAAATTGTATATACATGCTTTTTTGAACAATGATAAAACACATAAAAAGCGACTAAATAGCACAAAAAATTTAAAAATTAATAGGAAAAATCATGACAACAGAACCACGTTTACGCATTGCAATGCAAAAATCAGGTCGCTTAAGCGACGACACACAAGCGTTATTAAAGCGTTGTGGCCTTAAACTTAATGTCTCTGATCGCCTATTACTTGCTCATGTTTCTAATATGCCCATTGATATCATGCGCGTACGTAGTAGCGATATTCCAGGCTTGGTCATGGACGGCGTTTGTGATTTAGGTATCGTTGGCGACAACACCTTGGAAGAAGCCGCATTAGAGCGTGAGTTAATGGGCCAAAAATCAAAATATATTCGCACCTTAGGTTTAAACTTTGGCGGCTGCCGTTTGTCAATAGCCATGCCAGAAGGCTTTGATTATAAAGGTATAAAAAGTCTAGATGGCCTTAGATTTGCCACCACCTATCCACAGTTACTAAATCGTTTTGCCAAAAACAACGGTATCAACGTCGAATTTTGCTTACTAAAAGGCTCTGTTGAAGTCGCGCCTCGTGTTGGCTTGTCTGATGGCATTTGTGACATAGTATCTACAGGCGCAACATTAGAAGCGAATGGTTTAGTTGAAGTGGCAGAAATTTTTCGCTCACACGCGTCATTAATTCAAACCAATAAAGCTTTAATACCAGAGAAACAAGCGATTCTTGACACTTTATTACCTCGTATTCAAGGCGTGATGAAAGCCAAAGAAAGCAAATACATCATGCTGCATGCACCCAAAGACAAAATCGCCCAAGTCAGTGCGCTTATGCCAGGTAAAGAAACACCCACTATATTACCTTTAGCCGGACGTGAAGACATTGTTGCTGTGCACGTTGTCGCGACAGAAACATTTTTTTGGGAAACCATGGAGCAACTTAACGCTTTAGGTTGTAACTCTATTTTAGTAATGCCAATTGAAAAAATGATGGGCTAACGTATGAATATAAACAACCAAAATCCCAATAGACTAAAAGACCTAATCACTTGGGAAAACTTGTCCAGTACTGAACGTAATTATGCGCTTGCCCGCCCGGCCATTGCAGAAAGCGGTTTGTTATCACAACAAGTAGAAAATATTCTCACCAATGTAAGAAAAAACGGTGATAAAGCCTTATTCGATTTTACCGAAAAGTTTGATGGTGTCTTGCTTGACACTTTAACAGTGACAGCAGAGCAAATTGCTGCAGCAAAAACCAGATTAACGCCTAAACGATTAAAAGCCATTGAAACAGCTTATGGGCAAATTAAACGTTTTCACCAAGCACAAATTAGTGCTGACATTCGTGTTGAAACTACGCCTGGTGTGGTATGTACCTTAAAAACTGAAGCTATTGCTAGTGTGGGTTTGTATATTCCAGCCGGTAGCGCACCATTACCCTCAACGGTATTAATGTTAGGTGTACCCGCACAACTAGCACAATGCCCACGCAAAGTCCTAGTGTGCCCGCCCAATAAAGAGGGCCAATTAGCGGACGAAATTCTAGTGGCGGCTTCATTATGCGATATTGAAGAAATATATAGTGTCGGTGGCGCACAAGCTTGTGCTGCATTAGCTTTTGGTACGCAAACAATTAAAGCGGTGAACAAAATTTTTGGTCCGGGCAATAAATATGTTACCGAAGCCAAAAAGCAATTATCACAGCAAGTGAATGGTTTTGCTATTGATATGCCAGCAGGACCATCAGAAGTGCTCGTCATAGCAGACGCCAATGCTAATGCAGGATTTGTCGCCGCTGATTTATTATCGCAAGCCGAACACGGTCCCGATAGCCAAGTTATTTTGTTATCAGATAGTATGGCACTCATCAATGCCGTTCAGTTAGCCTTAGCAGAGCAACTCACCCTGTTATCACGAGCAGAAATAGCGCGCCAAGCCTTACAGCAAAGTCGCTTAATACTGACTAAAGATTTAGCACAAGCCGTTGAAATATCAAATGAATATGGGCCAGAACACTTAATTATTCAAACCGACAATGCTCAGCAGTTATTAACTGAGCTACGTAATGCCGGTTCAATTTTTGTTGGCGCGTATACGCCAGAATCGGCGGGTGATTATGCTAGCGGTACCAATCATGTACTACCCACTTATGGTTATTCAAAAGTGATCAGTAGTTTGTCATTGGCTGACTTTTCAAGACGCTTTACTGTGCAAGAAATTACGCGTCAAGGCTTAAGTAGTTTGGCGGAATGTATTTGCGAACTCACCGATGCTGAAGGGCTAGACGGTCATAAACGTGCCGTTACTATTCGCTTAGAAGCGCCGTTAGTGCCGACAGGAAAAAACACAAAAGCTGATTTTGATCGACAGAGCAACAGCAGCTCCAACCAGAGTACGGAGGCATAAATGAGCATTGCAAACAAACTTGCCCGCAAAGAACTCATAGATATGGTGCCTTACCAGTCTGCGCGCAGACTTTATGCTAGCAGTGGTGCAATACAAGGCAAAATTTGGCTCAACGCTAACGAAGCTTCAGGTCCCGGTATATACCAAGTCAGCAGCGACAGCATCAATCGCTACCCTGACTTTCAACCAGAAAACTTGATCAATGCTTATAGTGCTTATAGTGCTATAGCCGCAGAAAACATGTTAGCCACTCGCGGCGCAGATGAAGGCATAGAGCTGATCATCAGAACCTTTTGCCAAGCCTATCAAGACAGCATTGTTATTTGTCCACCCACTTATGGCATGTATGCTATTAGCGCTGAAAATCATGGTGCCGGTATTATTAAAGTGCCATTAACCACAGAGTTGTCGTTAGATTTAGCCGGGTTAAAAGCACAAGTGGGTCAAGCCAAAGTGGTATTTTTGTGCTCGCCAGGTAACCCAACGGGTAATTTACTGGCACAACAAGATATTAAAACCGTGCTTGAACTCTTTGTCGACTCAGCCATTGTTGTGGTTGATGAAGCCTATATCGAGTTTAGCCCTGAACAATCTGTGTCTAGCTGGCTTAAAACATATCCACATTTAGTGATTTTAAGAACGCTGTCAAAAGCCTTTGCTTTAGCCGGTTTACGTTGCGGATTTACCCTAGCTAATCAAGACATTATTTCGATGATCAGTAAAGTTATAGCGCCTTACCCAATATCTGCGCCCGTTGCCGATATTGCTAGTGCCGCTTTAGCGCCATCTGGCCTAGAACAAGTGAGTATTCGCGTACAAGAAACTGAAATTTTACGTAAACAATTAACCACCTGGCTAACCCAGCAAAGTTGGTGCAGCCAAGTATTTAAAAGTGATGCAAATTTTGTTTTGTTTCGTTGTCAAAATGAAGCAGTAAAAAACTTTATTTTTAATGGCTTGGTAGAACAAGGTATTTTAATCCGTGATCAATCAAAACAGCAAAATTTAGCCAACTGTTTACGCATCAGTATTGGTAGTGAACGCGAACTTGACCTATTACAGCAAACTATCATCAATAGTTTTATCACAACAACAGCCCAAACGCTGGCAAAAGAGAATTAATATGAGCCAACAAAATATTTTATTTATCGACCGAGACGGTACTTTAATTGAAGAGCCGATTAGCGATAAGCAAGTCGATAGTTTAGCCAAGTTAGTTTTTGAACCTAACGTGATCCCGGTGTTAATTGCCTTGCAGAAAAAAGGCTTTCGCTTAGTCATGGTGTCAAACCAAGACGGCTTAGGTACCACAAGCTACCCACAAAGTGACTTTGACTTGCCACATGACAAAATGATGGCCATGTTTGCCTCGCAAGGGATTAACTTTGACGAGGTACTACTTTGCCCACATTTTGAAGCAGACAATTGTAGCTGCCGCAAACCTAAATTAGGCTTAGTCAGTGACTATTTACAGCAAGGTAAAGTTAACTTTGCCAACTCTTATGTTATTGGCGACCGAGACACTGATATCGCGCTTGCGGCCAACATGGGTATTAAAGCGCTTAAATATAACCGTCAATCGCTTAATTGGAACGACATTGCTGAGCAACTACTGACTAGCTCAAGAGTAGCGAAAGTGGTTAGAACAACAAAAGAAACCAATATCAATGTGGCCATCAACCTTGATAAAATCGGTGATATTAAGATCAAAACCGGTTTAGGATTTTTTGATCACATGCTTGAACAAATTGCTGCACATGGTGGTTTTAGCATGCAAGTTAGTGTTGATGGTGACTACCACATTGACGAACACCACAGTGTTGAAGACACAGCTTTAGCCTTAGGCCAAGCGCTTAAGCAAGCCTTGGGTGACAAACGCGGTATTGGTCGCTTTGGTTTTGTTTTACCTATGGACGAATGTCGTGCTGAGTGCTCGATTGATCTTTCTGGTCGTCCTTGGTTAGAATTTGACGCCAAATTTACAGATAATATGGTCGGACAAATGTCGACCCAAATGGTGCCACATTTCTTTCGTTCATTAGCTGACTCGATGGCAATCACCCTGCACCTTTCAACCACTGAAGGCAATTGTCATCACCAAGTCGAAAGCTTATTTAAAGTATTTGGTCGTGCTTTGCGTCAAGCCATAGCGGTTGACGGTGATGATCTACCCAGCACAAAGGGATGTTTATAGCATGAGTGAAAACTCGCAAGCTAACTTTGTTATTGTTGACACAGGTTGTGCAAACCTGGCATCGGTAAAGTTTGCCGTCGAACGTTTAGGTTTTGCTATTACTATTTCTGATGACATCAAGGTCATTAAAAATGCTGACAAAGTTATTTTACCTGGTGTGGGCAGTGCTCGCCACGCCATGGAAAATATCAGGGCAAAAGGTTTAGTGGCTACGCTACAACGGCTTACCCAGCCGGTATTAGGTTTTTGTTTGGGCATGCAATTAATGGCTCGTACTTCTGCTGAAGGTGTAGGTAAAGATGAAGTGGTTGAATGTTTAGGCTTGATCCCTACCGATATTCGCCCGCTTGAGGCTAATACCTTACGTTTGCCACATATGGGCTGGAATACCCTAACTCAGGTTAGCGACCATGCCATATTTACCGGCATCAAGGTTGATGACTATTTCTACTTTGTGCATAGCTTTGCGGCGCCCATTTCTGAATATACTGTTGCCCGCTGCCACTATGGTAGTGAATTTTCTGCTGCCATTGCCAAGGATAACTTTATCGGTTGCCAATTTCATCCTGAACGCTCTAGTGCGCTTGGTAGTAAAATAATTAAGAATTTCTTGGAGATGTAAGCCATGATGATCCCAGCAATCGATTTAATTGACGGCGAAGTCGTGCGATTATTTCAAGGTGATTACCAACAAAAAACCAACTATCAATACACTGCAAAAGAACGACAAAATGCTTATGCTAAAGCGGGTGCAACTGTCATGCACTTTGTTGACTTAGACGGTGCAAAAGACAGCAATAAACGCCAATTAACTTTACTAGCAAGCTTAGTAAAACACGACAGCATGATCATTCAAGTGGGTGGCGGTGTGCGTTGTAAAGAAGACGTGCAACAGCTACTTAACTTAGGCGCTGACCGTATTGTTATTGGCTCACTCGCCATCAAAGAGCCAACATTAGTGCAAGCATGGTTAACCGAATTTGGTGGTGAACGTATTGTGCTAGCACTCGATGTAAAAATAGATGCTATGGGTAATAAAACCCTACCTACACACGGTTGGATAAAAGACAGTGGCGTTAATTTAGAAGCCTTATTAGATGATTACATTGCTGCCGGTTTAATTCATGTTTTGTGTACGGACATTAGTAAAGACGGTACATTAACCGGTAGTAATGTTGCCTTGTATCAAGAACTTTGTCAGCAATATCCCAGCATAAAATGGCAAGCGTCTGGCGGCATTGGCTCATTAGATGACATAAAAGCCCTAATACCCACGGGTGTTGATGGCGTCATACTGGGTCGCTCACTGCTTGAAGGTAAGTTTACGTTAGAGGAGGCAATCGCATGCTGGCCAAACGCATAATTCCTTGTCTTGATGTTCGCGATGGTAAAGTAGTAAAAGGTGTGCAGTTTCGTAACCATGAAATTATTGGCGACATAGTACCGCTGGCGCAAAAGTATGCACAAGCGGGTGCCGACGAACTGGTTTTCTATGATATTACCGCCAGCTCAGATGACCGTGTAGTAGACAAAAGCTGGGTTAGTCGCATTGCTCAAGTTATCGACATTCCCTTTTGTGTTGCCGGTGGTATAAAAACCGAAGCAGATGCAAAGCAGATTTTAATGATGGGTGCGGATAAAATATCCATTAATTCACCGGCGTTAAGAGACCCAAGCTTAATATCGCGTTTAGCCGATATTTTTGGTCAGCAGTGTATTGTGGTTGGCGTTGATAGCTTTTTCAATCAAGACGCTAATAATGGTGCGGGTGAATACCAAGTTTACCAATTTACCGGCGATGAAACCCGGACACAAAAAACTAAATGGCGCACCCTAGATTGGATCCAAGAAGTACAAAGATTAGGCGCCGGTGAAATTGTACTCAATTGCATGAATCAAGACGGTGTTCGCCAAGGCTATGATATTAAGCAACTTAGCCAAGTGCGTAAACTGTGCAATGTGCCGTTAATCGCTTCAGGTGGTGCTGGTGAAATATCACATTTTGTTGATGTTTTTCAGCAAGCAGATGTTGACGGCGCGCTCGCTGCTAGTGTTTTCCACAAAGCTATTATAGCGATGGATGAATTAAAGCAAACCCTTAAAAATGAAAAAGTTGAGATCAGATTATGCTAATTACACAAGACAATGTTAGCCAATTGGCATGGGATAAAATGGCGGGCATGATCCCAGCCATTATTCAGCATCAAGATACCGGTGCCGTTTTAATGCAAGGCTACATGAACCTTGAGGCTTTAGAACAAACTTTAGACTCTGGTTTAGCCACCTTTTACAGCCGCGCTAAACAAGCACTTTGGTGCAAAGGCGAAACCAGTGGTCACTATTTAAAAGTTAGCCAAGTAGTCACTGATTGCGATCAAGACAGCCTGCTCATCGCTTGTCGGCCGCAAGGTCCTACTTGCCATCTAGGTACAGAGTCTTGTTTCCCTGAACAAACCATTAGTCAACAAAATTTTCTTAGTCAACTTGAGCAAGTGATTGCCAGTCGTAAAAATGACGCGCCAGAAGATAGTTACACAGCACATTTACTTTCCCGCGGCACCACTAAAATAGCGCAAAAAGTGGGCGAGGAAGGTGTCGAAGTGGCGTTAGCTGCCGTTGCTGAAACCAAAGAAGATTTATTAGGTGAATGTGCCGACTTGTTTTATCACACCTTAGTGCTACTGCAAGATCAAAATATTGACCTAAGTGAAGTCATGGCAGTATTGCAATCAAGACATAATAAAAAGTAAAACTGATCACAGCTTAGCGAACTAAATAATGAGTGAGCTAAGCATGTTTTTAAAAAGTAGCCTTAATACTCAATAATGTCAGTACTAAATAATGTCAAAAATAACGTAAAAAATAAAACTAGTGCTTCAAAAGTTAGCACTAAATTTTACCCATCTCATTAATTTTCTATTTATGTCTACTGGTTATAACAAGCTTCTACGGCATTATTTATTTAATATTTAGCACCACTGGTTATTAATATAAACAAGAAATTTGTGATTATCTTGTCTAAAAGCACCCTCAAAAATATAGCCAGCGTTTAAAAGTACCGGTCAACCAATGTGAATATAAAGTAATGGAAATGTTACTTTTATGCTTTTGTTTTACTTAAGTTTTATTTTTTGTTTTACTTATGTTTTACTTATGTTTTACCTATATTTTTTCATTACATACTCGTAAATTTTTCGTTATATTAGGTAATAAGTAAAATGATTGCTCAATAGCATTTCAAGCGATAATATTAAACTATAAAAAATTAATGGAGTATCATTTTTAAAATGAAAAGTCGCTCACTAGATGATAAAATTCTATTAACCGTAACGGCTACGGCAATATTAGCATTACTTTCAGCCCTGATTTCAAGCATTCGAACACACGACAATGTAGGAATTATTATTGACCTTATTGCGATACTGGGCATAGCGAGCATTTTTTCTGGCGTTTGGTATACGAGTAAAACGAAATTTTTCAGTGGCTTACTTGTTTTTTTTATTCAACTAACCGTCTTAATAGCTATTTACATTAAGGGTGAGAGTTTAATTTTTTGGCTGTTTCCAATAATAATAGCCAGCTTTTACTTACTTCCTACAGTCGCCGCAAGCCTGTTGAATAGCTTGGTGATAATCATTGCATTATTTATGACCTATCAACAATTTGATAGTTTTACTTTACCTCGTGTTATTGGCTCCTTAATTGTAACAAATATCTTTTCATTAGCCTTTTCGATGTTTATGGAAAGTAAAAACCGTCAATTATCAGCAAAAGATAAATTAACCCAATTACGTAATGGCACTCTCGAATTAATTGCCAGCTCAAGTAAATTATCTACTATATTGCACTCCGTCATACATAACGTTGAAAACGCATATCCTGAAGCGATCTGTAGTATTCTATTGCTCGACAAATCAGGAAAACACTTAGTGTTAGGCGCTGCTCCTAGTTTGCCTGATTTTTATAACGAAGCCATAGAAGGTGTAACTATTGGCTATGGCATGGGGTCGTGCGGCACAGCAGCGTTCACAAAAAAAAGAGTTGTTGTCAGCGATATTGCAACACATCCTTTTTGGGTTAATTGGGCCCAGTTAGCTAAAAAAGCTCAATTAGGCGCTTGTTGGTCAGAGCCCATTATTAATGATAAAGGCGATCTGTTAGGGACTTTTGCTATTTATCATCGTAAAATATCAACACCAAAAGATATCGATTTTACCTTAATTGAACAAGTGTCTAATCTTGTTTGTATTGCCATTGAACGAGATAAAGCCGATAACATCATATGGCAGCAAGCCAATTTTGATAATTTAACACAATTACCAAACCGTAACTTATTACTCGAACACCTAGCTACGGCGGTCGACAACGCGAAACGTGAGAAAAAACAACTCGCTATTGCTATGCTAGACCTTGATAACTTTAAAGATGTTAATGACTCTTTAGGTCATAGTGCTGGCGATGCTCTACTTATCGAAAGTGCTAAACGCATAAAAAGTTGTCTTAGACGTAACGATATTGTTGCCCGTTTAGGCGGGGATGAGTTTATTGTCGTACTTGTCGGTACAACCACAGCAATCGATGTTGATAAGGTTGGGCAAAAATTGTTAAGCACCCTTTCCCAGCCCTATATAATTGATGAACAGAGTATTCATTGTACCACCAGTATCGGTGTTGCCCTTTATCCTGATGATGCCATGAGTATTGATACCTTATTAACAAATGCCGACCAAGCCATGTATAGTGCTAAGGCGCGTGGGCGCAATAACATTAACTACTTTACCGAAAATATGCGTACCGAACTCCTTAAGCGCATGGAAATTATTCAAGACTTACGTATCGCCATTACACAGCAACAATTTCACATGGTTTATCAACCTATTGTTAACTTAGAAAATCATAAAATAGCTAAAGCTGAAGCACTTATTCGCTGGCAGCACCCTGAAAAAGGCTTAATCTCTCCAACAGACTTTATCGCTATTGCAGAGGAAGCAGGACTCATTACAGAGATTAGTGAGTGGATATTTAATGAAGTATCACAGCAGGTTAAACATTGGAGACTAACATATTGTCAAGATCTGATGATCAGTATCAATACCTCGCCAGTCCAATATAGAAATCAAGGTAAGCAAATTATTGCATGGACTGAGTCTCTTAAAGCGCAAGGTATTTCACCTCAAGCCATTGCCTTTGAAATTACGGAGAATCTGTTAATGGAAAATCAAACAGAAGTTGTCAACGTACTTGATAAAGTTCGTCAACAAGGTATTGCTGTTTCTATTGATGATTTTGGTACTGGCTATTGCTCATTTTCTTATCTTAAAAACTATGCTATTGATTACTTAAAGATTGATAAGAGCTTTGTACAAAATATGTCTGCTAATAATAAAGATGCGGCGTTATGTGAAGCCATCATAGTAATGGCCAGCAAGCTCAATATTGACGTTATTGCAGAAGGAATAGAAACAGAGCAGCAGCAAGATTTTCTAACTGAAGCCGGTTGTCTTTTTGGCCAAGGTTACTTATTATCAAAGCCCCTGACAAAGGATGATTTTGAACAATTAATAATCAAGCAGAATAATAAAATCAAACCTGAGAGTAAGCTAACTACCTAGTGATTTACTGAAAATCGACTAAAAATTTGCTAGAAGTAAACGGTCTTAGTTCAGGCTTTATTGACGACTTAGCGGCCAATAATAAAACCTCAATGACTAATAAAACAGTTTATCAAGTGACGAACCACTATGACCAATTTATCATAGTGGTTCGTAAGAAGTGCGTCGTAAGAATAACAATTGACCACTAATAACTAATAACTAATAACTAATAAAAAATCGTCATGAAGCAAGTGACTTTATCCGCAAGTATATAACGAAATGTGTAACAAAAAATAGCTAGTACAAGGCTGTACATCACCTAAATCTCATGAAAAAGTATGATAAAATATGAAACATTTGCTCAAAAAACCGCTTATACCTACTGAAATAATCTGGCAAAACAAAACCTTCTCACAGCTAACCACTCATGAACTCTACGATTTATTAAAATTACGGATTGATATTTTTGTTGTTGAGCAAAGCTGTTTTTATCCTGACTTAGATGATCACGACCGCCACCCACAAACCCAACATCTATTTTGCTATCAAGACGGTGTTATGACCGCATATTTACGTATTTTACCCAAGGGCTTAACCTATTCAGATAACATTAGTATGGGTCGTGTCGTTATTGCCTCATGTGCCCGTGGTATAGGACTTGGCCACGAACTAATGCGAGTTGGTTTAGTTGAATGCCTGAAGTTTTTCCCAAATGACATAGTGAAAATATCAGCTCAAGAACATTTAGAGAAGTACTATAATCAGCACGGTTTTGAACGTGTCAGTGAAATGTACTTAGAGGATGACATCCCCCATATTGGTATGCTAAAAACCCATTAAAGCATGTAATAAAGGTAGAGTTAACGCTTTAGCAAGGGTTTAAGTACTAGGTAGCTTTTATCAGCTATATCACCGTTCTTTCTCACCAACCTTGCCTAAGGGTAACAATGTAGCCCGGAGGAATTGTTTTGTGATTTTTTTGTAGGTCGGACTTTAGTCCGTCAACTCTAAGCGAACTGTTAATTAGATCAGCAATAAACATCTGCAGCAGGTTTTACTTTTGTCGGTCTTGATAGCAAAAAAAGTTAAATTTCATTTAACCTGATGGACTAAAGTCCACCCTACATAAGCCTTAGGTTTTTTTAGCACAAAAAAATAGCCCTTCATACTAAACATAAAAAAGCTCGCATAAGCGAGCTTCATATTTCATAACTTAGCATTCAGTGCTTAACTTATGATAGCTTCTCATCTAACAATGAGCTCACTTGTTCAACTGGTTGTGTGCCATCAATCGTTAAATAAGCACAAGCGTTAGCTTTAGCTTCGCCTTGGTAGTAGTCAACTAATGGTTTAGTTTGTTCGTGATAAATGCCTAAGCGCTTACGTACAGTTGCTTCTTCGTCATCTGGACGCACAGATAAATCGTCACCCGTTACATCATCTTTACCGTTTTCTTTTGGCGGATTGTAAACGAGATGATAAACGCGACCTGAACCGGCATGAACACGACGGCCTGCCATGCGTTCAACAATCACTTCATCTGGTACATCAAACTCAATAACATGGTCAACAGTAACACCGCTCGCTTTCATTGCATCAGCTTGTGGAATTGTGCGTGGGAAACCATCAAGTAAGAAACCCGCTTTACAGTCGTCTTGGGCTATACGCTCTTTAACCAAACCAATAATTAATTCATCAGATACGAGCTGCCCTGCGTCCATCACTGCTTTGGCTTTTTGGCCGAGTTCAGTGCCTGCTTTAATCGCAGCACGAAGCATGTCACCCGTAGATATTTGTGGAATGCCAAATTTAGCCATTAAGAATTGTGCTTGAGTCCCTTTACCGGCACCCGGTGCACCTAATAAAATAATGCGCATTTAGTATAACCCTATTTAATTAATGAATTAGTATTGTGAAAGAGCAAACACTATACATATTCAAAGGGCTTCAAACAAGTAGCAAGCGGTGCAAAAAAACAAAAAAGGAGCTAAAAAGCTCCTTTTTTTGACTAAAGTCTAATGATAGTCGGATGATAATATGACCTAGATCATTATTTAACCTGGCTGCCGTTTATTTAGTTAGGCTCAACATTAGTTTGTTCAAACGGGCAACAAAAGTTGCTGGGTCTTTCAAACTGCCCCGCTCTGCTAACATGGCTTGTTCAAATAAAACTTCAGTCCATTGTGTGAACTTTTCATCGTCTTGCTCTTCAGCAACGTGCTTGATCAAATCATGCTCAGCGTTAATTTCAAAAATTGGCAATGAATCTGGTACTTCTTGACCCACTGATTGCATTAACTTCATCATTTGGCTGCTCATATCATGTTCATCAGCAACAATACAAGCAGGTGAATCAGTTAAGCGTTGTGATATTTTAACGTCTTTGGCTTTGCCTGCAAGCGCTGCTTTTATACGAATAACAACTGAGTCGAATTCTTGCTCAAGTTTTTCTTGTGCTTCTTTCGTTTCAGCATCATCCATATCACCTAAATCTAAACCACCACGGGTAACTGATTGTAATTGCTTACCATCAAACTCAGTTAAATGGCTCACTAACCATTCATCAATACGGTCAGCCATCAATAATACTTCAATGCCCTTTTTGCGGAACACTTCTAAATGAGGGCTGTTTTTAGCCGCTTCAAAACTATCAGCAACGACATAATAAATTTTATCTTGGCCTTCTTTCATCCGTTCTACGTATTGCGCAAGTGCAACACTTTGCAGACTGTTATCTTCATGAGTAGAGGCAAAACGCATGAGTTTAGCAATAGCATCTTTATTAGAAGAATCTTCAGCTGGACCTTCTTTTAGTACTTGACCAAATTCGTTCCAGAATAGTTGATATTGCTCAGCATCTTTGTTGCCCAATTTTTCAAGCATTTTTAAAACACGTTTAGTACAACCCTTACGTATGGCTTGCGTGATTTTATTATCTTGTAAAATTTCACGTGATACGTTTAAAGGCAAATCATTTGAGTCCAATAAGCCTTTTACAAAACGTAAATAACTTGGCATGAATTGCTCGGCGTCGTCCATAATAAACACACGTTGAACAAATAATTTTAAACCATGCTGTTTCTCACGGTTATGCATATCAAACGGTGCTTTAGATGGAATGTAAAGTAATGAAGTATATTCAGTTTTACCTTCTACTTTATTATGTTCCCATAAAAGTGGGTCACCAAAGTCATGTGATACATGCTTATAAAACTCTTTATATTCTTCGTCAGTAATCTCAGACTTTTCTCGTGTCCAAAGTGCGGTGGCTTTGTTCACAGGCTCCCATGTGGCAGGAACCGCGTCGCGTGCTTCAACGGCTGGTTGTGTTACCTCACCTGCGTCATCTTTTACTTCTTCAATCGCGTCAACACCCGGTACTTCCGGTGTTAACATTTCAACTGAAACAGAGATATGGTCTGAATACTTAGTGACAATAGTTTTTAAACGCCAATCATCAGCATACTCACTTTCTTCTTCTTTTAAGTGAAGAATAATGTCAGTACCACGGTTAGTTTTTTCAATTTTAGCGGTAGTGAATTCACCTTCACCGGCACTTGTCCACTCAACACCTTCCGAAGCATCAACACCAGCAGCACGTGAACGCACAGTGACCGAGTCAGCAACGATAAATGCTGAGTAAAAGCCGACACCAAATTGACCAATTAATTGTGAGTCAGACGCTTGGTCGCCAGAAAGTTGTGAGAAAAATTCAGCCGTACCTGATTTGGCAATAGTGCCTAGATGCTCAACGATTTGATCATGCGTCATACCAATACCGTTATCAGAAATAGTCAGGGTATTGTTTTCTTTATCGCAACTTACACGTACACGTAAATCACCGTCACCTTCATATAAATCAGCATTCGATAATGCTTTAAAACGTAATTTATCAGCGGCATCAGCAGCGTTTGAAACTAACTCGCGTAAGAATATTTCTTTATTTGAATAAAGTGAGTGGATCATCAACTGTAATAGTTGCTTTACTTCGGTTTGAAAACCGTGAACTTCTTTTTGGCTTGTCTCAGACATCTGGAAACTTCCTACTCTAACTAACATTAAAATGATTGTTTATCGTGAATATTAAACATCATTATCCAATACTCACTCGATAGTTAACATGTGGGGGTAGCGATAAGGTTTTCAAGCAAGAAATTAAAAAAACATCAGAGATGATAGTTCTGCTCAACGTTATCATTGCTTGGCTATAATTTTATTTATCACTATTTTTATATACTCTATATAACAAATAATGATTTGCTTTCAGTAACTTCTGTTCTTACATTAAAGTATTAGCTTGTTTGTACTTTAACGACCAAAATTGGCTCAGTTACTGTCTTTTCATCAGTATTGACCGTAAGCGATAACACAGGGATTTAACATCTTGCTTGATCGAAATAACAATGCCGCGATCTTATTGGCTGGCATTCTAGCCCTAGTGGTTGGTGTTGGCGTCGCGCGTTTTGCCTTTACCTCATTACTGCCAGCCATGTTGGAAAACCACCTCAGTATCGCTTTCGCCGGCGTACTCGCGTCAATTAACTATGTCGGTTATTTATTGGGTTCAATTTTCTCTATTTTTATTAAAGATATTCATGCCAAAGTGAAATTTTTCCGCATCGGCTTGGCCTTGTGTGTTATCACATCACTGCTACTGGCTTTGACCCAAAACAATACTATTTGGCTAGTGTCTCGCCTATTTGCCGGCTTTGGCGCGGCTATGGCATTAGTGGTTGGCTCTGCCATCGTGATGTCAAAACTACAAAATACCAATAAAACCAAAGCAATGGGTATACACTTTAGTGGTTTAGGTTTTTCAATATTGGTTTCTGACTTAATCATGCGCAGTGTTTTTACCTATAGCGAAAATTGGCAACATGCTTGGTTAGCTTTAGCGATTGCGGGGCTAATATTCGCCTGCTATTCAGCCTATATTCTCAGTTTTGACAAGCAAAGTGCTGACAAAGTGATTAGCCACAAATTTGATAAGTCGTTATTTACGCCACTGGTAATTGTTTTAGCGCTGGCCTACTTCACCGAAGGTGTTGGCATGGTGATACAAGCAACCTTTCTTCCTGACATTGTAAACTCACTACCGGGGTTAGCCGGTTATGGCGGCTATGCTTGGTTAGCGGTTGGTTTAGCAGGTATTCCTTCTTGCATTCTTTGGATGCGTTTGGCACACAGGTACAATAGTATCGACATTATGATGGTAGCGATGGCGCTGCAGATCATTGGTATTTTAATCCCAACCTTCTCTGCCAATATATGGCTTAATTTACTCAGTGGCGTGTTATACGGTGTCACCTTTATTGGCCTTGTTTCACTGTTTATGAATTTTGGTGGCCAATTAGCCGGTAAAAACCCCGTTTTTATTATGGGGGTGATTACAGCCGCTTATGGCGTTGGACAAGTAGTTGCACCACTTTATTGTGTGACGTTAATCGCGAAATTTAACAATTATAACGCTGCACTGTATTTAACCGCTTTTATTGTTCTATGTGGCATATTATTACTCAAATATGCGAAAAACAATTTAATGACCCATAACCAACTTGCTTGTAATTTATAGATAATTAATTAAAACCCTCTGCTCGACAACAAGGATGTTAAGTTATAAAGTTTTATTTTTAAAAGGCTATAAAGGAAGGAAGGAAGAAAGGAGTATGTTGGCCAAAATTACTTTCACGGGTGGTGATATAGCGTAAGGTAATTGTTTTGTCGGTCGGACTTCAGTCCGTCAAAGGTTTAGCGGGCGATCAAAGTGATGGCTCAATAAACATCTGCAATGGCTGTTATTTTTGTTTATTGGCATTTGTGCTGAGAGAAGTTAAATTTCATTTAACTTGATGAATTAAAGGCCAACTAAGCGGGTAAGCCTTAATAGCCACTAACCGACAAACTTTATACCTGCCCGCCACCACAGACCATATTAAAAACATTGGCATACTAATAATGGTGATGATTAAAATTGAACTTAAATAGCTTTTATTCAACCATTAAGCTTGTTGAGTAAATTTAAGCATACCTTCTGCTAAAAGGTAACTTCTTCAGCTTCATTTAAAATATGTAAAGCTATGGGCGAGTTCATTGCTTTATGCATTTTTAATAAGCGTAATATCCCCTAAAACTGATGTTTATCAAGTGCTCGCTAAATGCTAAACCTAGCTTAGATTTATCAAGACTAAAAACTATAATTTTTACGGCCTGACAGTGCATGTGACAAGGTATTTCCGTCAACATATTCTAGTTCACCACCGACCGGCACACCGTGAGCAATACGTGAAATTTTAACATCATAGGTTTGAGTCAGTTCAGCAATAAAATGCGCGGTGGCTTCTCCTTCCACGGTCGGGTTAGTCGCTAAAATAACTTCACTAAATTGCCCTGTCGCCAATTGTTTTTCCAAAACGTCTAAACCTAAGTCATCTGGACCAATACCATCAAGGGGGGATAAATGTCCCATTAAGACAAAATAAAGCCCTTGAAACTCACCCGTTTGTTCAATGGCAATAACATCACCTGGCGTTTCAACAATACACAATTGCGCCGCTATTTTACGCTTAGGACTCAGGCAAATATCGCACAAGGCTTCTTCAGTAAATGTACGACATTGTTCGCAATGACCAATATTTTCCATGGCCCGAGCCAAGGTTTGTGAAAGCTTGTTACCGCCATGACGGTTTCGCTCAAGTAAATGAAAGGCCATGCGCTGCGCTGATTTTGCACCAACCCCAGGTAAACATTTTAATGAATCAATAAGTTCTTGAACTAACGGGCTAAATTTCATTACAACTCTTTCTTGGCTTATAGCAAATCGACTAATTAATGACTCGACTTGTTATTATTAATTTTTGCAAAGTGCTTGGCTAAAGAGTTATTGCCATTAATCCTATGACTCTTTATCAAGCAAACGAATAATTTTCAAAACGCAGTTTATCACTCGATTTAACGATTGATAATAAATAATTAAAAATAATTTATTATCGTCAAAGTCGCTAATTCTCCCTAAAGTATTAAAATTTCAGTATGATAGTCTCAGACTATTTAGCCAAATTCGGCGGTCATCTATAAGGGCAGTTAATGCTAATCAATATTTTCATCACGCTGGCGTTATTGCTCTTAAGCTTTTTTGGCTTACAACGGCTGTTTACGCTACCTAAAAACGTCTGGTTACTTTTTTTAGTACAACCTCTAGTGATGGCCGCATCGCCAGTGATTGTTTTTATTGGCGGTATACTTGCCACTAGCATGGGCGCTGATCCCGCACTAGTTACCCTACCGGTGACTATGATGATACTCGGCGTGGCCAGCGGCGCTATTCCAGCGGCGTTATTAGCTAAAAATAAAGGTCGACGTTTTGCGGCGTTTACTGGCTTCTCGCTAGGTTTTTCCGGCACACTGGTCGCCATGTTTGCTGCCTTAAACGCCCATTTTGAATTACTCATTTTAGCCAGTTTTTTACTGGGTATTAGTACCGCTTTTACCCAACAATTACGCTTTGCCGCGATTGAAAGTGTTGGCAACAACAATGAAGTACCAAGGGTATTATCGATTTTAATGCTCAGTGGCATTTTTTCTGCTTTTTTAGGGCCTGAAATAGCCGTAACCGCAAAAGACTGGTTAAGCTCACCACACGGCTATGCCGGTTCTTTCTTATTTTTGTCTGGGCTATTTCTCCTTGCTATGTTGCTGATGTTGAACTTTACTAATCCTGAAATAAAAACCAGTGGTAACCAAGGCCAAGCTAGGCCCTTAATTGAAATAATCAAACAACCTATTTTCATTATCGCCATATTGTCAGCCGCTATTGGCTTTGCTCTGATGAGTTATCTAATGACCGCAACCCCTCTGAGCATGCACAAACTTCATGGTCATAGTTTAAACGATACAAAATGGGTGATCCAAAGTCACATTGCCGCGATGTTTATTCCATCATTATTTACCGCCTTATTAGTCAAACGCATTGGCTTAAAAAACTTAATGCTCGCAGGCACCATCATTTATGCGGTGGTCACGGTTATTGCCTTGTCGGGTGAACAAGTGATGCATTATTGGTGGGCATTAATTTTATTGGGCATTGGCTGGAATTTTCTTTTTCTTACCGGCACCTCGCTATTACCCCAAAGTTATCAAGCTAGCGAACGTCATAAAGTACAGGCGATTAATGACTTTATTATTTTTGGCTTTCAGGCTATCGCGTCATTAATGGCTGGCTGGATATTGTTTAAAGCAGGTTGGCATGTAGTGGTATTAACCGGTTTACCTTTTATTGTTATCTTATTCGTTGTTAGCTGGTTTTACTTTAAAAAAGAACGTGAAAAAATAAATCAAACCTCTGCCAGCACAGTCTCTGCGCTCAATGCAGAGCAAAAAAGCCAAGTATCATCATGAGCACTTTAACTATTTTACAACGTGGTGAGCCGGTTTTATCTGCTATCGCAAAACCAATAGCCAATGTTCACACGGCTGAGATAAAGCAGCTAATTGAAGATCTAAAAGGTACCGTTGCCCAAGCCAATGGTGTTGGTATTGCCGCGCCGCAAGTGGGCAAAAGTGTGCGTTTATTTATCATGTGTTCTGCGCCCAGTGAACGCTACCCTGATGCGCCGTTATTAGCGCCTGCAGTTATCATCAACCCAGAAATACTCAGCGCCAGTACTCAGCAAGTGTTAGGCTGGGAAGGCTGTTTAAGTGTGAAAGGCAAACGCGCTTTGGTCAGTCGTCATCAAAGTATCTCTGTACGATATCTCGATGAACAAGGCCAAGCGCATCAACTAACCTTTACTGACTTTCTTGCGCGTATTTTTCAGCACGAGTTAGACCATCTTGATGGTATTACTTTTATTGAACGACTCGACCATGAAACTGATGCCATTGATGAACAAACATGGCGAGCAACAATGGCAAGTAACAATAACAAGTAACTAGGTAACCAAGTGAAAATAATGAATAAACCCCCTTAATTAACGCCTAGTAACTTTTCTTATTCATCATAAATGTTGGCTTGTAAATTAACTTACTGATTTTATGCTGTTAATTACCTATTACCGATAAAAAATAAGCAATAAGCAATAAGCAACGACAGATTACTCATAACTCACGTTAACTATCCCATAAAATTGTCAATGGAAGAAACAATATGCTACAAGCTATCATCGACTACCATCTTGATGACGAAAATCATTGGGTAGCCAGACTAGAATGTGGCCATTTCCAACATGTTCGTCATCAACCGCCTTTTATTAACCGCCCATGGGTAGTCAATAAGGCAACCCGACACGCGATGCTAGGTCAGCAACTAAACTGTATAAAGTGTGATCAAGGTGTAGCTAGAGACTTTCCGGCAATCGAATCAACTTCATCGTCTTAATAGACGTAGACTCGTGCGGTTTCAAAGTTCAGAGACACCTAAAGGGAGCGCAATTTAAATTGTATCTTGAAAAATAACAACAACTAGGTAATGATTAAAGATTAACAATACAAGGATTTTTCGATGATTGACTTTAATAACAAAGGTTTTTTCAAGCTTAAGCAAGACACTGATTATGCTGAAAAAGTAAGCGACTTACTGTTGAATGATGAACAAATAGTTGACTCATATAAAACCATGCGTGACGGTGTAGTCTTTACCAATAAGAGAATAATTGCGGTTAATGTTCAGGGTATTACTGGCAGCAAAAAAGATTTCACCTCTTTACCTTACAAAAATATTGTTGCCTACTCTATTGAAACATCAGGTACCTTCGATCTTGATTCTGAACTAGAAATATATTTTTCTGCCCTAGGTAAAGTGAAATTTGAGTTTTCGGGGCAATGCTCAATACTAGAAATATCAAAAATAATTTCTAGCTATTTATTATAAGTGCTGACAGTGCCTTGGTTATTATCACTAAGCTACATACCGCTTATTTTTGATGTCAAGCTATCGTGATTTTAGCGGTTTTATCGCTCGTACAAGGCAGCTCGTATAAGACAGCTAATATTAAGCCTACAATAGCGAAAAAATTAAACCCATGATAATGCCCTAGACTCACTTACCCTCGGTTTTCATTTACTAAGGTTCACTGACCAACGGCTTTTACTTACCAACAAAAACAACCTCTTCACCACACTCAAGCCACAGTGGGTGCTTTGCCATTACTCGGGTAAACATCGGGCTTTGTAGGTAACAATTCAGCCAATTTTTCAGCTTAGGATACGGTGATTGCAAATACCACTGGCGTTCTATGCGGGCAAATTGACGAATAAATGGCAACAGAGCAATGTCCGCTAAACTCTCTTGTGTGGAAAATAAATAGTCATGCTGTATTAAGCGTGACTCCAATAGTTGGATATAATACTCGCATGCAGTTCGGCATTCATTCAGGTTAGTTTCATGGTAACGCTTTGCGCATTTATAAGCTTCTAAACGCAATTTAAATTCAACATCAAACTCGCTAATGAGTGCCAACATTTCATTTAACTTTTCGTTGGTCTTGTTGGGGACGGTATTGACTTTTTCGTCTGGCTTTATAGGTAAAGTGCCCCTGTTATCAGCATGGAGTAAGTTGTTGGGATCAGATTTTTTAAGCGCCCATAGCATAATATCTAGGCTTTCATCGATAACGACACGGTTATCTTCTGCTCGATTTGTACTTGCTTCGCTTAATGCTTTATTCCCTCGCGCATTATCCTGCTTAAACGGGCTGTTTTCATCCAAGACTAAAATAGGCACGGTAGCTTTGGGGGAAGCTAAAATCATCGCGGCAGGTTTATCCGTTAATACCAGATCACGCAGCGCAACCGGTTGATGCGACTTAAAAATAGCAATACGTGCTCGCATTGCATAAGGACAGTTTCTTAACGAATAAAGGATAGGTAATGCCATAACACGCAACTATTGAATTAACATTATTTATAAACGGCAACTTTAACGGTATTCATTGGTGAAATATACGGGTAAAATCCCTGCTCTTAAATTTAGCGAAAAAAATAAGTTGTACCAATGGATCATAAAATAGAATTATTAGCCCCCGGTGGAGATGTCGACGCAATTAAAGCGGCCATTATAGCGGGTGCCGACGCGGTATATTGCGGCTTAGATACCCTAAATGCCCGTAATCGCGCCGCTAATATATCCTTTGAACAGCTGATTGGCATCATACGTTTGGCACACCAATACCAATGCCAAATATTTTTAACCTTAAATGTGATTATTTTAGAACGTGAGTTTAAGTCTATTGCCAAGTTACTCAGTAAACTGGTTAACACTACGTTAGACGGCGTTATCGTACAAGATATCGGCATGTTTAATATCATCAAGAAGCATTTCCCGACCTTAGACATTCATGCTTCAACCCAGTTAACCACTCATAATATCGGACAAATTCCGTTCCTAAAAAAATTAGGTGCTTCGCGGGTTAATTTATCAAGAGAATTAAACTTACGTGAAATTACCGCCATAACCGCTGTGTGTCGTGAATATAACTTGTTGAGCGAAGTATTTGTTCATGGTTCGCTTTGTGTGGCCTTTTCAGGTTTATGTTATTCAACGTCTGCTAGTGTTGGCAATTCAGGTAATCGCGGTCGCTGTAGCCAAGCTTGTCGAGAAGAATATGAAACCACAGCCACAGGTCATAATTTCCCATTAAACATTAAAGACAACTCTGCCTTTTTTGATTTGCCCGCTTTAATCGACGCTGGTGTGCATTCGTTTAAAATTGAAGGACGTATTAAAGGCGCAAATTATGTACATACTGTGGTTGATAGTTTTCGTAAACAAATTGATGGCTTCCTCAATACCGGCGAATTAACTGAAGATGGCGAACGTCTTTACAAAGTATTTAATCGTGATTTTTCTAATGCCTTTTTAAGAGGCGATTTAAATCAATCAATGTTTATTGATAATCCGCGTGATAATTCAAAAGTTCATGCCATAAATAAACATAACGCCACTGAAAACCAAAGCCATTCGCCAGCTAAGTTTCAAGATAAGTCGCAACAAATTTCAGTCGTACAAATTCATGAGGTTGAGCAAAACCTACAAACTGATAAAAATGAAATTGAAGCAGAAGTGGTTGAGAAAATAAAGCATTTAAGTATTGAAAAAGTACCACTATCGCTACGTTTTTCTGGTCAAGCAGCACAACATTTAGAGGTTAGCGTAACCACTACCGGCTTCTCTGTTGAACAAAATAGCTTCACTGTGCAATCCACTAGCTTATTACGCGCCAGTGAAAACGCCAGTATTGATAAGGCCACGATAGAAAAACGCTTTAAAAGCTTTAACAACGCCGAGTTTTTACTGACCGAGCTAAACTGTGACAACTTAAATACCGGCTTGAGCATTCCGTTTAAAGAGCTAACCGCGCTGAAAAATCAAATCGCCAGTTTGTTAAATAATGCTGTTGATATTATTCCAGAAGTGACCTTGCCGCCATTAGTGAATCATCCAAAAGTAGCCTCTGAACTAAGCAGCCAAGTTAGCAGCCAAGTTAAAAGCCAAGCAAAAAATGAATTGTCTATTTTGATCTGTGACGAAGCCGATGCTGAGTTAGCGCATATTACCCATGCCGATATTTATTTTAAATTGCCTGATGCTTATAAACGTGACTGTACAAAATATGTTGGTTTTTTACAGGACAATCCACGTTTAATCCCGTGGTTTCCGGCGGTGCTAATTGGTAAAGATTATGACGCTGCCGTAACTATTTTAGAGCAAGTAAAACCGCCATTAATTGTCACTAACAATACCGGCATTGCCTATAAAGCCAATGCCTTAGGCATAAAATGGATAGCAGGGCCATTTTTAAATACCACTAATTCCTACGCGCTGTTAGCGATGAAAGAAGACTTTGACTGTAGCGGTGCCTTTATTTCTAACGAAATTAACGCCATGCAAATGAAACATATTGCTCGCCCAGAAAACTTTAAATTATTTTACAGTATTTACCACCCTATTTTGTTGATGACTAGCCGACAGTGTTTCTTCCAACAAAGTGTTGGCTGTGAAAAACCACGTATCGACAATGGCTGTATGCTCTCTTGTGATAAATCAACCACCATCACTAATCTCAAAGGTGTGTCGTTCGCGATTGATAAACAAAAAGCCGGTTACCCGAGTATTTACAACCAAGATCAGTTTTTAAATATGGAAATTATTGAAGACTTATCTGATTTATTTGACGGTTTTATGATTGATTTAACCAACATAGGTACCGGTGATCGCCAAGCGCCTGATAAGGCGTTGTTGATCAGCCAATTTGAAGAGTTATTAGCTTATAAAAACTCGACTAACGAGTCTAAAAACCCGATAGATAGCCATTCATCAGCAAAAAAACAGCTGAATAAATTAGTGCCTGAATCAACCAATATTCAATATCATAATGGTTTGTAACTCAATCACTCGCGATTGTCCTGTCTTAAAATAACATCAAAGCCACTGACCTTTTTCAGTGGCTTTTTTAATGCGATATATTGTTGATTCAATATACTTTTAGTACGATATAGTTTTGATTCAATATAGTTATGGCACAGCTTGACCATTTCTAGCTTCTAATAAGCGATACCAATCTTCACGCGCGTAATCTAGTGTTAAAGCTTGTTTAGCGGCAACAATGCGCTCTGGTGTGGTTGACCCTATGATGGGGCAGATATTGGCTGGATGTTTTAATAACCAAGCCAGAATAACTTGCCAAGGCGCGCAAGCATATTTTTCACTTTGGTGGCTTAATTCGTTTTCAATTCTTTGTTCATCTTCACCTGAAAAAGTATTTCCCCAAGCAGAGTAAGCAACACCCCCTAAAGGACACCAAGCAATCGGTGTAATACCATGCTGCTGACATTGATCTAAGGTGCCATCAAGTAAGCTATCAATATTGTGAATATTAATTTCAACTTGATTCACCAACAAGGGCATAGCGAGCGCAGACTTTAATAATTCAACTTGCGACGGTTTAAAATTACTGACACCAAAATGCTTAACTTTGCCACTGGCTTTTAATAACGCAAAAGTTTCAGCGACTTCATGCACATCAAATAAATAATCTGGGCGATGCAATAAAAACATATCTAAGTGATCGGTATGTAAACGTTTAAGTGAAGCTTCAACACTGGCCAACAAGTATGGCTGGCTAAAGTCATAACGCGTGGGGGCATAAGTGTCGTGATCATTATTGCGCGGTCGAATACCGGCTTTAGAGGTGAGAATAATTTGCTCACGTAAATGTGGTTTTTCAGCTAACAGTTCACCAAAAATACTTTCGCTTTCACCAGCACCGTAAATATCCGCATGATCAAAGTGATTATAACCCGCCTCTAGCGCAGCCATTATCGCTGTTTTTCCTTTAATACGATCACTGGCACTATTGTCACCGGCAATACGCATGCAGCCATATATAAAACGAGAAGATTCGATGCTCGAGTTACCCATTGAGACTTTTTTCATGTCTTTACTCTTCATTGTTATTGATTAAATATACTTAAAATTCTTCATGTGTTGGCCATTGTTCAGCCGCGTGTGCTGGCCATTGAATAACCGAATGTTTAATTAAAGCCTTTAAAATATCATATCGTTATTCTACATATATAGGATGGCGATGAATATAATCATCTTTTTCTGCACGATTAAAATAAAAACGCTTATTGCCATTATTATCACCATCACTACAAAAATATTTATGGTGAAAAAACCTGTAAAATAACGCTTAATATTCTTATTAAAGTTAAAAGTAAAGGCAAAAAAAACCAATGAACTTTTAAAAATTGACTGGAGTAATCAACACAATATAAAAATAACCTTTAACCAGCCAATAAAATACGGGGGCATGATGGGGCTTTTGTTGAGTCGTTTGAACAAGTTTTAATCCAGGTTGAACAACCCATAGACGTGATTAACGCTTTCAGCGAAATTAATTCAGCACAGCAACCACTAGCTTGCTAGAATATCGCTGTTTAAGTGAAGACTTAACTTAAAGTCACATTAAACTCATTCAACTCATTCAATATAAGTAACATAAGCAACATTAAGGGCTACGCTTTGCAACATTTAGTTTGGGATTTTGATCCCGTATTTTTCTCCATTGGACCATTGACTATACATTGGTATGGCGTGTTATTCGCCACCGCTATTTTATCTGGCTTACAAGTCATGAAGTGGATTTTTCAAACCGAGAAACAAGATTTAGTCGCGCTAGATAACTTACTGGTCTATATCGTTATTGGTGTTATCGTCGGTGCGCGTTTAGGGCATTGTTTCTTTTATGACCCAAGCTATTACTTTGCTAACCCACTTAAAATACTTGCCATTTGGGAAGGTGGCTTGGCCAGTCATGGCGGCGGTTTAGGGGCTATTATTGCAGCGGGTGTTTATAGCAAAAAAAACCAGATGAACTTTCTCTGGTTACTCGACAGACTCGCGATATGTACCGCGCTGTTTGGTTTTTTTGTTCGCAGCGCAAACTTTGTTAACTCTGAAATATTAGGCACACCGAGTAATGTCCCTTGGGCGGTAGTTTTTGCCCGTATTGATAACCTTGCTCGCCACCCTGCTCAACTTTATGAAGCCTTGTCTTATTTAACAATATTTTTTGTTTTGATGATTTTTTATAAACAGAAAAAATCCCAAACACCACCCGGTGCCATTTTAGGTGTTTTCTTAGTTTTAATTTTTACTGCTCGCTTTCTTATTGAAATGTTGAAAGAAAAACAAGCGGCCTATGCGGCTGACATTGCCTTAACTGCAGGGCAAATGTTAAGTATTCCGTTTTTTATTGCTGGTGTCCTACTAGTTATTTGGTCAATTAAAAACAATAAAAAAGTAAAGCAGTCTTAACAAATAGCGTACAGAGCATAAAAAATCATGGCGAATAAAATAGGGTTAACAATTGATGAGTAAAAAATATTATGTGGTGTGGAAGGGTGCAAAAACTGGGGTATTTGAACAGTGGAATGATGTTAAAAGCCACACCCAAGGACGTGCCGATGCACAATATATGGGTTTTGCATCAAAAGCTGAAGCCGAGGCGGCGTTTCAATCAAGCTACACTAAAGCATTAACTAAGCGCTCGATGAGTAAAAGTGCAAGCACTAAACCTGCCGCTTCTGCTGCCTACGTTAAAGCGGATAGTAGTGCCGTAAGTAATAGCTTAGCGCCGGTTAAACAAAGTGCTGATATTAATATTTATTGTGACGGAGCTTGCTCTCCCAATCCAGGAAAGTCAGGCACGGGCATGGCAGTGTATCAAGAGCAACAGCTCATTGAATTGTGGTACGGTTTATATGAGCCGATGGGCACTAATAATACCGCCGAACTTAATGGCATACTTGCCGCATTTAACTACGCACAAGATCATATTAAACAAGGTAAAACCGTGCAAGTCTTGTCTGACTCTAGATATTCAATTGATTGCATCACTAAGTGGGCAAAAGGTTGGCAAGCTAAAGGCTGGACTCGCGGTAAAGGTGAAGAAATTAAAAACCTTGAAATAATTAAGCAGTGTTTTGCGCTCTACCAAGCATTGAAAAGTAATTTAATTATTAGTCATGTTAAAGGTCATGCGAATATAGAAGGCAATGAACTCTCAGATAGAATGGCGGTATTAGCACGCGTTAAGTGCACAAAAGGTTTTGTGCAATATCAAGACACACTTGATATTAAAACTATTTTGGCCATGGCTTCGGGCTAAAATAGTTTAGTCTTTTATGGCCATTTTATTAGTGCCTTGAGCTATTTTATACGGATAAGAAATAACCCGTTGAAATGTTCACCAAGTGAATGAGCTTGCTCTTATGTAAATTAAACACCAACAGGCAGCCTTAAGCTGTCTTTTGGTTTGAATTACTCGGATAATTTACCCTTAATAATCCGGCTATCTTACCCTTTTGTGAATGCAGCAATAAGCACTCAAAACGCCACATACGACTTTAAATCCACTTTTGCTTGCAGGGTACAACTAATGTCGTTTTATCAATAATAAAAGCACCTGGGCTTGTAAGCCGTTACTACCATCAGCATTAAACTATTTAAGCGTTAAACCTGTATTCGCTAGCTAATGGGTTAATTTATCACTCGCTGCTGTCATCATGGCTTTAGCTTTATCAGCAGAACTAGCTCACTTCTTCTGCATTTTAGCTCTGATTTTTTAGCCTAAATTTAAATCGATTCAACCGCGAAAAAATTATACAGGTAAAAGTTTAAGCTGTGAACGTCGACATAGCCATGATTGATAGGATTAAAACTACGTTTGTGCGCCTTTGAAATATATTAATAAAGCCCTTGCCTAGTGCTACATATCCCAGTATCCTTCGCGGCCATTTTATATTTGGATATCAACATGATCGGATTTGATTACGGTACATCAAACTGTGCTGTCGGCGTAATGAAAAACAACACGCCAGAACTATTATCTTTAGGTGATCATGGTCGCTATATCTCCTCAACTTTGTATGCGCCCAGTCGTGACATTATTGTCAACTGGCTGCACAATAATTTGGCTTTGGCAGAACAAAAAAGCTTTCAACAGCAACGTCAAGCACAGATAAACAAAGGAAAAAACTCACTACGAGAGCTGACCTTAGATGGCTATCCAACCGAATTATCGTTTGGCCAAGCCGCATTAAATAACTATTTACAAGAGCCGGACGAAGGCTACTACATAAAGTCACCAAAATCGTTTCTAGGTGCCAGTGGCTTAATGCCACAGCAAGTTGACTTATTTGAAGATATTGTTGCCTCTATGATGAGCAATATAAAAACGCTTACCGAAGAAAGTCTTGGCAGAAGTGTTGATCAAACCGTTATTGGTCGCCCTATTAACTTTCAAGGTATGAAAGGTGAAGAAAGTAATCAACAAGCCATACAAATATTAACCAATGCAGCAAAACGGGTTGGTTTTAAAGATGTTGAATTTCAATTTGAACCTGTTGCAGCCGGCTTTGAATATGAAGCTAGTCTCACCAAAGAAACCAAAGTATTAGTGGTGGATATTGGCGGTGGTACCACAGATTGCTCAATGCTTTTAATGGGGCCAGAACACGCTGCGTTAACGGATAGAAGCAATGATTTATTAAGCCACAGTGGTGAACGAGTTGGCGGTAATGATTTTGATATTGCCTTTGCACTGAAAGGTATCATGCCGAGTTTTGGTTTAGATAGTTTATTAAAATCGGGTAAAACAATGCCAAGTAACAGTTACTTTCAGGCAATGGCGATTAACAATATTAGCCACCAAACACAATTTTACAGTGCCGAGAATGGACGGTTTTTACAGCAACTGATCCGCGATGCAGAACATCCTGAGTTATTAACTCGCTTGTTAACGGTGCAACAACAAAAATTGAGCTACCGTGTAGTTAATGCCGCAGAGCAAAGCAAAATTGGCTTAACCGAGCAAACCGAGCAGCAAATAGATTTATCTGATATCTATGAAGGACTCAGTGTTAAGCTTGATAGGGATGGTTTTACTGAGGCATGTCATCGACAACTCAGTGCGATAGCCGCGCTAATGAAAGATGCCATTGCCCAAGCTAACTGTCAACCTGATGTGGTGTTTGTCACTGGTGGTAGTGCTAAATCACCGATGTTAAATAAGTTTTTACAATCGCAATTTCAACATACCCCTATTGTTGTTGGTGACCATTTTGGCAGCGTAACGGCTGGCCTAACGCGCTGGGCTAACACTATCTATGCATAAGCTATTATTTGAGCAAAAAATTTAGCCCCATTTAAAGTCATTAACGCTAGCGAATAATAAAGTTGATGACTTTACATATTAATATATTATAGACAGTTACTTTAATAAATGGCTTTTATTAAAGTAACTTATATTGGTAAGCTTTATTGATAAGCTTTAAACATGACTCAAGTTAAAAGAGTTATAAATACTTTGTTGCTAAATGGCTAAGTGCCTGCATTTATGACCTTAATAGCTACTAGAACTAGCGCAAGGAAAGTAGATTGATTTTGCTTTAAGCTAGTGTGATTTATCAGCGGCAATAAGCTAAAGTTTTTGAAAACAGTAGCTATCGTTAATCACTAGTGGTAACTGCGTCAAAACACTTAAACTTGCCAGTAAACTTTTCTAAGAAAATATCCGCAACTGTTCTGCACTGCTTTTCATCGCTAAAACTTACAAGTTCACACACTTTGTCAGTATTTTACGCTTTAAAGTCGCACATGTTTTCGGCATTAATTTAGTGAAACAGTTATAACGTCGAGCTATAGAGTATTAGTTTTTTTTTGCTTATACATGGCTGCATCAGCCGCTTGCAGCATTGCTTCTATTGATTTGTCCGTGTCATGCTTAAAATAACTAACACCGGCACTGTACTCAATTTTGTAAGGTTTATTTAAGGTTTCATTTGCTTGATCAATAGCGCCAGCAAATCGCTCTAGTGCTATATCTGCTTTCCCTGAGTAATAGTCAGAGTCGCTCAGCATAGCCACAAATTCATCTCCACCGAGTCGAGCGATCAAATCACAGTCTCGAAATGAATTAAGCATTATTTTGGCAAAAGTAGCTAAGACAAAATCGCCTTCATGATGGCCATGTTCATCATTAATGATCTTAAATTGGTTTAAATCAAAGAATATAAACGACATTGACATTTGATTACGTCGACATACTTTTAAACTATGCTCGGCCAGAGTCAAAAAACCACGTCGGTTAGAAATCATGGTTAACTCATCTAAAGTAGCGAGTTCAATAGATTTGATTTCTTGCTCAATGATAGCCCCTAGATCTTCAAGCAACTGCTGGTCTTCTTCGTTAAAATATTTAGGTTTTGTATCGATAAGACACAAAGTGCCTATATTAATACCTTGCCTAATTTTTAAAGGACAACCGGCATAAAAGCGAATTTTCAGACCGCCAGTAACAAGAGGATTATCAAAAAAGCGTTTATCTTTGGAAGCGTCAGGCACTATGAATAAATTATCTTGATTAATGGCATGTGCACAAAATGAAATCTCGCGAGGCGTCTCCGAAAGCTCGAGTCCCTGCGTGGATTTAAACCATTGACGGTCTTCGTCAATTATAGTGACCAGCGAGATTGATACGTTAAACATGCGTTTAGCCATGCGAGTGACTCGATCAAAGCGCTCTTCGTGTGATGAGTCAAGAATTTTTAAGGTTCTAAGCGCATACAAACGTTCAATTTCATTTTTAGGCACTTCAGGTTTAATCATTAGGGGGTACTTAATTAAAAATGTAAACTCTTAAAATTATATCAGCAAATTAAGATGGTTTCTTTAAAAATAAAGCGCTTTAAAACAAG
This sequence comes from Colwellia sp. MB3u-8, assembly GCF_014076985.1. Lineage (NCBI taxonomy): Bacteria > Pseudomonadati > Pseudomonadota > Gammaproteobacteria > Alteromonadales > Colwelliaceae > Colwellia > Colwellia sp. MB3u-8. The sequence goes on from NZ_JACGVA010000030.1 coordinate 240,815, forward strand.
AGTGTTGCAAAAAAATCATTGTGCCAAACTGTGACAAATTGTGCCAAGCTGTGACAAATTCAGTCGCTAAATCATTGCGTAAACCAAATAAATTTATTCAAATAAAACATAATTTTACACTCTATTTTCTGAATGAACTTAAATCCATTTCAGCCTGCATTCGTTACCTATTAACCAGCTGAATCACTTAATAAACATAAGCTAATAGTTGTATAGCATATAGCTTTTCTCACCCAACGTTTTGATTTGCATGCGACAACTAAGTCCAAAATTAAATGATTACGTTTATATTTTGAAAGGACGAGACGATATTTACTGGTTTAGATGGGAGTCTGAACATGGCCAAAACGATGTTCTGCTCGCATAAATTGTGGGCAATTGTAATTGAGAGTAACGCTGCCATGCTAGATTTAAACCAGAACAAGTGGGCAATAATGTTAAAATTCTTCAAGATTTAAGTAGCTAGTTAAGCACTTAATATGAGACTTTATTATTAGGGTATATTATTCTCCACCGTCTTAGGGTTAAAAAATAAATGACAACTTGTACTTATGGGCATAAACCAGAGCAACCAAAAGTGGCCCTAATTGTTGGCGCCAGTGGTTTAGTGGGACAACATTTGTTGCAGCAACTACTAGCCAGTAAAACCTATAGCAAAGTTATCGCCTTAGTACGTAAGCCACTCTTGATAGAAGATACTAAACTTGAACAATGGCAAATTAATTTTGAACATCTAGAAGCAGAATTGACCTCAAGTACCTTTTTGGATGATAAACCTCAGGATATAGCCGCTAACCACAAGATAAAAACGATTGATCATATATTTTGCACCCTGGGCAGTACCATAAAAAAAGCCGGTTCTAAAGCTGCTTTTGCTGAAATTGACCATCATTATCCACTGCTTATCGCCAAATACTTTTATAGTCAACATGCCACTTTATTTGCCATAGTCACAGCAATGTCAGCAAATGAAACGTCTGCTATATTTTATAACCAAATAAAGGGCAAAATAGAAAAAGACTTAAGTCACTTAGATTACCAACATCTGTGTCTATTTCGCCCGTCAATGTTATCTGGGCAGCGTGATGAATGTCGACTTGGCGAGCAATTAGGTACAATAGCAATGAACGCGCTAGCTTTTATGATCCCAAAAAAATACCAAGTAATTCAAGCAAAAAAAGTAGCAAAGGCTATGCTAGTTTATGCACAAAACCCTCCAGTGGGTATTAGTATTATTCAGTCAGATCAGCTGCAAAATTACTAAGTGTTTTACCTGTCATGCGATAGCCAACCCACTCTTCTTGCGCGACAGCACCTAGTGAGTGATAAAATTCTCTTGACGGTGTATTCCAATCTAAGCAACTCCATTCAAACCGTGCGCAGTCTTTTTCCACAGCAATTTTTGCCATAGCTTTTAACAGCTTAACGCCTGCGCCTTTGCCTCGATATTCTGGCATAACGTATAGGTCTTCTAAATAAAGACCTGATTTTGCTAACCAAGTTGAATAATTAAAAAAGTAAATGGCTGAGCCAACGGCAACCCCATCAAGCTCACAAATTAAGGCAAAAACATGACTATTTTCAGCAAAAATGCTGGCTTTTATTGTTTGCTCGGTGGCTAATACTTCGTGTTCCGCTTTTTCATAAATAGCGAGATCGATAATAAATTTAAATAATATACTGGTATCGTCTGCTGTTGCTGTTCTAACGACTAAATTGCTCACATTTAACTCCTGACTATTTTATTGACTCATTTACTGGCTATTTTACTGGCCATTTCAGATAACACTGAATATTAGCAAATTATTGATTATTTAGCGCGTATTGTGCACGGCTAATTATTGCGCTTGAAAGCTGCTTAAATACCCCTTTCAATAGTACCCAATGATGCCAGTAAAGTGTTCTAGTAATTGGGTTTTCTGGCATTAAATTGATCAGTTCTCCTGATGTAAGTTCTGCTTGTATTTGCAATTTAGGGATCAAACAATAGGCTAAACCTTGTTTGGCAAAATTAACAAAGGCTTCTGAAGAGCGTACGGTGTGACACGGGTATGACCCCCCTTTTAAGCCAAAGGTTTGTTCGATATATTTAATATGCATATCATCTTTTTGATCATAAGCAACCGCGGGTGTTCGTGCCAAGGTTTGTTTATTAATACCCTCAGAAAAATAGCTTGTAATGAAGCTTGGTGCAGCAACTAATAAATAGTGCATATCGCCGAGTTTTTCTAATGTACAGCCAGGTAAAGCCTGATCATATGTACTAATCGCACCAAAAACCTCACCATCTTTCAAATAGTTAATGGTTCTATTTTCATCAGCCAATCGAAAATTTACCGCTAAGTTATATTGATGACTAACGTCACCAATTGCTGCAATTAACCAAGTGGCTAAACTGTCGGCATTACTGGCGATATTGGCGGTAATAGTTTCATGTTTTTTATTACCTGAAATATCAGGAATAATGTCTTGTTCAAGTAATTTTACCTGCTGATAATGGCCAAGTAATTTTTTGCCAATAGCCGTTGCGACTATCGGTTGTGCCCGAATTAATACCGGTTGGCCTATAATTTGCTCTAAGCTTTTAATACGCTGAGATACGGCAGATTGTGTGATAGCTAATACCGATGCCGCTTTGTCAAAGCTTTGCTCATTGAGTACCACACTCAATGCATGCAATAACTTATAATCTAGCAAGACCATTTCCCCTCTGATGTTAGCAACATTTATTACTCATGTTAGTAAAAAATACATTAGCAAAACTAATCAAAGATTAAAATCATTAATTATACTTATGATTTATTTTTCGTTAAATTAGCCACAATAACTCAGCACAGCATGAAATTTTTAGGAGCAAAAATGTTTTCCCCCCTACTACAAGGCCTTTTTTTAGGCGCCAGCATGATTATTCCTATTGGCGCACAAAACTCTCATATCCTAAATCAGGGTATTAAAAAAAATCATCACTTTTTAGCCGCTTCAATTTGCATGCTTTGTGATGTTGCCCTTATTGCATTAGGGGTGTTTGGTGGCGCACAGCTTATTAGCACATCACCAACCTTGGTAACCGTAATTTCTTGGGCCGGTATTATTTTTTTACTGGCTTATGCTAGCTTGTCATTTCGCCAAGCATGGCTTAATAATAGTACCAGTGAGCAAAATTCAGCCGATAAAACAGACAAAAAGCCTGGTTTGGTTATTGTTTCAACGTTAGCGGTAACCCTGTTAAACCCGCATGTATATCTTGATACAGTATTGGTATTGGGCAGTGTTGGCGGGCAATTTCAAGGTAATGAAAAAATCGCCTTTGCACTCGGCACTATGTTGGCATCTATGCTGTGGTTTTATAGCTTAGCTGGAGCGGCAGCAAAAATGTCACCTTGGCTTAACCAAGCTAAGGTGAGAAGAGTTATTGATATGCTTGTTGGATTAATCATGTGCGCCATCGCATGGTCATTATTTAATAGCCTAGCGATTTAAGACAATCTTTTATGCCAATTTCCAGCGTGATAAAGCGTGCAATTTTCTTCGCTGTCTAATTCTATTTGGTTTTTAACACTGTTAAGCTTTATGCCAATATCTGCCAAGCTATCGGCTATTAATAAGGCTAAGTGCTTACTCTCAGATGACTTTAGATAACTCGCTAATTTTTTATTGCTATCAAAAACACAAACAATTTTTAGACTGTCGGGGAAATTATCGAAATTAACGGTATGGGTTAACCACTCAAAGCCATCAATTTCTTCTAGCGCTGATTGGCATACTTCAGTTAACGACTTTATGATTTGATTATCTATTTTCTTATCTGATTTACGCATTATTTATTAACATTACCTTTAAACTTTATCTTTGATGAATAAGCTTTATATAATACCACTTTGATTAAGTTTTTGGTCTTGTTGTAAGCAGAGATTTTAATAAAATAATTTTCAAGCGAGGTAAACCGCCATCATTATTAATTGCTTTTTAACTTAGCGATATAAGCATAAGGGGGTGCTTGCAAGCTAAAGGATGCTTGCGCGTCAACTTGACTTAACAAATGCTCAACAAAAAAACGATTGTTATCGCTATTTAAATGCTGTAACTTTTTCAATTTAGCATGATTTTCTGTCGGTGTTTTGGCATATACTTTTGTCACTAATAAAATCACCAAAAGTAAGGTAGTAATAATGGTGAGGTTAAGTAGAGTGATCCTTCTAGTTAAGGTCATATTATAAATTCCATTTTTGACAAAAATCTAATGTTTGAATAAAAGCTTAACTTACTATCACCATAAAAGTATAAAATTTGTACTTTAATTTGAAAACGTATCTAATAGTATAGCTCAAAGTAACTCTGCTTCAGGCCTATTACTCTAAAAATACCCCAGCGTAATAATTTATTTTGGCTAGCAAACAGTAAATATCAATTTTTAATTTATACTGTTTAAAGTGTACTAGATGATCGGTCAATGACTGTTAAAAGACCATCAAAAAAGTATCAAAAAAGTAACCAATGCCATATATTACCCATGGGCAGTATAAACTCAAATTTTTCAAGTTATAACTAAGTTAATGAAAGTTTAATATAGTTTAATCACTAATTAATCGCTGAATTTGTCATTAAATTTGGCGAAGTTACCAATATAGTATTCACCTTAAAGCTAAAAAATTGTCCCTAAAATAACGTATAGTAAAAACAAACAGCAATTAACTCACTTTATGATGAGATTACGCATCAAAGTAATTCAGAGTTAATTGACTCAGGCTGGGTAATAAAACCGACAAGAAGTAGAGGATAGAAGTGAATAACGCTAAACTCACCCAAGACGAAAACCTTTCCATCAAGGTCAGTTACCAGTTGTTGCCTACTGACCACCAAAGACTCGATTTATACTTTTCACTACCGGTTGAAATGGGTATCGGCCCTAAAACCCTAGACGAGGAGCATTATTTTCATAGTAGTATAGAAAACCACAGTGCTTATTACTCAGACCAACTGCACTTGCCGTTAGTAAGAAGTCGCTTTATTAGCCAAAAAAAAGGTGAGCTAAGTGACTATCGACTTAACCTTAATTTATTTTCTTATCAAATTTTAATTGCTCTCGACACTGATATAAAACAAACGATTAAGCTTAAAGAAAGTAAAGATTTTTATCCACAAGCCATTGTACTAGCAGAGTTAATTTCTGGTTTACTGAAAAAACTAAGACGATATACGCCATCAGATAATAAGCTGAGCCCATTTTTTCAAAATGCTGACAACTACCTTAGTTGGCAAGTTGAGCAGTCATTTTTAAAGTTGCTATCTCGAGGACCAAAAAGTAGTGACTTTTCCACTGAAAGAAACTTCTTGTTTGCGTTATGTCGCAGTGAAAATGAATACCGTGCAACCCATAAATATAATTCAGAAGTTACCTTATCTGACCCTAACCGCATCACCAATAAAATGCGTTTACTGCAGCGATTAATCGAATACGGCGTAGTACTGCAAAAAGAAATGAAAAGCCTCAATCGCAATTTAAAACGCATTGTACGTGGCACAGTTACAGCGATTATTATGGCTTTTGTGATGTTGTTAGTGCTAAATGCGCGGGCAAACTTTACTGAAGTCACTATTGCCTTAGTAGGCATGTTAGGCATTGTTTATGGTTTAAGGGAGATATTTAAAGATGATATAACCCGTGCTATTTGGCGTAGCATTCAAAAAGGCTTACCTAAATGGAGAAATATTTACACAAATAGTGTTAATAAAACCCGTATCGCTAGTCAAACCATTTGGCTAGAATACATTCGCAATAAAGATCTACCTCAGCAAGTTGATAAATTATTTCAAACTCGGCGTCATCAAAACAAACAAGCGGCACAATTACTACATTTTCGCAGTGACACTAAAGTTAATGCTAAAAGTTTTTTGCCTGGCTATGATGAAATTCAGCAACGTATCTATTTTAATTTAACCCCCTTTATTCGCTTCCTAAAAAAAGGTGAAGGCCGTTTATATTCACTTGATGGTAGTAAAATAACCAAGCAAGCGGTTGAACGCCGTTACCAAATCAATGTCGTATTAATGCAAACAGATAAACAAGAACTACAACAAATACAACGTTTTAAGCTGACACTAAATCGTTCAACCATTATTAATATTGAAGCGATGAAAATAGATGACGACGATTAATAGCAACAACCTAATGGTCAAGCTAGGAGGTTAGGCTAGGTATTATTAAAGTAAACCACAAGCATGCAAAAAACTCTGTGGTGCTCAATTTTTATAATCTACTCAGCCTGAGTAAAAATGACTATATTACTGCGCTTAAGAAAATGTCTAGCTTGCTACTTGTGTCACTTGGTAAGCTTTTGTTGCTTTACCTTATGCAAAAAACTACCTACAATAACGGCGAAATTATCCTAGTAACGCTTATGGTCTTACTATAGGTAAAGCGACAAGCTGTTTCATGGAACGAAAACGATCCAACCCACGGATAGGGCCAGCATTTTGGATCACCCTCTATAGCTTGGAGTTTCTTATGATTGATTTATTATTTAATATCATTGGCATGTCTGGAACCTTTCTTATCGTTGGCGCATTTATAATGTTACAACTAGAAAAATTAAATCCTAAAAGTTTGGCTTATAACCTAACGAACCTTTCTGGCGCAATATTACTGTTAATTAGCCTATGCTATAACTTTAATTTGGCGAGTTTTGTTATTGAACTATTTTGGATTGCCGCCTCGGTAATTGGTTTAGTTAAGTATTATACTAGGTCACCAGAAACAGTAACCACCGACTAACGGTTACTTTTCGTAACAGCAAGCCTTTGTCTGCTAAGTTTTAAAAATTGAATCGGCAAAGGTTTTGTTTATTAACCCTCCACATATTGTTTTTTTATGCACCAGCGTAGAGTTTATCCCCTAATTTAAGCCTTAGCACTTGTAATAGCTTATTTTACACGTATCATGCCGACCTATTTTTGTTTTTATCATCGGAAAACCCCTGTTTCATGAGAAAATTACTTACCTCGCCAAATGCCATGTCGCTTAGCGCTACCGAACAAACAATTTACCAAAATGCCTTGTCGTTAGTCGCTGATCTCAGCCTTAATTTAATGGCAGTAAAAGTAGAGAGTCATCCAGATAATTTTCTTAACTGGTGCAGAGAGTTATACCGAATTTGCTTACACGACATCAACCAAGATTTATTAGAACCTAGTCAACAAAAACCCTTAAAAAAACTACAAGACACCATGTCAAACGGTGTTAGTGCTTGCCAATTAAAAATGGCCCGTATTATCCCATGGCCAATATTTACTAGTTTTGTACAAGAGCACTCAGGGTTACAAGCCTTACCAGAAAGACTTAAACTCTTAAATTATGTTGCGACGATACGCGGTAATAAATTAGCTGAAATGATTGATGAAGACAGATTAGCTTTTGCAGGCAAGCATAGCGCCCAGCATGATATTAGTGTTTATGACTTTGATGTTGAATGGTTTGCCGGCACACGCGGCGCAAAAACGTTTCACCAGTTGTTAAAGTCTCACCCAAAAGATTTTGATCAAGCGCTTGAGCATATTCCGTTAGACGGTGACGTTACCTTGGCAGACTATCAAAACTTTGTTAATGCCTATAAAGCGATATTTGCCAGCCATACTAATGAAGAAAAAGCGCCCTTAAGTGCAGCAACTCGTTTATTGGCTATGCGCCGCCCAGACCAATTTATTGCCCTAAACAGTGGTAAAATAGATAGCCTTTCGCAAGGCTTAGGCTTAGTAAAACTCAACAACCAGAGCTTTGATGATTATTGGCATGAGATGATAGAAGCCATTAGAAACACACAATGGTGGCGCAGTGAAATGCCTAGCGATGAAGTTGAACTTCAACTTTGGCAAAATCGAGCAATATTAATTGATTTGTTTTTGTTTGCTGATAATTCGTTGGCACAAAATTCTAATTATATTCGTATGCGTGATAAGCCTAAAAAAATTAAAATTGGTGTCGCTAAAGCGGTAAAACGTAGTAAAGCGTCAGCCGAAGCTATTGTAGATAAAGCTTTTGAATCAGATGATATTCCTGACTTTATTCTCAATATGCGCAGCACCATAGTGAACAGCGTTAAAGATGGTAAAACCGTTGATCAAGCGATAACCTTAATGCGTAACATTTTTGGTTAGTATTTACTTTGAGCTTAGCTTACTGAAATTAAATGATTATAAGCCCAATAGCATTGGGCTTTTTTATAGTTAAAATATAAACGACTTCTCTGCTTTTTTGTTTGCTGTTAAGCTTTGCTGTTGACCCCGTTCACGAGCCATTAATAACAGAGTTAAATATCGTTTTTTGGCTAATGAAAAAAGCACACCAAAGGCAATACAGCAGGCACAAATCATAATACCAGTACCCCCCCATTTTTGTGGGTAGTTCTAGATATAAAAGTCACCAATATCCTAAAATAAGTAGCGTAATACCTATCAAAATAAAAATTTAATTAAATGGACTTGTGCTGATTCCGACCTAGATCCCCAAAGATAAACTCAGTTTACTAGGCTCAAACAAGATCTGCTTTGCTCAAAAACAAGAACGTCATTAAGAATTTTTCAATAAAACACTCTCCTCACACTATCTCCACACTATCCACATTGCTCGTCTCTGTAAGAATAGCCTAACGCTAAGCAATATTATGCGATGGTATTGAGGCTTAAAATCGTTCACAAGCGTTACTTCAGTATCTATAGCCACTCCACGTCAAGATGCACAATAAATAATGACTACTAACTACTAACTACTAACTTTGTAAAATTTAGATAATTCACCCTACTATTTGGCTAGTCATTTAGTCTAATAATGCCAAGGCTTTGACCCGGATCAACGAATAACTTAACCGTTAGCGCATACTTATACTAAGCTCACTAATTATTTGATCATTACTATTGGCTAAAAACCAACTTTTTCGTTGTTTATTTAACCTTACTTAACTTTTATTTAGCCTTTATTTAATCAGTAACACAAACCGTTATTGAATAAAAATCTGGTATTTGGCCCTGTTACCTAGGTATAAAGTAGACTCGCTAATTCATAAATTTGTTATTAAACAGATACAGCTTACATTCTGTGATAAATTTAATTGTAACCTTGCCCAAATAAAGAGAATTCAGAGACAATTATGCTGATACGCAAACAGCGCCAATCTTCTATAGACTGGTCTAAATACCTCAAATCTGGCAATCGAGTTTTTATTGGCTCTAATGCCGCAGTTCCTAATGCTTTAATTGATAACCTTATTGCCAATAGCGATGGTTTACATGATATTGAAGTTGTTCATATTTTAACGCTTTCAGACAACGTTTGGGCTGATAAAAAGCACCAAGACCTATTTAAGGTCAACGCATTTTTTATTGGTGGCGAAAAAATTCGCACGGCAATTAATGAAGGTCGCGCTGATTATACCCCAACATTTTTATCTGAAATTCCCAGGCTATTTAATGAAAATATTTTACCCTTAGACGTGGCCTTAATCATGGTCGGTCCACCCGATGAATACGGTTATTGTTCGCTTGGGGTCACGGTTGATATTGTGCCCGCAGCCATTAAAAAAGCTAAGGTGGTTATCGCACAAATTAACCCTAAAATGCCACGCACTAATGGTCATAGTTTTGTCCATATGAGTCAAATTGACGCCCATATCACCGTTGAACAATATTTACCCGAATTGCCCGAGCCTGAAATTGATCAGGTCACAGAACAAGTAGGTCAATACGTGGCCATGTTAGTAGAAAACGGCGCTACTATCCAAATTGGTATTGGTAAAATTCCATCTGCTATCTTGCGTTACTTAGCCAACCATAAAGATTTAGGTGTGCACAGTGAATTAATATCTGACGGCATTATCGACTTAATGCTTTCCGGTGTTATCAATAATCGCAAAAAAACCTTTCATAAAGGAAAAACCGTCATCAGTTATTGTATTGGCACTCGTCGCTTATATAAGTTTGTTGATGGTAATCCCCATGTAGAGTTCTACCCGAGCGAACACATTAATTCGCCAGTAAACATTGCCCGTAACGACAACATGGTTTCTATCAATAGCGCCATCGAAGTTGACTTAACCGGGCAAGTGGTTTCTGACTCCATCGGCTATTATTTTTATAGTGGTATTGGTGGCCAAGTTGACTTTATTCGTGGCGCCTCATTAAGTAAAGGCGGTAAACCTATTATTGCCCTGCCATCGACAACCAAAGATGGCAAAATATCTCGTATCGTCGCACACATTACCGAGGGTGGCGGTGTAGTTACCTCACGGGGTCATGTGGCTTATGTAGTCACTGAATATGGTATCGCTTCGCTGCAAGGTAAAAGTATTCGTGAACGCGCATTAGAATTAATACGTATTGCCCACCCTAAATTTCGCGCTCAACTGCTGAAAGATGTGAGAAAACATTATTGGGTCCCTGAATACCAAGAAAACACGCCAACATCAGTACCTGAACTGGGTAAAGTTGAGATCAAACGTTTTACTTTTGCTGATTCTGAATACTTCCTTAGACCTTTATCGCCTTCAGACGAACGTAAACTACAAGAGTTTTTTTATTCTCATAACCAAGAAACATTAATGATGCGATACAACCATCATATGACACAAATGACCCGAGAGAAGTCCTGTGATCTCGTCAGTGTCAACCAGCAGGTTGACTTAGCCTTGTGTTTAACTGAACGAGATGATTTAGGTGAATCTATACAAGGTGTTGCTCGCTATTATTACCTTGAAGCAAGTAATAGTGCTGAAGTTGCTTTTGTTATTAAAGAGAGTAAACGCGGCAAAGGTATGGCAAAAGCACTACTGAGTGAATTAATCGCTATCGCTAAAATTCGTGGTTTAAGACAATTGGTCGCTTGTGTACGACGAGACAATGCTCCTATGTTAAAAGTATTTGAAAATGCAGGATTTTTAAGAGCACCTTCACAAGATTATGACGAAGTAAGCTTGGCGTACACACTATAATTAATCAATTGGGTATAAGCACATAACAGAACATTTAAGCAACTAACCTACTATTAAGTGATAAATAAGTTATAAATAACTTAATAGCTCAGAGATAAAGGAATGTACCTATGACAGTCGGCGTAATTAGTCACCACCATTGCTTGACCCACAATATGGGAGAGTATCACCCTGAGGCGCCAGAACGTATGGCCGCTATTCAGGATCAACTTATTCGTAGCGGTTTGGATTATGTTATTCGACAATTCAACGCAAAACCTATTGATAAGGAACTGCTTTATTTAGCACATGACAAAGACTATATCGAATCAATTTTTGCCAATGCCCCGAGTGAAGGCACTTATAATGTTGATGACGATACCATTATGACCCCAGATACGCTTAATGCCGCCTTACTTTCTGCAGGTGCTGCCAAAGACGCAGTAGACTTAGTCATGTCAAAAGAAATTTCATCGGCATTTTGCGCGACTAGACCACCCGGCCATCATGCGGAATATAATAAAGGTATGGGTTTTTGCTTTTTTAACAATGTTGCTATTGCCGCCGCCTACGCCAAAGAGCAATATAAATTAAAGCGCGTGGCAATTGTTGATTTTGACGTTCATCATGGCAATGGTACAGAAAATATTATAAAAAATAAAAAAGGTTATTTATTTTGTTCTACTTATCAATATCCATTTTATCCCTTTGAAATTAAAGAAAGTACTACGCCACCCATCATTAACACACCATTAGCTGCGACAGCAAAAAGTGCTGATTTTAGACAAGCTATTCTTGATACTTGGCTGCCGGCATTGAACAAGTTTAAACCAGAAATAATATTTATTTCTGCCGGGTTTGACGCGCATATCGAAGACGACATGTCACAAGTGAGTTTAGTGGATGAAGATTATCGTTGGGTAACTGACCAACTTAAAACGCTTGCTGATAAATATGCTCAAGGGCGTATTGTCTCAGTGCTTGAAGGAGGATATGCTCTGAACGCTTTAGGCAGAAGTGCGGTCGCACATATTAATGGCTTAATTGGCTATTAGTTGAGATGAAATCGCTGCTAGTATTTGGCTTAAGTAAACTTGACCTAAAGCATTTGCTTTAGGTCATATCAGAGTAAATAGTAATCTTTAACGCCCTATCAATGCCGCTAGTCGCTATTTTTCTTCAAAAGTACGAACCGCTGGTTTAACCAATATCTCAAGATAAAATGCGCTTAACTCTGCCGCTATAAGCGTATCAATTTCTTGGCTAATCGCTGTCACATGAATAACGTCAGCCGTTTGCTCTGACTTACCAATTTTACAATCAAAATCCCAATAATCCGCATCTTCAGGTAGCTTTTTATTGCGCTCACGTTTTAAATATTTTTTAACTTCGTGTTTCGCTGACTCAACCATTCTAGCGACTTTAATTTTAGGGTGAGTTAACTCGAATGTTTTTTTCATGGGATTCCTTGGAGGAGATAAAAGTACGCTTTATAGTGATTTTTTGTCATATAAAGCCAATAGGGCTATTTTACGTAAACATTTAAGTAATAGCCATACTTCATCTAATTGTTAAGTAAATAACCTCAAGGGTACCTAAATTTTATATCTTAGTCGATTCAAGTGCTCTTTTTCGCAACCTTCACAAGCGGATAAACTAGGCCTAGTGTCTTGGAATTATTCATTTGATGTAGATATAAGTAGATGGCTTTAACTCACTAGGGGGCAATGTAAAGAGCAATGTAATCAAGCGCACTTATGATTAAAAAGAAAGTATGTTTGAAAGAGGCCTGAATATAAAAAAGACCGTTTAATAACGGCCTTTGGTTTTAACTTTTAGTTTTAACTGTTAGTTAATACTAAAAGACGTGATTTAAGGACTTTCAAAAGCGTTTGACTGCTCTACTTCAAACTTCTTTTTTTGCTTAGCCGATAATACACCTTTACGATGTGCTAAAGCCGCTTCAAGTTTACTCGCTGCACTTGCTATCGCGGCATACAATTCTTTGTCGACAGCGTTAACTGAAACAGTAGCGCCTTCATAAGTGGTAGAAACTTCTAATTTTTGCTGATTGGGCTCTACGGTGATAATGACGTCTAAGGTCATTAAGCTTGGGAAGTGTTTAGCAATTTTAGCAAATTTGCTTTCAACTGCTTGGTTAATACCATCGGTAATTTCAACGTGATGTCCGGAAATAATTATTTTCATATTGCTACCTTATTGGTTGTCTTCAATTATATATTCAGGGCGAAAGCGACAAAATACAATAGCTAAAATGAAATATTTTGTCGCATTTACGCTATGCAATTGAAAAATATGTATTAAATTAAGATAAACTTATGCCTACTCAAGGGTTAATCGCCTGTTTTTCAACCGTGATATTAAGCTAACCACTGCCAATACTATAGCACCGGCAATAATACCTGTGATGCCATTAAGTAAAATCGATAAAATACTTTCAGATAAACTACCAAGATATTGCCCGATCCAAAGCTCAAGGTAATGAAATTGACGACCAAGCCATGAAAAACTATGCACAATAATACCGCCACCAACCAAAAACATCGCTATGGTACCTACCACAGTTAATAGCTTCATTAAAAATGGCGCAAACATCAATAAACCGCGGCCCATCGTTCTTTGCAAAACCTTAAAGTGCCCTGACACCGAGTTTTTCAACAGATAAAAACCTAAGTCATCTAATTTGACAATACCAGCAACAAGCCCATAAACCCCAACGGTAATCGCTATAGCTAATGTTGAAACAACCAGCACTTGTGTTTGAAACGCCGCTTCTTGTACCGTGCCTAAAGCAATAACCACAATTTCTGCAGAAAGAATAAAATCAGTACGAATAGCGCCTTTTATTTTTTCTTTTTCAAAAGCCGCAATGTCAATATTTTCATCGTTAACGGCGTTAACTAGTGCTTGCTGTTCATCTGCCAAGGTTTTTTTACTATGAAGAAACTTATGGGAAACCTTTTCGAAACCTTCAAAGCAAAGAAATAAGCCCCCAAGCACTAATAACATAGTGATCAGTGGTGGTAAAAAAGCACTAATGAACAAAGCAGAAGGCACTAAAATCAATTTATTGAGAAACGAGCCTTTGGCAACAGCCCAAACTACAGGTAACTCTCTATCGGCCTTAACACCCGAAACTTGTTCGGCATTCAGCGCCAAATCATCGCCGAGAACGCCTGCGGTTTTTTTTACCGCTACTTTTGATAAAATCGCCACGTCATCGAGTACAGTTGCAATATCATCAAGTAAGGTTAATAAACTCGAACCTGCCACCTTCAACTCCTTTTATAAATAGCGCTATATCAAAGCCATTAAATTGCTATTGCACCTTAGTTAACCCGTTATTTTTTTAACATCGACTTTAAATTTGCAAACGGGTTATAGGTTGCGGTGTCCTGATTGGTATCACCCGCTTTAATTTCTGTCTGATACTTTGCATGATCGGTATATTTTGCATGCTCATTATCATGGCAGTAAATACAGAGTAACTCCCAATTAGTGCCGTCATTGGGGTTGTTAGTATGATCATGGTCGACATGGTGCACCGTCAACTCTCTGAGATTTGAATATTCAAACGCGCGTGCACAACGTCCACAAACCCAAGGGTATAATTTCAATGCTCGGTCGCGATAACCTTGCTCTTCGCGTTTATAATTAAGGCTAGAGCCTAATGTATCTGAGGACATAATATTAACTTTTTAGTAAAAAATATCTTTATTGTATGAGTAAGGCAAGACAACTGCAATAAGGCAATTAGAATACATTAAACAAGCGCGTTATATGCTTATCTTATTTATCAAATACCTGGTTAAAAACAATAAATCTTGCCACACTCCCTTAACCTGATCGCTTTACTTTTAAGCGATAACTTGCCATGATATTTTATAAAATAATAACGCGGAACTGTCATGAAAACAGTCGAAGAACAATTATCAAATTACAAAAGTGTGCACTTGAATAAACGTAATATTCACACCCACTTTATTGGCGTGCCGCTGATTGTTTGGGCGATTACCGTCTTGTTAAGTTTAAATACTTTTACCCTAGTTCTCGCAGAACAAACAGTTACCTACACACCCGCAATAATATTATTCACTATTACTCTGCTTTACTACTTTACATTACATTTAAAATTAGCCATTGGCATGTTGATATATGTCGCTATAAACCTATACCTTGCTAGTTTAGTCACAGATATGCAAAACGTATTATGGCTAGCTATTATAGTGTTTGTTGTGGGTTGGATTATTCAATTTATTGGCCATATCTTTGAAAAAGCTAAACCGGCTTTCTTAGATGATATGATGGGCTTAGCTATTGGCCCTTTGTTTTTGATGGCCGAAGTTTACTTTATGCTAGGCTGGGAGAAAAAATTGGCCAATAACATCATCCCCAAAGCCATAAAAAAACGTCGTTTAATCGAGCGAGCACAAAAATAATTTAGTCAGTTGCACAGCAAACATAAGTCAATACAGTCCTTAACAGTTAACAATGCAGTTTTATCATCATAGGCAACAGATAAAATCAAACGATGAGTAATCGCGCTTATCACTTTTTTAAAAGTTCACTCGATTACATACACTCAAAAGCACTATCAATCACAGTGTCAACCACTAGCTTAGGATCGAACTGACAGCAGTGAAACTTTAAGGTAACGCTTTGTACGCCACAACTATAAAATCAGGCCATTTTTAACCTGCTCTGAACGCACAGCTGACATTAATATCAGCTCTACCAACAAGCCTAGCATCATGACTAATATCTACTTTATGACAACCTTTTGTTCAATACATTTGACTGTTTTAAAAACCAGCCTATCAACATAAAATTAATATCTTGCTATCATTAAAGCAATAACTTATACATATAAAAATCTTTATTACTGATCCTGAAAGAGTCAAATGATGCAATCAAATGATTATAACAACAAACAGGCTAAAGCAGCGCTCGTTAGTATAGAGGCTTTACAAAACGCTATTTTCAACAGTGTCAACTTCTCCAGTATCGCCACCGATGCTAAAGGCGTTATTCAACTATTTAATGTTGGTGCCGAACATATGTTGGGCTATAGCGCTAGCGAGGTGATGAATAAGCTCACACCAGCCGACATTTCTGATCAACAAGAGCTGATTGTTCGCGCTGAAGGCCTAAGTATTGAATTTAATAGCAACATTAGCCCAGGATTTGAAGCTTTAGTTTACAAGGCTGCACTTAGTATTGAAGATATTTATGAACTGACCTATATCCGCAAAGATGGCAGCCGCTTTCCAGCGATAGTATCAGTGACTGCCTTGCGTGATGCTGAAAAAAATATTATTGGCTACCTGTTAATTGGTACCGATAATACTGCACGTACTCTGGTCAGAGCCGGAGCATTACAAATTGCTCTTTTCAACAGCGTTAATTTCTCCAGTATCGCCACCGATGCCAAAGGTGTTATTCAAATATTTAATATTGGCGCCGAACATTTGTTGGGCTATACGGCTAAAGAGGTAATTAATAAACTCACACCCGCTGATTTCTCTAATAAAAAAGAGCTTATTACACGCGCTCAAGCCCTCAGTGTTGAACTTAACACTCCCATTAGCGCCGGCTTTGAGGCCATGGTTTACAAAGCTAGACACGGTATTGAAGATATTTATGAACTAACCTATGTTTGCAAAGATGGCAGCTACTTGCCGGCAATGGTGTCGGTAACACCATTGCACAGTCCTCATGGTGTTATTATTGGCTATCTATTAATTGTTACCGATAATACCTTGCGTAAAAAAGCTGAATTAGCGCTCATGGAGGCCAAAGTTTTACAGAACGCTATTTTTAAAAGTAAAAATTTTTCCAGTATCGCCACCGATGCCGAAGGCATTATTCAACTATTTAATGCCGGTGCAGAGCATATGCTGGGCTATAGCGCTGCGGAGGTGGTGAATAAACTTACACCAGCCGATATTTCTGATCAACAAGGGCTGATTGCTCGGGCTGAAGACCTAAGTATTGAATTTAATACTAACATTAGTGCCGGCTTTGAAGCTTTGGTTTACAAAGCGAATCATAGCATTGAAGATATTTATGAACTGACCTATATCCGCAAAGATGGCAGCCGGTTCCCAGCAGAAGTGTCGGTAACGGTATTGCGTGATGCCCAAAACATTATTATTGGCTACCTATTAATTGCTAGTGATAATACTGCACGTAAGCGAGAGGCTGAAGCTCGCCTGCAATTAGCCGCCAGCGTTTTTACCAACGCCAGTGAAGGTATTTTCATTACCGATGCTGCCGGAGCGATTATTGACGTTAATGATACCTTTACGACGATAACCGGCTATAGTCGTGACGAAGTTATTGGACAGCACCCAAGTATGCTTCAGTCGGATCAACAAGCGCCTGAGTTTTATGACAATATGTGGCGAGTGTTATTGAAAAAAGGTTTTTTCTCTGGTGAAGTATTGAGCCGCCGTAAAAATGGTCAAGTGTACAGCGAAATGCTCAACATGAGTTCAGTCAAAAATGCTAATGGCCAAACAAGTAACTACGTGGCGTTATTTACTGATATTACCCCAATAAAAGAACACCAAAATCAACTAGAGCATATTGCTCATTACGACATACTGACTAATTTACCCAATCGTGTTTTACTTGCCGACCGATTATCTCAAACCATGTTACAGTGCAGCCGTCATCAACAGTCACTCGCAGTGGTATTTATAGATTTAGACGGCTTTAAGAATGTCAATGATGCCCATGGTCATCAAGTGGGTGATGACCTACTGATTGCCCTCTCACTCCGCATGAAAGAGGCGTTACGTGAAGGTGATACTTTAGCTCGGTTTGGCGGTGATGAGTTTGTTGCGATATTAGCTGATTTATCCAAAGTTGAAGACTGTGAGCCGGTATTACAAAGGCTGTTATTGGCTGCGTCTAAGCCGATTACCATTAATAACATCGTATTAAAAATCTCCGCCAGTATTGGCGTTACCATCTACCCGCAAGACAATGCTGATACCGACCAACTGATGCGCCATGCCGACCAAGCCATGTATGTCGCTAAAGAATCAGGTAAAAATCGTTATCACTTATTTGATACCGCTCAAGATGACGCTATTAAATTACAACAAGACAATCTTGAAGCCATTCGCCGCGCATTAGACCACCATCAATTTGTGCTCCATTATCAGCCTAAAGTTAATATGAGAACAGGCTTAGTCACCGGTGTTGAAGCACTTATTCGCTGGCAGCACCCAACATTAGGCTTATTAAACCCTATTGAATTTTTGCCGTTTATTGAGAATAACCCCATGAGTATTGAGATGGGTGAATGGGTTATTGATACTACACTGAAACAAATTAGCGCATGGCAAAAAATGGGCCTTAATCGCCCACTAAAAACTAGCGTAAATATTGCTGCCGTACAGTTGCAGCAGCCTGGTTTTAGCCATAAACTAAAAAAAATACTGGCCGCCCACCCTAATATAGCACCCCATTATTTAGAGCTAGAAGTGCTGGAGACCATTGCTCTAGATGACGTACATCACGTCTCAGCCACCATGAATAAATGTATCGCGTTAGGTGTAAGCTTTGCCTTAGATGATTTTGGCACCGGCTACTCATCGTTAACTTACCTGAGACGACTGCCCGCAGACTTGATCAAGATAGATCAGAGCTTTATCCGAGACATGTTAATTGACCTTGATGATTTGGCCATCGTTGAAGGCGTAATAGCGTTAGCTAAATCATTCAAACGTCAGGTAATTGCCGAGGGTGTTGAAACAGTTGAACATGGCACTGCGCTACTACAACTAGGTTGCGACTTAGCACAAGGTTATGGCATTGCCAAACCTATGCCTGCTAGCGACATTCCTGCCTGGATCAATAACTGGCAGCCTGATGCGAGTTGGAAAACATAATAGTCTACATATAATCAACTCACTAAAAATACGGTGAAGTGAGTTTGATGAGTTTGATGAGTTTGATGAGTTTGGATAATCATGTCACTTTACTTTTAAAAGGCAACAAAACTAATTTAATTTATCATCGGTGGCGAGGCGTTGTTTATTCAACCCAGTGACAAATATTTTTACTTTAGAGCTTAAAAAGCCAGCACTAGTGCCACACTATTTTTGTAACTCATGAACTAATTCACTAGGCGAAGAGAGGTATCTAAATTACGCTAAAGTCAAAATTCTTTCCGCTGCAAACGGCGGGGAATTAGACCCGCAGAAATTAAACTTCAACGACTCTATTTCGACCTAGGTCTTTTGTTTTAGAAAGCGCACTATCTAAGCTATGATAAATTGATTCAAAATCAGTAATAGATTTTTTAATGTAAGTGATGGAAAAACTTGCTGTAACCCTTAGCTCTTTTGCATCATTTAATACCATAGGATTGTTTTCAAAACTACTGAGGATACGTTCAACAATAATTTGCGCCGATACTTTTTCTAAATCCTTTAAACAAACGACAAATTCCTCAGCACTAATTCTACCAAATAAATCTTGCTGTCGAATATTATCTTTAGTTAATTTAACGATATGTCTCAGTGCTTTATCACCAATAACATGTGAATATTTATCATTAATTGCTTTAAAATTATCTAGGTCGAAAAGGATAATAGCGTGTATATCATTGTTCTTGGTATTTTTTAGGTTCGCTATTTGTTCAAAAATAGCCCGTCTATTGTAAATACGGGTTAATTCGTCAGTTTCTAACAATATTTTTTGTTTGTTTTTTTCACGCCATATAAATAAGCCGATAGCGAGTAAAACAAATATTAGTAAACCAGATAGAACTGAAGTGATTTTTGATTGTTCTAATTTTGCCGAAACTAAACTCAGTTCCAGTGTCACTATATCTTGTTGCAATTGGGCAATGTCTAGAATAGGAACCGAGTTTTGTTGATTAATCAAAGCTTGCTGATTAATATTAATGTAACTTTCAAAGTTTTTTTGTGATGCTTCCACCTGATTTTGAGCAATATAATATTTGGTCAAAAACTCATACAGGTAACGCAGGTTTGATGCTTTTGTTTGCTTAATTAATGCTGCTTTCTTGGAAATAAAGCTATTAACGCATTGCGTTCTATTATTTTCTACACAGGCTATCGCTTTATACAAGAGCATTTTATTATTGGATTGCGACTTTTCTATCCTACTTTGATAGGGCTCAAATTCATCAATAAGCACTAACATTAGAGCAAACTTTTTTTCCATATAAGCAATTTTTATTTTCAAAATCAATAATAAAACGTTGTAATCTTCAGTGTCTGCGAAAAGGTCGGCTCCTGATTCAAATTTTCTAAAATAATGCTTACCTTCTTCAATTTCACCTGCATCTAATAATTCAGTCGCAATAGCATAATAAGTCCAATAGATATCGATATCATCCTTAATATAAGGCAAGTTATCCTTACTGTAAGATAAGTGTTTTTTTAATTCGTTTGCGGCAAGCGTAAACTGGCCCATAGATGAATATATTTCAGCTATGCTCAGGTATATATTAGCTATAAAAGGGTTATCGCCTTTACTTAACTCCCGCAGCCTAACAAAGGCTTTAATTTTCTCAACTGAGGTCATTTCAGCGCAATACTCAAGCTCAGTCATATCTAAGTACTTTAAAAACTCTGGTGACGCACTGGTCACCAATAGCCGATTCTCATGCAAAAAATCACAGGCTTTTGTTGGTGAATATCGATGATAAAAGTTTGTTAAATCATAAATAGCGAAGGATAAAATATTCTTATTTACTTCGCTACTGGGCAAAAGCGTTATTTTTTTTAAGTATCTTAAATAATCGTCACTAAACCCATACTTACAGGTAATAGTAATCGCTTTTTGCCAGAGTAATTTTGAGCGTGCTTGATTGGATAAATTAGGTGAGTTGGTTAAAAACCATTCAACTTTATCACTTAACACCTTATCTACTGGACAAACATAATGATGAGAGGGCTGAATACTATTCAAGGTAAGCTTCAAGTCATTAGCGAATGCTGAATTAATTACAGATAAAAAACAATAAAACATCAAAAAAAATATAAAAAATTTATTAGCCGCTATCTTAAAGATATTCAAAATCCGTTATTCCTTTAATGCTTAATATATAAATTAACAATGTAATTGCTATATAGAGCGAGTTTTCAAACTACTCGTCAGCCACTCTAAAGGTTAATTTTGAGTAAACCAACGACCTTAGTCATAAATATTAGGCTGAAATTTTTTCACACAAGTGATTATTTATACTAGTTTTACAAAAAATCGACTGAAAGCAAACTAAAAACCGAGTACATAAGATACCTAAATGTCTTAAAAATTAAAGCCTTGTTTAATGCAATAGATAAAATTAACAATAAGATAGGGCAATTTATTACGTTGCATAAAAAAAGTCATTAGGTTGCATTAGTGAGCCTATTTTGGAACTCAACTTCATCCATTAATTTATCACCTTAAACATTATACGTGGTCCATAAGTAAAATTAAAAATTATCGCTATTACTTTGCATTGTTTCTACTTTGATATTTATACAATAAATAACATATTCATACAATAATTAACATATCTATCATTAACTTAAAACCAACTTAATTCACATAGCCCGTCATTTCCAAAAAGCCACTGCCTTGATGACTGCCCGAAAATGACACCATACCTTCAAAATACTCGATACCAAAGCGCATAATTTGCTTATTGTTAATCACGCTAACCTCAATATCGATATCGTCTTGGGTAATGACAATTGAAAACTGCTCAGGATAGCGCGAACTATCACCTGATGTTTGTGGCTTGGTATTCGCTTTGATTCTAGTCAAGCTGATATCGCTTGATGACAATGTTTTAATTGTGCCATCGCGTCGCATAATACTGCCATAAAGGTAATCTTTAATGTCTGAACGAATTCGATAAACCATCAGCGCAGTATTTTCATTTAAGCGTAGTGAAAACCAGTCCCAACCTTGTTGATCTTCTGCCAACATTTGTGAACCCCACTCACGATCAAACCAAGCATTACCTGTTACTTTTTGCCATTTATTTTGCCAAAACACTTCGCCACTGACGTTAATAAAAGGTTGTGAATAATAATAACTGGCGATCGCTAAGGTATGATGTTTTTGGCTAAAGCCGTTTTCGCCTTGTAGGAAATACGGTGTTTTTCCTATCAGCGCTTCATCAAGGCTTAAATTCAAATTTACCTGCCAGCGTTGTGCTTGCTCAGCTAAGCCTACAACAGTTGGTTCTACAACAATTGCCTTATCACTCATTGGCGACTGAACCGTTAATTTATTCGCAAGTGGCTGTTGCTTTGATGAACTGGCTAACGCTTGCTCAGTATTAGCACTTATAAGATTACCATAGCGTAAATTAGCCGGTAATAACCCTTGTGTTGATTGCCACTGCCAATTATCAATTACCGCCTTAAAAGGCTGTGTGGTAATTTTCACGTTACCCAACTCTTCGCGACCGCTGCGAAAAGCCGATTGATGCTGGTTTGCATCAGCTAATGCGGCATGAGCAAAGTACCAATGTTTGTCTTCTACTGCTCGACGAAATAAAGTCCACTGCGCGGCCAATTCCTCGCCACTTTCAGTGGTTAAATTAGCCGTTAAATACCACCATTCTTGTTGAAAGTTTTTATGTGGAGCTTGTGCTTGCTCAAATCTAATAACAGGGTCTTTAGTCGGTTGCTCAAAATCGCCAAGCGTATCACTAAGCCCTTTCAAAGCTGAGCGCTTTGCTGGCTTTTCATCACTACAGGCCGCAAGCAGAAAAAAACTAAGCAGTGTTAGCAGAAAAATTTTACCCAATACCGGACGGTTTATCATGACAAACTAGCTCTAACGTTAAGTTTATATAATGGCAGGGCTAATGCAGGGATCAACATCAAGATACCGAGTACACTACTCACCACAAATGGCCCTATTTCAAAAACCAAGGGCATTGACCAACCAAAAGAGGCTGGTAAAATCAAGCTCACCAGCGCATTTGCCAAGGCGGTAGCAACCGGCCAACTTAACAAAATAGCACCAAAAGCTAACAGCAACCATTGCCATAGCATATGGCTAAAAAGCTCAAATTGGCTGTAGCCTAAACTGCTTAAAATATGTAAGTCGGGTTTGCGGGCTAACTCCAAACTATTCGCTGATAAAAACAAACCTAAACAAGCAATAGAAAGTAATACAAAAGCAATAGCTTGTGTTAAAGCAAAGCTTTGCTCAAACACAGCTAACGCCAGCTTTTTGATTTGCTCTGGTTGGTACATTTGGCTGCTGTCTATGCCGACATCATCAATAAGCGCTTGTTTAATAACATTAGCATCTAAGGTTAAAAACAGTCCAAAGCCAGTTTCTTGCCACGCTGATAGCTCATCAATGTTGAGTTTTGATGGTATTTTGATGGCAAAAGCTTGATTGCCATAATCGTAATAAATAGCTTGAACACGGCAAGATATACTTTGTTGACCTTGTTTTATTTCAATGACTTGCTGTATTGTAATCAAACGTTTGTAGGCTAGTTGTTCATTGATATAACAACTTCTTTCTGCACTATTAAGGGTAGCCAGCTTACCTGATTTCAGCGATAAGCTTTGTTGCTGCTTTTTCGAACTCAGGCGATGGACCTCAACAGTGTCTTCTTGATACTTTGCCACCGTGCTGGCAAATAAAACATATTCTTCAACACCGTTTTTTTGTTGCAACCATTGGCTTAATGGCTGTTTTTGCTCTGCGTTGTAACGCACAAACAAGTCGGCATTAAGTAACTGATTTAAATAAGACACAAAGGCACTTTGAAAACTATTCACCATTAAAGCGGCGGCAATACTGGCGGTTAAGGCTAAATAAAAAGCGGCAATGGGCAGATAACGCCTACCCACTTGCTGGCTGGCATCTTGAAAAATAAACTTTAAGCGAAAAGACCGGCTTATTAGTGCCAATGTTTGCAGAAAAAATTTCAACAAATTAGGCAATATCGCGACACTGGCGAGTAACAGCAAACCGTATTTAAACATCAAATGATGCCAGTTATTGTCGGGCCAAAAAACAAATAAAACCAAGAGAATAGCAGCAGCCATGGCTGTGGTTTTAAAACTAAAATATTGTTGGGGTAGCCGTGCAGAGAAGGCAATTTTTGCTGAGCCAATCAGTCTAAATTGTTTCAGTAACGCCGCCATAACAGCCATTGACGATATCGCAAAGGCCCATAAACTGTATTGCCACTGCCATTGAAATTGCCCACTGACTTGTAATTGATAAAGTTGCTCTAGCGTCAAGCCCAATAATGGCAATATAAAAGACACTAAAACAAAGGCAATAGCCATACCGAGCACACTCGCCAATAAGGTTAACGCTAAGGCCTCACACAGCATAACTTTCATAATGGTATTTAATTCAATACCCAGCAAACGCAATTGTGTGGCAAGCTCACGCCTTTTGGTCCAAGCCTGATTCGCTGCCTGAAAAGCAATAAAAAGGCTAACAATAAAACCCAAAATGGCTAATGCCGATAAATTAAGGTGTAAGGCATCGGCAAAACCTTCACGTTCTGTAATGGACCAGGTTTCTTGAATAGACAGGTAATGAGGTAGAGTCGCTTTAAGTCGTGAAACTTCGCTGACTGACATCTCACTGACCATCAAATGGCTAAAGCCTTTAATGTCTGGAAATAGCTGCCACGCCAGTGCAATATCAAGCAAAGCAACATTGCCCCAATCTGCAACATTATTGATATTCACCGCTATCGCGTCATGATTGCTGACCGTTAACGACACTGGCACACTATTTTTACTAGTCAAACCGAGCGAGTCTGCATAGCCTTGTTCAATATTGACAGCTTTGCTGGTGTAGCTTGCTGGCATGGTAAGCACTAACGGCAAAATATCTATCGCTCGAAAAGCTATTTTCTCGCCATTAGCTAAAATTTTACTGAAAACATGGGTCGCATTGAGTTGATAAAAGCCTTGTGCTCTTAACTGAGCATAATCACTTATTGAAATAGTTTGCCCCGACGCCGGTACAATATGAAAAGCAACAGGCGACTTTAAACGACTATTGGCCGATTGATACTGCTGCTCACTTGCATCATTTAGCACCAAAATACTCAACAAGGTGCTGGTTGCTATTGCTAAGCTAAAAATAAAGCCAAGGTTGAGTAAAGGTTTATTAATATATTCGCCAATGTGGGCTTTTAGCACTAAAAGAAATTCAGACTGTACTTTTTTTAAGTTAAAACTAACCATCACACTATCCTTCAAACGAGGTTAATGTGCCGTCAACAAGACGATAAATTTTATCCATACTGCGGGCTACATCAAGGCTATGGGTTACCATGAGTAAGGCTGTATTTTTAGATTTCGCCAAATTGACTAATTGCTCAACGACATGTTCACTGTTGGTTTTGTCAAGATTACCTGTTGGCTCATCGGCTAATAACAGCTGAGGTTTTGCATTTAATGCCCGCGCAATCGCTACGCGTTGCATTTCACCACCGGAAAGTGTCGCAGGAAATTTAGCGAGAAGTGACGATATGCCAAGTTCTTTAGCCAAAGTTAAGCCATGATTTTCATCAAAACGACCTGCTAACTTGGCACTAAATTCAATGTTGTCTTGTACTGACAAACTGCTTAATAAATTAAACTGCTGAAAAATAATACCTAGGTACTGTTTTCTTAAACGACTTAGCTGTTTGTCTGAGGCGTTAGATAAGGGTAAATTGGCAATCGCAATTTCCCCTTGCTGAATAGGCTCTAATCCAGCAATTAAATTTAATAACGTGGTTTTTCCGCTGCCACTCTCGCCCATTAATGCCACACATTCACCGGGTGCAACAGATAATGATAAATCAGTAAACAAATAACGATGGTTATCACCATCGGTAACTTCATGACTTAATGCTGTTATTTTTAAAGACAAACTTATTCCTTTTAACGCCATTGCTGATGACAAATAAATGCTAAGCCATTTGTCAGGATTTTCCCACTATTACTTGCTATAAAACTTGCTATAAAATACTGAGTAGAAGCTATGAGTTATTATACTTTCGTCACTATCTATTTGGATCAGTAAGTCAGTGTTATATTATCAGTAAAGCGATATTTATAGTATTTAGATAGCCCGCTATAGCTAAAATGCCAATAAGTCACTGAGTACTGAGCGCTATTCTTTAACTTTTAACCCATGGTTCTTTTTATAACTGAACGCCACAAAACAGCTTAATATTATTCCAACAGCATACTTGAGCATTACCTTAGGATATAAAAAAGGCCAGTGTGAAATATCACACTGGCCTTGATAGAATAATGACTGTTTTATTCGTAAGAGCGCTCTAACCAAACAATTTGCATTTTTAGATCTGCAATTTCATCATTGGCGTCAGTTAACTGCTGCTCAATAGTTTTTGGCATTACCATAGCGTTGACGCTAAGCTCTATTACATTGACTGCTTCTTCATGAACCATGAGGCTCTCCTAATTAACGTTACCACGCTTGTATTATTACACAACAAGTTTCATTTTTCCCGTATTAAAGGTAAATTAAATTTCACATCGAAAGGTCACCCTGATTTTCTCAATCAAAACGAAACAAAATAACATTAAAACGAAACCTCATTAAGCATAATAAAGCCTGAGTAAATATAAAAACCCTCCTAAAGCATTAAAGAACCTTATTTAAAAAGCTTTCATCTAAACTTTCACTCAAGATTACATAGGCAGCCTTACATGAAAATTCTGTAAGCTGTATTCAACTCACTATTGATTTAAGCACTATCTATCCCCATAAATGATAAAAATTTAACAAAAACATTTATCATGCGATTATTAAAATCAACTCAAGTATCCGATTTACATTCAAATATTTCACATCGTTTCACCCGTAAAGCGACTCGCGCCATTGTCTTGAACGGTGAGAATATTTTACTGCTATATACCAAGCGTTATCACGATTACACCCTACCGGGAGGCGGCATTGATGAAGGGGAAGATAATATTTCTGGCCTTATTCGTGAATTACGTGAAGAAACCGGGGCACAAAATGTCAATAACATTCAAGCATTTGGATATTATGAAGAGTATCGTAATTGGCATAAAAATGATTATGATGTGGTTCATATGCTGTCTTATTGCTATACCTGCGAAATAGATCAAGAGCTACTAGCACCAGAATTTGAGCCCCATGAATTGCAAAATGGTATGCAACCCCTTTGGATGAACATTCACGCCGCTATTTTACACAATGAAATAGTGATAAAAAATAGTGAAAAAAAAGGCTTATCCATTGAACGAGAAACCTTTTTATTAAAACGTATTGTTGCTGAATTACTTTAGCACCCTAAGATGGCTATTTTACTTAGCCATAGCAAAGCTGATACTTTTTGAGCACTGCGGTGACAATACAGTTTATTGCTTGTTGTTTTTCAAGCTATGATAATTAAACTTTAACTACTATTTACCTAACATTTATTTACCTACAATAGGTTTTTTCTTAGTTTGCGTTGCTTGGCTTACGTTGCAAAGTTAAACTCAGTGTCAGCTTACGAACAGCAGATAATTAATCCTCAAATACCCGTTTACCTCGTTTATTAACAACAGCTTGGTTTTTGTTAATAACAAAAAAAACGGTCATTGCTCTCCCTTAACTTAGCCTTAACTAAACCTGAGCTTTTAGCTGATAATCGATTTAGTGATACTTGCCACTGTACATTTATTATTAACACGTTAATCTATCAGCAAATATAAATGCAACAGTGCTAATTTACATGATAAAACCATTAACTCTCTCAATAGCCTTATTAATTTATTCATTATCTTCCTCAGCCTTTGAGCTCCAAGCAACACAACAAGCTGCAGTGGCAATGCCTGATAGTTTTAGTGCCGAGGTTTCGGCAAAAATACTTTCACAAGGGGGGAATGCCATTGACGCGGCTATTGCTGCACAATTTGTTTTGGCGGTAACCCTGCCCGAAGCCGGTAATGTCGGTGGTGGCGGTTTTATGGTGATTTATAAGGATAATAAAGCAGACTTTTTAGATTATCGTGAAGTTGCCCCCTTAAAAGCCCATCGTGATATGTATTTAGATGAGCATGGCGATGTTATTCCTTATCAGTCTTTATACGGTGTTTTATCTTCGGGTGTACCTGGCACGGTAGATGGCATGTGGCAAGCCCACAAAAAATATGGCTCACTGCCTTGGAAGTCATTAGTCATGCCCGCGGTAGCCTTAGCTGAACAAGGTTTTATTGTTCATGAAAATCTGGCAAAAAACATTGCATGGCGCATTAACAGTTTCAAACAAGAAGGTATAAAGGTTAATTTTGCTGAACACTTTGCCAGCGCTAAAACCGGTACTTTGTTTAAACAAGCTAATTTAGCAAAAACACTAGAGCGCATTGCAGATAATGGCCGTAATGGTTTTTATCAAGGTGAAACCGCAAAAATAATTACTGATTTCATGACCAAAAACGGTGGCATCATTGGTTATGACGATTTAGATAATTATCGTGCTACATGGCGTAAACCACTAGAAAAAACGTGGCGTGGTCACCAAGTGTTAACGGCCCCACCACCAAGTTCTGGCGGTATTGCTATTTTACAGTGGCTGAATATGTATGATTTACTATCAAATAATAAAGCGCCATTAGCACATAATTCAGCACCTTATATGCATCGCTTAGCAGAAATTGGTAAGCGTGTTTTTGCTGACCGTGCAAAATACTTAGGCGACCCTGATTTTTTTGATGTTCCTCAAGAAAAATTACTGGCTGATAGTTACTTAAAAACACGTATCGCGGGTATTTCAGCTGATGCTATCTCAGTTACCAACACCATTAAGCCTGGCTTAAAAGAGAGCCCAGACACCACACATTTTTCCATTATCGATAAATGGGGTAATGCCGTATCAAATACAACAACCATTAATTATACTTTTGGTAGTGGTGTTATTGTTGAAGGCGCTGGTTTTATTTTAAATGATGAAATGGATGACTTTAGCGTTAAAGCCGGTGTGGCCAATATTTATGGCGCAGTCGGTGGCAAAGCCAATGAAATTCAAGCTAGTAAGCGTATGCTGTCGTCTATGACCCCCACTATCTTGTTAAAAGACAACAAAGTTAAATTAGTGACCGGCTCTCCCGGCGGTACCACCATCATTAGTTCGGTTTATCAGTCTATGCTTAATGTGATTGAATTTGACATGGACGCTGAACGAGCGGCAAATGCCCCAAGATTCCACCATCAATTATTACCAAAAGATGTTATTCAACATTACCCTGGTATTGCTGAGCAAGAAAAATCAGCACTTAAAAAGATGGGCTATACCCTCAGCGAACGTCGATTTGGCGCAGTACAGCTGATCATTGCCAACGAGCAACAATTAGATGCGGCAGCAGAGTCTGGTGGTCGAGGTAAATCAATTGTTATCGAGCAATAACAGCACAATCGAAAAAATATAAAGGTAGCTCTTCGCGGTTCAAAAATCCAAGCGCTTAGTACTATATTAATATCCAGTTATGAAAGTATTTTTATAACTGGATATTTTTTATAACTGGGTACTAATGCCAAGCCGCATGATGACTGATTACAAGACTATTCAATAAGCACTGACTAAAAAATTCCTGTCACATTAAGTCGACTTGATTGAGATAGCAACGCACTAATGGCTTGAAATTTCACCATAAATAAAACCAACAACAGCTTTAGGTGTTTCACATAATTTACATATCAAACAATATTCGTTCTAGATTAGTACTGAATATCAATCACTTATTAAACCCTAGCATTTATATGTAAAAATAATTCTCATTTAAAATAAGTACCTGTATCAAGTTAGGGTATATGCATATAGGTGATTTTTTATAATAGTGAATGAATAATAAACAAATAGCTTCTCTGAGTTTAAGAGAACTAACTGAATCCCAGCGCTATGGCTTAGGATGTCAACCTATTGTTGATTTAAAATCTAAAGAAATTATAGCCTTTGAGTGTTTATAACACTTTTATTAAATTTGTGATCTTGTTGTGCTCAGAGAAAATGCATCAGGGCAAGACGCTTGATTGAGCAATAGCTGGCTATTGTGATTGAGAGCACCGTAGCCTTGGTGTATTTTAACCAGTACAAGTGGGCAATAACTTAATGAAATTGGTATTAGCTAGGTTTACCGATACAGACAATAACAATATCCCACCAGACATTATTTATGCGGCATTGCATGACAGTTCATTATCTCTCTTCCAAGTGGAGTACCAACAAAAAATTCTGCAATTAAACTACAGGCCAATGAACAGCGATATATTGGTTAATTAATGAAATTGGTGTTAGTTAAAGCGCTAATTAACTATGCTCATAGTGCGGGGGGGAAATCATACTTGAAGGGATAGAAACTGAAAGTGATATTATTTTTTCGCGAAAAATAAAGCTTGATTAGGTACAAGGTTTCTTATTTAAAAAATACTTTCATTACCCTAAATAAAAGTCGTAAATAAAAGCGATAAATAAATACTAGAAAATAAAAAGCCAACGATCTTAATCGTTGGCTTCAATGTGAAAGTATTATTTATCAGCGCGGCCCATAAACTTACGATCTTCGGTATTAATTTTAATTTTATCACCCGTTGACACATGCTCTGGCACTTGCACCGTTAAGCCTGTTGATAAAATTGCCGGCTTAGTACGAGCCGTGGCAGAACCACCTTTAATTGACGGATCAGTTTCTGTAATTACTAATTCAACACTTGCTGGTAAATCAATAGCAACAGGTACACCATCAACAATAATCACTAATAAACCTTGCGTATCTTCATTAATGAATAAAGCTTCATCTGCGATTGACGCTTTGCTTAAGTTATAAGGTGTGTAGTCTTCGTTATCCATAAAGACGTATTCTTCGCCATCAATATAAGAAAAAATTGCTGGTCGACGCGTTAAATCAGCAAAATTAAGCATGTCGTCAGCTTTAAAGGTTACATCAAATTTACCACCTGTCACTACGTCGTACATACGCATTCTGTACAAACTGCCACCGGCACGACCTTGGGGTACTGAACGCTCAATATCTCTAACAATCATTACTTTACCGTTATGTTCTATCGCGGCATTCTTTTTTATATCACTAGCTTTTGGCATGAAAAACCATCCTCATTAAATTTATGCAAGAAAATAGCATGTATAGCTTATTATGCAAGAAAATATAGCTTAATTGCTAGTCATAGATCGGTTAATCCAGCAATAATAGCCATTAAACTCATGAATTGTTCACTTAACGAGAATGAATAGCTTTATAGCGCCATTAAATAATTTAATGCGCCGTTAATAGCAGCCACCTGAGCAATGATGCAGTTTTCATCGTTGCTCAGTGGACTGTCGGGATAAACTTCAGTGGTGCTAACATATGGCGCATCAGTTAAGCCCATACATAAACCTAAGTCACGAGCAGCATAGTTAATCACGCCAGCTTGCGCTAAAGGTGCACCGATTAATTTATCTTCGCTATCCGCAGGGGCAATATGGGTGACTTTCTCTACCGACGCAATAATAGCTTTTTGAAAACTCGCTTGGGGTTTAGTGCTATCGCCAACTAAATAAAAACCGTCTGGTATATTCCAATTTTTCTGTTCAATAGCATCTCTTGCAGAAAGTGCTGGCCTAAATTCACTGTTATCAGTATCTGTGGTTTCATGTAGATCTATATGCGCCAAAAAATCAATACCCAGGGTTTCCATGTACTGCATAACTGCAGATGACTCTTGTGCCTGGCTATTCTCATAAAATGAGCGATTAGGATCAACCGTCAAAGGATTCCAACGATTAATGGTTTCATAACCCCACGGACTAATACAAGGTAAAACCACAAAGTTAAACGCGTCTTGAAATGGCTGTGCCGCGGTTTGTAGAAAACGAATAGCTCCTTGAACACCACTGGTTTCATAACCATGTACGCCACCTGTGATTAAAATAGCCGGTTTATCTGCTAACCAATTTGTCGATTTTAAAGCATATAATGGATAAATTTCTTCATCATAGAGTAAGTTCCCATACTGCTCGATAGTATAGTTCTCGCTTAAACCCTCTAATTTAGTAACAACCTCTTCAAAGTAGCTGCGCTTTTTCTGCTGTTGTTGAAACCATATTTCCTTATTGCCATCGGTCCACTTTTTGCCAAGCTCACCAATAGGGTATGCTGCTTCTATATTCATATTGTTACCTAATAAGTTTTTCACAGTTATAAATCGTATTAGCCCTTGGCATGTTAACAATCAAATGTAGCTAAAAAATTTAATTATCTTATCCTCGTTAGGCTAATATATTCGGTATTATTGCCACTTGAAATCAATCTTTCAATAGCATTATTCTGCGCGTTTAATGAAAATGTAACTGTATCATTTTTTCATCATAGCAATGAGAGAAATAAACCAAGGCAGGTGTAGATTAATAGTTAAACACTTTATATAAAAATATTATCACTCACTTTCTTATGTTCTTGCCATCAGCTTTACGCTGAAGCAGTCAGCATTCTAGCAAATAGATATAGCTTTAAAGTCGCACTAATTAATAACTTACTCGACAACAAAAACACCCTATAAATGAGCTCATTGGATTTAAGACTACTAGCTCATTTACGCTAGGACACCAACAGCGTAATATTTTATAAATAACTCTATTTATAGCAGTAATTTGTATATATATGCTGCAATTTCTTTGTATTTACCATAAAGTGGTTGTTATGAAACAATTCATTAACATACATATCAAAAGGAATTTTATTGTGCCTCTTCAAACAAAGTCAGTTTTACTCATGTCAATTTTACTCTGTACATTAGGTGTTAACGCTCAAGAAGCACCAAAAGCCAAAGAGCTGGTGGGTAGGTCTTATATCGGTATTCACGGTACTCGAATGAACACTGATAACGATAGACTAACAGCTAATGATGTTGACTTTATCAAGCATGCTAATGGTCTAGGCGCTGAAATGGGTCATCGTTATAATGAATTTTCAGAGTTCAGATTATCCTACACTCACTTAAACTTAACCCGAGTGGGTTGGGCGCCAAGTACACCCTCAGGTTCAAATATCGCCTTAAACTATCTTTACTTTCCGAATAAAGAGAACTTCTATGTTATGGCTGGGGCAAGTGCGCTAGACGTCATTGAAACCAAGTTATCGGTTAATATAGGTGCCGGATATCGCCATTATATCACTGACCGTAGCGCTATATATTTTGAAGGTAATGGACATTATCAAGTAGATAATACTTATACCGACATGAGTGCACAAATTGGTTTCATGTACTTTTTTGGTGATACGGCAAAGAAAATTGTCCGTACAAAACCTGTGGTTGAATCATTACCCGTAACTGATGTAGTTGCTGCACCTATAGACACTGACGGCGACGGTGTTATTGATAGCAAAGATCAATGTAAAGCAACGCCTGCAACGAACAAAGTTGATATGACTGGCTGTACTGTTTTTACTGAAGAAAACGATACCTTATATTTACAGGTTAAATTTGATCATGCTAAAGCCATCATAAAACCTGAATATTTAAATAGCATTAAATCTGCCGCTGATTTTTTAAAAAAATATCCACATATTTCATTAGTAATCAAAGGTCACACCTCAAGTATAGGACCAGCGGCATTCAATAAGAAACTTTCTCAACAACGAGCTGATGCGATTGTTAAAGTACTAATTAATGAATTTGGTATCGAATCAACACGTTTAACTGCCCAGGGTATGGGTGAAGAAAAATTACTAAATCCAGCTAACAATACTCAAGCACATCAAGAAAATAGACGTATTGAAGCCGAAGTTGTCGTCACTAAAAAAGTAGCGCTTAAACGTTAATAATAGCGAGACAGTAAAATAACAAAAAAGCGCAGTTATCATTATGTGATAACTGCGCTTTTTACCTAAACATGCTACCTAAAAATGCTGATAGCCATTTCATTAGTTATTGCTCACTTGTCCTGATTAACACTAGCATCATACTAATTTAGCAATAATGGCAATCCCTCGCCCTAGCCTGTGTCACTCGATATCGCTAATAAAAACTTTGTTTTGAACAAAGTTTCCTAGCTATGTACCGGTACAAATAAAAAACATTATCTATAAGTACAAGCCGAATTCATTTTTAGTGATGAAAGCAGTCTAGCTAAAATAGCAGAGTAAAGGCGGAAAATATTAGCCGTAGAGTAATAATATTCAGCAAAATTATTTAGTTCGATTACTATAATATATGCTAATTTAAGCTATTGTAAAAAATTGATCTTAAGGACGGCATTTACAATGCCAAAAGCTTTGCTAAACAACAAAATACATCCCATTGAAATTCAGTGCTATGAGTGTGCACTGACCGTTAAATTACCTGTATTAAAAGAAAACCAAAAAGCACAATGCCCGCGTTGTGGCTATACATTAAGCGCAATTCATCGCAATGCTAATGAAAGAATTATTGCTTTCGCTATTAGCGCATTAATATTTTTATTAGCTTCATTACCTTTTACATTCTTATCCTTTAGTACCAACGGCTTAGAAAACCACTTTAACGCCATAACAAGTTTTATAGTCTTAATCGATAATAATTATCAACTTTTAGCACTCATTGAGTTTTTCACGATATTTGCCATTCCAACTGTCGTTTTGTTGTCGCTTATTTACTTGCTTATCCCACTAAATAAAGGCTTATATCCTAAGTATGGTGGTCAAGTATTGGCCTTGGTTTTTAAGTTATTGCCTTGGAGTATGGTGGAAATATTCCTTATTGGCACTTTGGTTAGTTTAATCAAAATTATTTCTATGGCTGATATTGCATTAGGCTTATCTTTTTATGCTTTTATTTTCTTTACATTGTCGATGACACTGGTAGTTTTACATATCGATAAGCGCGAGTTATACCTATTACTGGCTAAAGTTGAAAAAGCGCATAATATCGAAATACGCCAAAGTCACACTAAAGTAGCCCAAGAAGACCCAATAAAACAGGCACTAAGTGTGCAAAAAACTTGGGCGTTACTGCTCACCGCAGTGGTACTGTACATACCGGCCAATACACTCCCGATCATGACTACACACTTTTGGGGCCAAGATGATCCCAGCACAATTATTGGTGGGGTTATTTTACTGTGGAACTTAGGCTCCTACCCTATCGCTGCCATTATTTTTATTGCGAGTGTTGTTATACCTGTCGCTAAAATATTAGTGCTGGCTTGGTTAAATTATAGTGTTCAAAAACAAAGTGATAGATTAAGCTTAGAAAGAATAAAATGGTATCGTATGGCTGAATTTGTTGGTCGTTGGTCAATGATAGATGTTTTTGTCGTTATTATTCTGGCTAGCTTAATTCAGCTTGGCCCAGCCATGAGCATAACACCTGGAGCTGCTACCTTAGCGTTTTCCGGTTTAGTTATTGTTACTATGCTCGCCGCAATGAGTTTTGAACCGCAATTAATTTGGAAAAATATAAAAAATCATGAATGATACTCAAACACCAGACGCGACAATAAAGCCCGTTAAAACCGTATCAACTATCTGGTTTATTCCTGCCATTGCAATATTTATTGGCTGTTGGATGATTTATTATCAATGGAGTAATGAAGGCACAGAAGTCACCATACATTTCCTTACCGCTGAAGGCATGGAAGCTGAAAAAACCAAAATAAAATCTCGCAATGTTGATATTGGCGAAGTAAGTTCCATTGAGCTTAATCAAAACGGTAATGGCGTGATTGTTACGGCAAAGATAAAAAAGTCAGCAGAACAATTTTTACTGGCTGACAGTAAATTTTGGGTCGTTTCGCCACAAATATCGCATACCGGCGTATCGGGTCTCAGCACCTTAATATCAGGCGTGTATATTGAAATATCGCCCGGAAAAAGCGATGAAGAACGCTATGTTTTTGATGCCTTAAACTCGCCCCCCTTAACGCCTTCAGGCACTCCCGGCTTGCATATAACTCTTAATAGCAACGACCAGTTTGCTTATAAAAAAGGTGATCCCATTATTTATAAAGGTTTAACCGTTGGCCAGTTTGAGGATATCTATTTTAATTTTGAAGAACGTGTTGTTTATTACAATGCTTTTATCAAAGCGCCATATCATCAACTTATCACCAGTAATACTAAGTTTTGGGATGTTAGTGGTCTGCAACTTGATTTAAATGCCGATGGCATATCAGTTAAAACTGGCAATTTTGAAACTATGTTAACCAACGGTGCCACCTTCGGTATTCCTAAAGGCATGAGCATTGGCGAAAAAATTGGTGAGCGTTCATATTTTGATATCTACGAGAGTTATGAAGCTGCTGACGACGAGAGATACCGCCGATCTATCGAATTTGTAGTACTGGTCAGCGACTCTATTAGAGGCTTGTCTGTTGGCGCACCCGTTGAGTATCGAGGAATACAAATAGGTAAAGTGCAATCGGTCAACATGGCATTAACCCGAAGTGAGAACAAATTTACCAAGGCAGACTTTAAAATTCCCGTACTGATCAGTCTACAGCCAGGTCGAATAGGCCTACCCGATAATGATGAAGGTAAAGCGCTTATGACCAAACAAAATATTTACTGGATTGAGCATGGTTTAAAAGCCGTTTTACGCACAGGAAATATTTTAACTGGCAGCCTATACGTTGATTTACAACACAATAAAGATCAACCCATCAGCGAAATAGCAAAATATGAAGACTTCCTAATTATTCCAACCAGTAGTGATGACTTTTCGCAAATTACCGCAAAAGCGGAACAGTTTATGGATAACTTAAATAATATTCCGCTCAATAATATGAGTAAAAATGCCAATAAACTGATGTTAGAAATGACGCAAACCGCGCAAGAGTTACAAGGGGTAAGCCATAGCTTTGATAGCTTATTAAGTAATGTTGAGCAGCAACAAATTAGTAGCGAACTCAGTAAAGCCTTACAAGGTATCAATACCTTAACCAAAGACTTGTCATCTGGCTCTCAGGGCTATGAAGAACTGCGCACCACATTACATACGCTCACGGCAACAATGAACGAATTAAAGCCTTTGCTGAATCAACTCAAGCATAAACCTAATAGCTTACTCTTTAATAATGGTGAAGTGGCTGAGCCAATACCAACAAAACTTAATGGAGCACAACCATGAAAAAGACTTTAATCGTCGCTCTTGTGTCAATTATTCTACTTGGAGCTTGTGGCTCGGCTCCTGCTAACAAAACACAATATTATTTACTTAATAGTCCAACCGCAACCGGCGCAGTTAACACTGATAACAGGCATAATAACAATCGTCAGCCCCTTGGTATTACCTTGTTAGCATTACCTGATTATTTAAGACAACCCAGTTTGGTTTTACAGCTTTCTAGTCACCAATTGCATTACTCGCACTTTCATATGTGGGCAGAGCCATTACAGAACAGCTTTACACAAGCCTTAGCGCAAGACTTAAATAATATTGATAGTCATTTTCATTATATTGTCACACCAGTAAAAAACCAAGCTACCGCGGCAACAGCCGTTGTTATTAACATCACGGCATTTCATGCCACTCATCAATCACAAGCCCTACTTTCAGGTACTTATTGGCTGCCAGATAAAAACGGGCAAAATCTAGGAAAAGCGCATAACTTTACTCTAACCGTAGCGCTTAATGAAAATGGCTATGAGCACGCTGTCGAGCAAATGCGAAAAGTGATCACCTCATTGGCGCAAAAAATAACTGATAGCTTAGTGGTTGAATAAAGCGCTTTATGTGAAATAAATTAGGCTATGAATTGCTTAGATTAGATTAGATTCAAAATATTAAAGAAGAGTTAATTAAGATGACACCTGCCGTTAAGCAACTGAATAAATTAACACTCGCTTATCAATTACATCACTATCAGCATGATGCTAATTGTAAATCATTCGGCCTTGAAGCAGTTGATAAACTCAAGGTTAGCGCTGAAGTGGTTTTTAAAACCCTAGTGGTTGATGTCGATAATGCTTATTTAGCCGTTGCTATTATACCTGTGGTTAAGCAACTCAGTTTAAAAAAGCTGGCAAAAAACCTTAAGGCTAAAAAAATTAAAATGGCTGATGCCAATAAAGTACAAAACTCTACCGGTTATGTCCTTGGGGGCGTTAGTCCATTAGGGCAAAAAAAACCATTAGTAACCCTGATTGACCACAGCGCTGAAGCGTTAAATACTATTTTTATTAGTGGTGGTAAGCGTGGTTTAGAGATAGAATTATCACCAGAAAATATTATCCTCTCGTTGCAAGCTAGTTACGCTGATATTACTAGCGAAGTATAAAGCTTAGAAAATCCCGTGGTAGAAGTTTGTATGTCAAAAAATATTATTATCTTTATCTTTTTCAGCCTAATGTCCATTAACTGTTTGGCAAATCAACCCTTTAAAGTGGTGCTTGGACTTTCTAAGCCGCCTTATGTTATTGAAGAAAATCATTCGGGTTTCGAGTTAGAGTTAATTCAGCAAATATTAACCATGATAGGCAAAGCACCAGAGTTTATTTTCATCCCCTATGGCCGTTCAGAAAAAATGCTCGCGTTACCCGATATTGATGCGGTAATGACGGCGAATAAACACGTATTCCCTAATATAGACACCCTAAGTAAAAACTACATCGATTATCAAAACGTGGCCATTTCGTTAAAAGAGAATGCCGTGTCACTTAATCGCATTGCAGATATAAGCAATTACTCGATTGCGTCATTTCAAATAGCTCACAAAATATTAGGAGTCGAATTTGCTGAGACGGTTACTGATAGTCCAATTTTCATTCAAGTGGTAGATCAAGAAAAACAGCTAGAGTTACTATTTTTAGGCCGTGTAGAAGTAGTCGTAATGGATTTGAAAATATTTTTATACTACTTAAATAAACTCAAGTTAAATGAAAGAGAAAGTGATATTAAAGTTCACCATATTTTTCCAATAAGCTCTTATAGCATGGCCTTTAAAAATGCTGATGATGTGCATGCATTTAATCAAGCCATGAAAAAATATAAAACGACTGCTCTTTATCAAAAACTGATAGAAAAATATAATTTTTAATTATTAGGTAATAATATCACCTTGCCATCACTTTTATGTTCTGCGTAATGGTCTAATGCTTGGGCAAAATCATCAAAACCAACTCGGGCATAAATATCTGTCTTAAAAATCCCTTGAGCAAACAATTTTTGTACTTTCGAACTCAAGGCTAATACCTGTAACGGTGAAGCGTCACCAATGTATTTTGCCAACCAAAAACCCTCTATTCGCATATCGCGAAAGATCACATCAGCCACACTAAACAAGCCACCAAGCACATCTTGAGTTTCGGTGAGTCGACCATAAACCAAGGCCGTAGAACTATTAGGCATGGCGTTTAAAACTCTAGGGGTATCATCGGCGGCAACAGAATCCAACAATACTTTTGCCTTGAGTTTTTTCGACCAATGCTTTAATGAATGATCAAAATTATCGTCTGACGTTAATAACACGCAATCGGCCCCTAACGCTTGCAAAACCTCAACATTCGCTGCACTGCGCACTGTCGCTATGGTCTTAATCCCTTTAAGTTTTGCATAACGAATAGCGCCCTTGCCCACTTGGCTTGCCCCAGCATTAATCACAATGGCATTACTGCCCAGTGCTATAGCTCGCTCTACTAGGCAAACAGAAGTACAAGGATTAACTATAATCGTTGCCGCTTGCTCGTCACTTAATGCTTTTCGAACCGGCAAACATAAATTTGCTTGCGTTATGGCATATTCAGCCCACACGCCGTCAATACCGGGTTGTGCTGATAAAGCAACCCGCCTGCCCGTTAACCACTTACCGTAAAGTCCGGCATTGGCGGCTTCTACAATGCCACAACCTTCAAAGCCAACAAAGTCACCCTCTTGCGCGGTTAAACCGTATTTACCCAGTAAATACATTAAATCAGAGGGATTAACCGGTGTAGCCAGCATTTTAACTAATACTTGCCCAGGTTTGAGTGCGGGTAGTGTTTTTTCAATGCCTGTTATTCTTTGTGAGGGGGTTAATTTTTCATCATCACTCAGTACTAAAGCAAAACCTTTTACCGCTTTTATCATCTTTTCAGCCAAAGTAAATCCCTAATTTTTTCTATGGTTAAATTATACTTTCAATATATAAACAGCATACCTTAGAATAAGTTATTACTAAATAAGCTTAATTTATACTTTGGCGTTCGCGTTAAGCGGGGATAATTTTCAACATTTCTCTAAGATAAACAACAAACGTTAATCTTTGTAATAGAAATTAATACCGTTATGTTGGCCAAAGCGATTAATATTAAAGCCGTTAGCCGCTAATATGGCTAGGTATATTAAGCCTAAACGGCTTTAGTTATTTTACTGGCGTAATTAGTCAGTAACGTGTTGATTTGCGCTTTAGGCGTTTTAGCTAATCGCTTGATCAAACTAAAGGGAATATCTTCTAATCCGTAGCGTTCGCTAATATCATTTAACATAATCAACCAGAGTTCTGCGGTCATTTCTGCGTCAAATAACGCTCGGTGAAAACTCCCATCGGCGGCAATATTTTTATAATCAATTAAGGTGCCCAATTTATGATTTGGCGCATCTTGATAAATACGGCGTGATATTAATAACGAACAAGTAAACTCACCTAAAACCTGACGACCCAAACGAGCAAATTCAGCCTCGAGAAAACGACCATCAAAAGAGGCGTTGTGCGCTAATAAATTACTCTCGCCGATAAAGCTCGCAAAATCAGTCATCACTTTTGCACAAGGCGATGCAACCGCCAGCATTCTATTACTAATACCGGTATAGTTTTCAATAAAACTATTAATGCGTCGACCTGGATTCATCAAAGCTTGAAACCGGTCGGTCACTATGCCATTTTCAAGTTTAACAGCGCCGATTTCAATCGCACGTTCTCCTTGAGCTGGCGATAAACCCGTGGTTTCAAAATCGAGCACAACTATTGAGTTAGCTAACACAAACGCTTCCTTTGTCGATTAATACCCATTGGATTAACCTGAATTGATTTAATACTATGACGTTAATGAAATTATCTCATAATTTAGTGCGCTACACATCAGCCACACAAGACAAGGATGTATTATGTTTAAATTCACGCGCTAAAATAAAACGTCAAATGAGCTTAACCAATTTAATATTTATTTTTCTAAATTACACTTGTCTAATGCATTTAGGCTAAATTTTATCAGGAAATTTAGCGGATCTTTAATGGGTATGAGCATAGATAACACTATCATCAATCATCTTTTTTCATATCGGGTCAATACAGCTTATTTTTTATTTAGTCAAAAATTCCTTACATGATAAAGCATGCAAAAAAAATTTAATCCCAAAAAAGTCGTCAATGTTGTTCATTGGAACGATAGTCTTTTTCTTTTAAGACCACACGTAGTCAAGGACTCAGCTTTAGGAATGGTGAATATATCATCATTGGCTTAGCACAAGAAAATACTCGAAACATTGGTTATAGATGATTGACGAGGTGGACGAAACCTACTCTTAGTCGGCACAGGAAAAGGCTTGGCGCCCTTCTTAAGTGCTATCAAAGCTCCAGAAACTTATCAGCGTTTTGACAAAGTGATTTTATTTCATGACGTAAGGTACGTGAATGAATTGGCTTATCACAAAATAATAACCACAGATCCGCCTAATCATGAATATCTTGGTGACATGATCACTGAACAGCTAATCTACTATCCCAGTGTGACTCGTGAGAGCTATAAAAATGAAGGACGCATTACATATTTAATAAAAACAGGCAAGCTCTTTCTTGATATTGGCATACCTGAACTTGATCCTGAGTTTAACCGCGTGATGCTATGTGCTAGCCCTGCTATGCTAAAAGACACCTGTGCTATGTTAGATGACAAAGTAGACCAATTTGTTGCCGTCTGGTTAGGATTTTGTGGTACTTTCTAACGCTTTTATTTCAACGGCTATTTTTTCAGCTTCAGCAGTAACCATTGAGTAGCCTTTGATATCACCTTTTCTTTGTAAATGCATAGCTTCTTCAAGTTTAGCTTCATAACGTTTGTTTAATTTTTTTAATGGGTCTGACTTAAATATTGAAAACATAAAAACTTATTATTTAATGAGGTGTTATTTATTATACGGTTGAAAACCCATTTAAGTTTTTATTAATTACACTTTTTTAATAAAACATATCAAAAATTATTTTTATACCCATTTGACTAAGTAAATGATCTACTTTTTTCATGAGGGAAATAGATAAAGCTAAAGACCATTGCCAGCGCTCTAAAGATATATTCAACAATAGCGACTTATTCTAAAGAGCAAGCTATGAGAACTTATTGGACAATTACATTAGAACTGCCAGTCATTAGCATCCAACACTGCCTCCTAATGACATCTACTGTGACCTCTGAATAACATCAGGTTTACCACTATTAAATAAGATCACTTTGTGCGCATTCCTGACATTCCAGCTAAAAATATTGCCATATATTTTCTAATGAATTAACTACTAGCGTAAACGATGTAATACCCTTTCATATGGAAGTCTGTATGATTTTTAGAGGTGTGTTACTAAGATGTCTTAGTAACACACCATTTATTATAATAAACACTAAGTAAAGCCACTTACCATTTGAATTTAATGTATTTAATGTATTTTTTGTTCATATTGATTACTGAGAGGTATTAGTAATACGCCCTAATATACATGTGATTGAGCATTACTAGTTTCTAATGCTTTGAAAATATGGGATATTAATGTTAATTATGGTGCGTGTGATACTGAGACGTATACATAATAAGCTGTTATATTTTCCGATTAACTTAGCGTTATATTTATTAAGGATGTAGAAATGAAAGAAGAACCTATGATTTATGACAGGTTTTCATGTGATAATTGTTCTAATAAAAGTAGTCTTGACTTCGATTTTACAATGGCTTTTCAGCCAATTATCAACTGTAAGACTAATCAAGTTTATGGGTATGAAGCATTGGTTCGTGGTTTAAATAATGAATCAGCATTTTCAATAATATCTAAAGTAAACGATGATAATCGTTATTTATTTGACCAGCTTTGTCGAGTTAAGGCAATAGCTTTAGCATCCGAATTAAAAATTGAATCTATGCTTAGCATTAACTTTCTTCCAAATGCTATTTACAAACCCGAGCGTTGTATTCGTACGACATTAGATGCGGCCAAGAAATACAATTTTCCAGCTGAAAGAATAATGTTTGAGTTTACAGAAGTTGAAAAAATAGAAGATAGTAAGTTCGTTAAAAAAATAGTTGAATATTATAATAAATTGGGATTTAAGACTGCAATTGATGATTTTGGCTCTGGTTACGCGGGATTGGGATTATTAACTGACTTCCAAACCAATATTGTAAAGTTTGATATGGATCTTATTCGCAATATTGATACAGATCATGTTCGCCAATCAATAGTAAAAAACTGTTTAAATATTTTTCGTGATTTAAATATTACTCCACTAGCTGAGGGTGTTGAGACTAAGGAAGAATTCATCTGCTTGCGAGATTTTGGTGTTGAATTAATGCAAGGTTATCTGTTTGCAAAACCTGGTTTTGAAAGACTGCCTAAAGTAAATTTTAGTAAATTTTAATTTAGTGTATGAATTATGAAAATATAAGAAATTCAACAGGGACAAAAAACAGTTGGCTTTTGCTCCTTTGTCGCTAATTTTAGCCAACTACTTTATTGCACATTAATTGGGCGTTAAGTAAATAATATGGTCGATCCACTCATAATAAAGCACTCTGACATCAAAGTAGCTAATGCCGGCTATAAAAGTTTATTTCTCAAGCACGGAAATATTTTGTTTGAGTTGAACATTGAGGAAAATAGAGAACTTGTTCACGCTGTAAGCCAGTTTGAGAAATACACGGGTCAAGAACCTGATATCGACCAGAGAGAATGGATTAAAAAAAACATTAATCCGCTACCATCCCTTAAGCCTTTGGCAGTATTTATATTCCTGATTACACAGTGGCGAGCAACAACAATTGTAGGGAATGCAGAGTCACCAAATGATGGATATATATACGTCAGCATCACTACAGAAGGTTCAGGGCACTGAAATCACTTAATAAGACGACTAATTAAGCCACCCATAATAACTTGTTTATTTTTTAAACAATAAACTACACTTAATTTACCCTTTTTAAGTGTGGTGATTGTTATGCCTAAGCCTCGTTCACAACAAATTAGTTTATCTGATACGCCGTATTATCATATTTGTAGTCGAACCGTCCGCAAAGCCTTTTTATGTGGTGTTGATAAAGCAACGGGTGTTAGCTATGAGCATAGGCGTAGTTGGATTGAACAGCGTATTTTTCAATTATCCCAGGTGTTTGCTATTGATATTTGTGCTCACGCTGTCATGAATAATCACTTACATTTAGTCCTTCATGTTGATAGTGAACAAGTTAATAACTGGACTACGCTAGATGTACTTTCCCGTTGGCATAAGTTGTTTAAAGGCACCCTTTTGACCCATCAATATCAGCGAGAGCAATCATTAACTACAT
Organism: Colwellia sp. MB3u-8; assembly: GCF_014076985.1. Taxonomy (NCBI): domain Bacteria; kingdom Pseudomonadati; phylum Pseudomonadota; class Gammaproteobacteria; order Alteromonadales; family Colwelliaceae; genus Colwellia; species Colwellia sp. MB3u-8. The sequence goes on from NZ_JACGVA010000030.1 coordinate 285,283, forward strand.
TCGAAATGGAAATGGTTGAAGAAACAGCACAGGTCTATAAACAGCGCTTAATCGATATCAGTTGGTTTATGCGGGCATTAAACGAGCCTATTGCTCGACAAGCCAATAAAGAAGATAAATGCACAGGGCACTTTTGGGCAGGACGCTTTACATCACAAGCCCTGCTCGATGAAGGTGCATTACTCGCTTGTATGGCTTATGTAGATTTAAATCCTGTCCGTGCAGGTATTGCTCCAACACCGGAACAATCGAGTTTTACCAGTATTCAACTTCGTATCAAAGCAGCTATGATGGGAGAGCAACCGACAACGTTATTACCTTTTACTGGCCATGAACATCAAGAGAAAACCTCAGGTATCAGCTTTAGCTTGAAGGATTATTTAACCCTAGTAGATGAAACAGGTCGCGTAATAAGAGAAGACAAACGAGGCGCTATCGATGCTAAAACCGCACAGATACTGTCAAGACTTCACATCAGCGATGAAAGTTGGCTCAAACTCACCACAAACTTTGAAGGTATATTCACTGGCGCGGTGGGCACCGCAAGGCATTTGTGTGAATTTACTGAACACGTGGGTTTAAAGCGAGCACACGGTAAAGCCAATGCTCAAGCTTGTTTGAATAGCGCTTAAACTTAACTACATGCTAAGACAGCAAGAAAAACACGGCTACCTTTGGGGTAGCAAGTACCGCTTGCCTGACATTCACTCATTTAATCAAAATATATAAAAATCGATATGCAAAGGCTTAGCATATGAAGTACAGGCATTGTTGTTGACCAATGGATAGCAGTGTTTCAGAGCATTATTATTGCGTAGAATTATCATGGGTGGCATAGTTGATATAGTTGATAGTTAATACAGTTAATAATTGCATAGTTAATAATTGTGGATCTTCTGCGGTTTTTCCTTTCATTCGCCATGTACCAATCAATAATAGTAGTCAGCGACTCATAAATTTGCCCTGTGAAGGATTTACTACTAATTGACGACGGCGATCCTGTGCGCGGTGTTGCGCAGAAAATAATTACCTTTTGATGTCAGAGTTATCTTTCCTGTTGGTTTAGTTGCTTTCTATTGGTGACACCAATAGAAAGACTTAATAGCTTTTTAAGAGTGACTCGATTTCATTACGAGTTATCTAACATTACATCTGACCAGGCAATTGCTTCTTGATGGGCTTCCAGACACAAGCTCGTCTCAATATTTAATTGTGCTATTAATTTATTGCTTTCCTGCCATTGTGCTTGCTCTAGGTATTTAGCCAATGTGAGATAGTTTGCCAAATAGTTATCACCTTTAACTAATGCGGATTCTATTTCAGTATCAACGGGTAAAATAGCTAATACAGTAGATATGTCCTGATCTAAAATGGTATCAATCAGAGAAAGCATGCCGGTCAGGAAAGCCTTTGGTGGATTATCTGGTTCTCGTCTTAGGCGTGAAATTTTTTCACAAAATTTTGCTCTTATTAGTGATGTTTTTATTATTTCGCTCGGCTTATCCTGATTTAAATCTGCTAAAGTTACGAGAGCAATAAACTTTTTAAGTTCAAGCTCTCCAATGTATGTCAATGCATGCTTTAACGAGGTGATCTCTTTCTGTCTATTCCAGGCTGAACTATTAATAAAGCGGAGCAATTTGTACGTTAATCCCGGATCTGCACTAAAGATATGACTAATTGCATCAAAATCTAAGGATGAATTCAATGAATGGCTAAACAGTTGGAGGAGACCTTGTTTAGTAGTGGAAATGCGCTTTTGTTTAATAATTTGGGGCTTGGAAAAGAAGTAGCCTTGGAATAAGGAGAAGCCTAAAGCTTTGAGTTGTTCGAATTGCTTGGAACTCTCAACTTTTTCTGCTAACAAAAGCACATTTAACTCTCTAACTTGTAGTACAAAATTAATGATTTTCGCATGAGGAACATCTAGTATATCTATCTTGATGATGTCGATATAAGAGAAAAATTTAAACCATTTAGGGTCTAAGTTATAATCATCTAACGCCAGTTTGTATCCTTTGTTCTTAAGTTGTTTACATACTTGAAACACTTCTTCGCTAGGGGGGACATCCTCTAGAATTTCTATGACAATTTTAGATGGCTCAATAAAGCTAGGAAAATGCTTTAATAACAGAGATTCATTAAAATTAATAAAGGCTGGTAAATTACCTGTGACTTGCTCCAAACCTAGAGTTAGGTGGTTATTCGTTAGTATGCTAGCCGTAGCCAGCTCTGAGCTGACATTGGGAAAGCAGTTATCTTTACCATCTCGAAACAATAATTCGTACGCATAAATGTTTTGATTCCTATCTAAAATAGGCTGTCTTGCTACGTAGGAATACATAATACTCCCTCCTCTGTTTGATGATTAGAGCTACATATTCCGTGTTGCTCGTAAATTAAATTTTTATGCATCTAAAAAACAGACCCCCTGTTGAATATTTCTAATCTTTGCGTTTAATCCAAATAAAGGAGAGTTCACGGTTTTTAGAATCGAAGAGGCTAGACCTACGTCTTTTTCAATAATTAATGCTTCTGCTTTCACATTGGCTGAATTAGCTTGTCCAATGGCCTGCAATAGCATTAATAATTCTGGTTTTGCAGGTATATGAAAACCACTGGCAACCGATTCAACTATTTGTTCGTTAATATACGTCATAACTTTCCTCGTTCGTTGGGTTGTTAAAAAATATGAATGGCTCTACTTGCTTTCGGACTGACATCAATGGTCACAACTTCGACAATAGTAAGTATTTGTTTAGGTCTTAAGAAATTGGTACCGAGAAATCTCCAGGCAGAATGCTGTCTAATACTGTAGTTTAGCCTGCGAGAAAAGCATGTACTTTGTCTTGCTTGCAGATTAGCTCTTCTACAAAGCATGAGTTAACATTAATTATTTGATGAACATCACATGAGTGGATTGTTAACAGCTTATCAAATTGTTGTTTTTTGTTTATAGCTTCGCTGGGGATCGCTCTAAAAACTTTATTATTGTCAAAAGAAATAATCTGTACTAGTTCACCACTCTCCTTAATAGATACGATCGAGCCTAGAGGGTATACACCTAACATTTCAATGAACTTGAATGTTAATCGGGTATCAATTTTTGAATTTACATTACATACTAAAGTTCTGACCGCTTCGATCGGAAAAATACCTTTTTTATAAACACGGTCTCGCGTAATCGCTTCATACATACATATGATATTAAGCATGCGTGCATATAAGCTTATATCGCGCCCTTTGAGACCATCTGGATATCCGGAGCCATCTATATTTTCATGATGGTGTTTTATAGTTCTGAGAGTGAGCTTAGAAAAGACGTTTTCTTTAGAGAGTATCTCTACTCCTACATTAGTGTGATTTTGGATATATTTACGTTCATCTTTATTGATAAAAGCAGATCTTAGCAGTCCTTCGGGCACAGAGAGCATTCCTATGTCGTGTAATATAGCCGCAGTCCCAATTTCAAATAACTTATCTTTTTTTATGCCTATATGTTTAGCGAACGCTAGGTAAAAAATAAATACCTTGATTGATTTTTCAGACAAAGAGTTATCTTTTTCTTTAAGCTTGGCTAAATACAGGTATGTTTCTGTATTATTAAAAACGTCATTGGTTAGGGAACTTATTGAAGGTATTAATGATTTTGTATCTAGGTTTACCCCTTGCTGGAGTTGCACAAAGAATTTGATTAATAGATTTTTTGTTTTGCTGACTTCTATACTTGCGGATTCTATCGCTTCAGTTGTGGTAGTTTTCTCTATGGGAGAAAGTAAAGTATTTTTACTTTTATCGGGGTCGATAAAAACAAATTCACACTCTGCTTTGAGTCGCTTAAGTTGATTTTCATTCTTGATCAAAAATGAACGACGAAAAAAGGAAGTGGACATCCAAACACGATCTAATTTTGAAACGTGCATTCCTATTGCTAAATTGTATACGCTAGTCTTAATCATGTGAATTCCATTAATTCAGACTTGCCCAGCGGTTAAACTAGTATATTCCTAAGGGCAAGCCATATCTCCAACCACAATATGTTTAAGTATCGTAGTTATTCAAAAATAAGGCTACCGTCCCATTGGTATATATTATAATCCTTTGCATCTCTGTAATAAAGCTACTTTCCATAACAGATGATTCCCTAATATTACTAAATTAAACTGACGATGGCAACTTTAGCCCCAGAGAATAATTAAATTAATGTCAGCTGTATGATCGGAAAGCTGACCTTTATATTAGAGAAGGTTTTATGTATTATTCGCGCACAGAAAAGTCATAAAAACGAATTAATGAAACGTCAGCTCTCGTATCATAAGTGAACGTAAACCTGAATGAATCCTAGCGAATATTTAGATCGGGTTTGTAGCATAAGTGTGCATTAGCAGTGTTCAATTTATCCAAAGAGACAGCTCTAACAAGGTCGAAATAATGTGGTACAGGTACAAGTACAGGTAAAAATAAAAATTAAATATAACAACGAAAGAGGTAACATAAAATAAATTTCAAGTCAGTTGTTAACTACTCAAATAAATAAAAGTTAGTCAAACGTTTACAACATAATATATGGTTAGCTGCACGAGCAACCATGGAGTCAATATGAAATTTTCAGCTATTAATTTCAACGAAAAATTCACAAAATTCTCAGAGCATTGGTCACCTCGTATCATTGCTGAAATGAATGAATACCAATTTAAATTAGTTAAAGTAGCAGGTGAATTTGTTTGGCACGATCACCCGGAAACTGACGAAGTGTTTATTGTTATTGAAGGCTGCCTTACTATTGAATTTCGTGATGGTATAGTTTCGCTAGAGTCAGGTGAAATGTTTGTTATTCCAAAAGGTTTAGAGCATAAACCCTCTGCTAGCAGCGAGTGTAAAATTATGATTGTGGAACCCAAAGGTATTGTTAATACCGGCGATACGGGTGGTGACCTTACGGCTAAAAATGATCTCTGGGTTTGAAGCGCAGCTAAATGAGTTAAAAAATTAATGCTACTGGCAAATGCTCATTCCTCACTCATTTTAGCCCCTGATATTAAGTCAACTAGCCTTTCCTAGCTCACTTATTGATATATAAATGTATTTATCTCGATTACTTTACAGCAGTTGTAGTGCTGTAAGTATTTACCTCACATTCGTACTAATAAGCCGAAGCTTAGCATTACATCTAGGTTTTGATTTAAAGCTTTGTACCCGCTTAACCAGCCAGCTTACATTTGTTTATCAATACGTACTGTGCCATTGGCGAGATAAATCATGCGAATCGCGTCTTTTGACTGAAATAGCATACGATGGTCTAGGTCTTGTATCACCATGTATTCATCACCGTTATTAACTTTGATCATTAGCTCAACTAAAAGTAGGGTTTTTTCTTGATATTTAGGGTTTCTATCATGACTGATTGAACCACCAATAATAGCGCCTAATATTGTTGCTACGCCGCGGCCACTACCGCTACCAAATTGATTGCCTATTGCACCACCAATTAACGCACCACCAAAAGTTTTCCAGCCTTGGTTTTTATCTTGAATCAACTCCTGCTCGGTAATATTTCGTACCGATAATACCTGACCAAATAAAACTTTTTCAACCGGCACAGCTTTATTGCGCTCATAATCAGCATTAGCGAAAGGGATCAATGCCAACCAGAAAATTAACGCTAGCGTGATTGTTTTCATTTTGCTCTCCTTTATTTAATAAATAGAGGGTATTAAATATAGTGTAATAAATAGCATGTGATAAATAGCACTTGAAGTATAACGTCTATAATCGTGCTGCTTTTTACCACACTATCTATTTTTTAAGCAGCACGCTCAAGGTCTCTAAAACTATCTCACTTTAGCGCTTACCAACCCACTGATTCTTTAGCTTTCGTTTTACGAATTTCCGTTTCATCGGCCCATTCAACTAAGCCACTTTCAAGATCCATTAAACGTAAAGTGAATTTATAATAAACATCAGACTTATCTTGGTTGCTTTTAACGATACTCGATAAGTTACCGTATAACATATATTGCGCGCCAATTTGACGGCCAAACTGTGACGCGGTGTTTGGGTCAACCATGCCGCCGTCATGTTGAAAGTTTAATTGCTCACGTGCCGCTTCTACTCGACCCATATCTACAAAACGGAACTTGCCAGAGCGTAAAAGCTTAGTAGCAATAGAGTCGGTGATTGACTCGGTATCAATATGCTCACTGGTTTTATTTTTTAAGCGTTCAACAAACATTACTGGACGGCTATTTTGCGTTAATGTGCCCACCACTGGTGACAATAATAACGAGTCGGTCATTTGGGCAGCAACCTTTTGTAAGTCGGTTGAACCAAAGTTAATATCGGTAGTTTCTACCGCGGTGGCATCGCCATAGCGAACCACGGCTTTATTAGCACAACCCGCGGCGAATACTAGGGTTAAGCCGAGTGTTGTTACCAGTGCTAATTTATTCATAATGCTATTCCTTAACGATTAATATTTATATGCTTTTTCAGGGATTGCACGAACATAAACATTAAATGTACTAACATTAATATTCGGCGCTAATCCGGGTAAAGTGGTGGATTGTTTTCCGTGTAATTCCAATGGTATCCAGGGTGTTTTTCCGGCTTCAATAACAAAGCCTGCTTCGTCAAACCAATTGAAATGATATTGTAATTTTTGTGATTTTTCATAACGGCTAGTCAGTGTTAAGTTGACTTGTAATAAGCCATTCTTTTTGCGCGATTTAACGTCGCTAATCACGAGTTTTTTCGCTAAATCAGCGTTTTGCACTTCAAGGTGTTTACTAAAGTCATCACCTTGGGTCATGGCACTGGTGCCTGTGCCAGAGGTCACAGGGGGCTTGTTATTCGCACAGCCAGCGGTAATAAAAACGCTCACTAATATCACTGTTAAACAGCCGGTAATATTTTGGCCCATGCTGGTCATATTTTTGCTATTGAACATACTCCCTCCTAAGGCATACGTTATTTATAAATTTATCGCTTGATAACCAGTATAGCTAGCGATAGCAGAAAAATTAATTAAGGTGATTCTATTTGGCTGCACGTCAACTTCAATGTTTTTTTGTTGTCCATTTAGCTGCACTTGTAATACTTGCTTACCAGCGGGTAAATTCATCCGCACAATATCCACTTGATCGGGCAAGGTTGACCAACTTCGAGTATCGGCTCTTTCGGTGGCAATATTGTAAATACTGGCTAAAATATTACCGACATCGCCTGCCTCTCGACTCAACTTTTGTCGCATTTGTTCTTTCGCAACAACGCGAACGACTTGCCGGGTCAGCAGTGTGGGTAATTGATCTTGTAAGTCTTTCGCAGCTAACGATTGAATACGCACAATTTCATTCGACAAATAGCTTTGGTCTAGGCTTTTAAAGGTAATTTTACTGTGCTTTGGTAAAGTCTCTTGATACACAGGTAAAGAAAAACTGAAAAACTTTAAGCCGCTGTTACTTCGACCTACTGGCAGATTTAAGCCAAGATCTTGCTTACTATTGACAATATCTTGCTCAATAAACACAACGACTTGCCCTTGCTCTTTTGACGTTTGTGCTTGATATTTTCCAAAGCGTTGTTGCAAGCTCGCTAAGTCGTCTTGCATACCTAATTTAGCGGCTAAGCGTAAAACATCTTGTTGCAAATAATAGTTCTCTGGGTATATTTCTATGGCACGCTTATAATCTATGTAAGCGTCATTTAGCTCGCCACTGGCTTCATACAAGATGCCAGAAAGATAAAAGGTAAAGGCATTTTGAAAACCATTTTTCACTTTACCAATCGCACTTGCCATACTTGGATAACCACTATAAAGGCTATCTGAGGTCATGCCTGAGTTATTAAGCTCATTTTGCGCTTGATAAACTTCGTTTTTATAAGCTTTAAGTGCCTTCTCTTGCACTAAATTTGCCCGACGTACTTCAACTAACGCGCCAACTAAATCATGTTGAAATAAGTAATTTAGCGCCTGATAACTATGCAGCATACTTTGTTCATAATAAGGCACTTGATAAGAAGTCGCATTGTCGTTACTGACGACTGCGCTTAAATTTTCAAAACCTTTACTGATTTGAATTTTTGCCTTGTTACCCTGTTCTTCAATCTCAACATAGGCTTGAGCAAAACTTTTTTGGCTAGCTTGCCAATCGGCGGCTAAAAATTCTAAGCGCCCTCTTTCAAGTAAATTTAAGACGTAACTGTTATTACCTTGAGCACGTTCACCTAGTAGGTTTTGCGCTTTAACAAATTCACCTTGGCGTTGGGCCGCTTTCACGGGCTTCATTTGGCTGTTATAGCCCTGAAAAAGATCAGTGAGCTCAAATGATGCACAGCCAGATAAAGTTGTGATAATAATGCTGACAACAAAACTGACAACACTACGCTTAGGAAGGGAATTGATCATAAGAGTTAATTTATTTCCATAACATTTACTTACTAGGGGTATTTGTCTCACTATATATTTATCTCATTATATATGAACGAGTTTATGAAGGTTATTAACTCTTTTAGTTGCAAGTAAAAGTAGTCTTATTTGAGAAGGGTAGCAATACTTACTTTGTTGTTAAATTGTAAAAAGAGGTAGGAAACTTATCTCAACACTCTAAAAGCACTACATCCTAAGTATCACATTATCGGCTAGCGAGTATGCCTGCATCTAACCATGAGAGTAAATAATTCAAGGCTAATTGACTGCATCGTCCTAGGGTTTTGGGCGAGAAGCTTGTCACATAAGCTTGCAAAGTTATCACCTTTGCAAGCGGCTTGACCTTTACAGGCATTTTCAGACGTAATGCAGTCATTATGCCCATTACACTGATTTGACAGCGCAACAATGTGCCATTTCAACAGTATTATTTGCTACTGCTGTTTTATTTGATGTTTTAACTGATACCGCTGAACAGCCCATTAAAACTGCAACAGCTAGGGCAACTGCTGCACCTTAAAATTTAATTTTTGGTATCTTGATTCATTATATTGCTATCTTTGTAAGTTATTTATGCGTTTGGTAATACTTTTCGTTTAAACCAGTAATCAAGGCTGACATAGCGCCCGCCACCGATAAAAAATAGTGCCAATAGCATAATAAAATAAGTCGCTGCGAACTCAATGCCGTTATTTAAAATAGTAATATTACCGCTGCGGGTAAGCCACTCGTAGTTACCCTGTTCTTGCAAAATAGAAACAATCATTTCTTTTTTCTCAACGCTTGCCTCTACTCGCTCGTTAGCAAATGGTGCATTAGCATCTGCAATCGCTTGCCAGCCATATTGTCCGTGCACAGATGTCATCGCTATCAACATAGTAAACATCAAAGGCACAGCCATTAGGCGCACGCCTAAGCCAAGTAATAAGGCAATAGCACCAATAACTTCAGCACCTACGGCTAAAATGGCCATAATATAAGGAAAGGGTAAACCTAAGCCCCAATCGTCATTACCAAACCATTGCACAATATTATCAAAACCCTCTATTTTAGTGGTACCCGCCATCCAAAAAATAGGCACCAAATACAAACGCAATAATAATGGCGCAAGAAAATCCAACTTTTTTGTTGAATTTAATATGCCATAACTTTTTTCCAATATTGCTTTAATCATGCTTTATTCCTATTTTTTTAAGCGTAATGTTTAACTTTATTTTACATTGCCCATACTTTATATTACCCATACATTGCCAAAATAATTAATTGGTTCTACAGTTTTAATTCGACAGTTTTAATTCGACAGTTTTAGTTCGACATCACAGGAACTGCATAATGGGTAACTGCATAATTTGACTCGATAAGTTGTAAAACTATTTCATTATTTTTAGTGAAGGTACGGTTAAAATATAGCTAATAATTTTTTTGAAATATAAATGAGGTTTATCAGTTCAACATACCGCAAAGGCTTTAATAACTATTTTAAATAGCGATGTAAGCCCTTAATGATTTAATGTAACAGACTGAAGTTAATTGTAAAAAACAGCCTGTCATTTTATGTCTAGGTGATTTTAGCTGGCGCCTAAAAAGTAAACAAATAACACTTAAGTCTGTTAAATAATAAATTCATTAAATAAAAAATTTTTTATTATTTCGTCAAAAATAAAAGTTACCGTTTTAGGAGGTTTTAGGGCTTAAAAATAAATAACGGGCAATAATAGCCGCTGGATATTTGCCTGGAAGGAGCTATGAACACACATATTGCAAGAGTAAGCTTCTTTGGTTTAGCAATATCTGTGTTCAGTAACGCGATAGTAGGCGCTTATAAGGTTAACATGGTAACCGTTTGGCTTGGCTAGTTATAACGTTTCAACTTCTGCCAGTGCTTGAGTAAACTCAGGCAGTTCTAACTCCAAACATTCATCATTTTCTTGCCAATTGATACCGATAATAACGCCATCTTCGAGTAAGTCTTCAATCCAGAATTCCATCCAATCAGCTAACGTAATAGCCGCAGGTATATAATCAGCCCACTCTTCAATACAATGACTTTTGGCCAGTGCTTGTGTTGACCAAAGTGGCATAACTTCAGTGTTTTCAAAGTTAATTGAATCAAGTACCACCCAATCTTCGCTGTTTTTATCTTGTAACGCCCAAATTATTTGTGTTTCTTTAACTTGATTTAAAAATGACTTCAGTGTTTTTTCAATGCTCATTGGTTTCATTACCCTAATTACGTTTTTAACATTATACCAAGTGAATTAAATCTAAAGATATGAATTTGTTGTTACAGGTAAGTATTGCTCAGAAATTGCCACACATTCGTTACTTAAAAAGCTTTATACCTATTAAATTAACCATCTGTTAAGCTGCAGAGATGAGTAACTTAAGTAACAGAATAATCATTGAAAATTGAAATCGTAAATAATATTTCAGCTATAGCTGAACAAGACTGGCAACGGCTAAATCGACAGCCATCGGTGTTTTCAAATTATCAATTTCTCCAGTGTTTAGAAACGAGTGGCTCGGTTAGTGGTGCTCAAGGTTGGCAACCTCATCACTTACAATTGCGTGATAACGATAAAAATGAAATTAACGCTATTCTGCCGATGTACGTTAAATCTCATTCGTGGGGAGAATATGTTTTTGATTGGGCATGGGCCGAAGCCTATGAAAAGCATAATATGCCCTACTACCCTAAATTAGTCGCTACCACGCCTTTTACACCGGTAACTAGCCATAAATTGTTATCCAACCATGTTGGCCTTGCTGATGTTTTCGAGGTATTAACACACCATTGCCAACATAAAAACTTAAATAGCTGGCACTTATTATATTGCTTACCAACACAGCAAAAGTCTGATGATGTTTACCAACGTAACACGGTGCAATTTCATTGGCTAAACTATAACTACCGTGACTTTGACGATTTCCTCTCACGCTTCACCGCCAGAAAAAGAAAAAACACTCGCAAAGAGCGTCTTTCAATTGCGCAACAAAACATTGAGATTAGACGCGTTACCGGTAAAGATATTAGTGAAAAAGAACTTGAGTTTTTCTATTTAACTTATCAGCTAACTTATTTAAAACGTGGACATACACCACATTTATCGTTTAATTTTTTTAAGTCAATAGTAGAAAAGTTACCTGAGCATATCTTACTGATCATCGCTAACTGTAATGGCGAAGACATCGCTTGTGCTTGGTTCTTTTTTGACGACAAGCATTTATATGGTCGCTATTGGGGTTGCACTAAGAGCTATAACAATTTACATTTTGAATTGTGTTACTACCAAGGCATAGAGTTTTGTATTGAAAATAAATTGAGCTTATTTCACCCAGGTACCCAAGGTGAACATAAAATAGCCCGAGGCTTTGAACCTAAGCTAACCACGTCATATCATTGGATCAAACATGCGGGCTTTAAACCTGCTATCAAAGCCTTTTGTTTGCAAGAACAGCAACAAATGCGTACTTATCAAGCGCAGTGCCAAGCACTACTACCTTATAAGTTAAACGATGAAAACGGTTAGCCAGGCTAGTCATCATTTGAATAAAGAACTGAGTGAAAAATTGAGTCAAAAATTGAGTAAACAAGCATGAACAAACCCTTCTCCCAAGCCTGTGAAAACAATAAAGTTGCTATTTTAGCTGCGCTAGCTGATAGCTTTAGTGCCAGTAAAACTGTGTTAGAGATCGGTTCAGGCTCTGGCCAACATGCGGTATTTTTTGCCCCCAACATGCCGTGGTTAAGTTGGCAGACCAGCGATATATTGGTAAATCATCAAGGCATTAGCCAATGGTTAAGAGAATATCCTGCCGGTAACTTACTTCACCCTATTGAACTTGATCTAAACCATCCTTGGCCAATTGAAAAAATTGACGCCATATACACAGCAAATACCTTGCATATTATTAGCTGGCCATTAGTGCAAGCATTTTTTAGTGGTGTATCACAACATTTAAATCAACAGGGTAAATGTTGTGTTTATGGGCCATTTAATTATCAAGGTCAGTACACAAGCGAGAGTAATGCCGGTTTTGATATCTGGCTCAAAGAGCGTGATAGCCAAAGTGCTATTCGCGATATTGAGGCAATAATGACCTTAGCGGAGAGTGTGGGTTTATCGCTAGAAAATGATCATGCTATGCCAGCAAACAACCGCTTATTAGTCTTTCAAAAGCTGGCTTAATTCATTTATCTGCTGAGGGGATTAGTATTAAAACCGTTATTGTTAAAAATATTGTTGTTAAACCCGTTACGGTTAAAAATGCACTAGGTTGAGCTAGTTATGGACAAACTGACCATGGATAAGCTAAGCGCAATAAAAACTACAGCGCTTGAGCTGTAAAGCTTGCTGTATCATCGAAATAACAATTAATACCAAGCTCACTAATTTTCTTAACATTGTTACTGATTAAAAAACACACTACTGCGTTATTTATTTAATCATTATCGCTGCATGAATATTGCTTATTAGACAATAGAAAAAATATTATCCTGAACAACGAGTGATTAAAATAAATGCCTCGTATTTGGTTGTTTTTCCTGCGTGTTAGTTAGACCCGCGAATGAATGAAACTGCTCTAACTAACCGGGCTGATGTTCCGTTAAGTAGACCAGTTTCCTCGCTTGCTGTTGAGGCCTTGATTAATTTAGCCAACATGGATTGCCTACTAGCAGCAACCTCATTTTATACCATTGACTCGGGTTGGTGTTTAAGTATAAATAAATTCGCTAAATTTATTCTCCACACTAGAAGCTAGTTGTGAATATAATTAACTGAGCAATAGTCAGCTGAAAACAAATTAGTTCAAAACTACTAGTCTGGAACTTTCACCGAAATTTCAATTGATTTAGCATCACCCACAAGCCACTTTTGTAAATAGATACTCCCCATAGCTTCAGCCTTACCTGGCTCAGCTACTTCTTTAAAGCGGATACTATTTTTGTTTTCTTTCTCAAAAACAAGTTTAACCTTAACTTCTGGCATTTTATCTCCCCTTCGATGACTTAGTTTTACGCTAGATTTAAACGTGCTACTAACCAGGTGGCAATATCACGGATTTGTGTTGGATGAACACTATGCGCCATCGGATAAGTTTGCCATGTTACTGGGTAGTTTTTCGCATTAAGTAAGGTGTTAGCCATTTTACCCGCACTTAAAGGCACAACATCGTCATTGTCGCCGTGTTGTTGCAAAATTGATGTATCGCTATTTGCCGCACTTAGTTGCTCAGGTAATGCATCAGCGTTAGGTAAATAGCATGATAACGCCATAATGCCTGCAAGCTTTTCAGGGTAACGCAAGCCGGTAAACATGCTCATCACGCCGCCTTGGCTAAAACCCGCTAAAATAATATTGTTTGCAGCTATACCCGCGGTAACTTGCTCGGCAATTAATGCTCGAATTTTGACTTCAGATTTAAGCACACCGTCCATATCAGCACGGTTATGTAAATCCATACTTTTTATGTCATACCATGAACGCATGACATGGCCTTGGTTAATAGTCACGGCTTGCTCTGGCGCATGTGGAAACACGAAGCGTACCGCGTGGTTTTTAGGCAAACCTAGTTCTGGCACAATAGGTGAAAATCCTGCACCAGAGTCTCCTAAGCCATGTAACCAGATAACACAGGCTGTGGCGGGTGAAGTAGGTTCTATGGTAATACGTTCTAATGGAACAGCTGACATGCGTCTCTCTTTATAGTCTTTACGTGAAAAATGCCAATATCATAACGCTTCTATAGCGTAATTAAAATATGCTCATGAGTGAGAAAATTATAAATTTTTCGTGAGCTCTTTTGTAGCTAGGTATTTAAATCTATGATTTTGATTGATCCTATGACTCAACAGCCATAAAGTAGCGGTACGAAACGGATTAAAAAAAGCCAGAAAACCCATGGACGAAAGAATAAACACGCACAAATGATAGTCCCAAAAAAAAGCTTAATTACACTTGCCATTGTACTAAGCACCCTTATAACTACCCTCTTTTTGGTCTATTTTGCCCGCGTTGCTATTGTAAAAAACTTTAGTCACGATGAATTGGCGTTATATGACGTAAAAATCACCTGTCTAGACTTTCACTTGACCACAGATTTAGACCTGGCCATAAGTCACTTATGCCTGCAAACACCGCAAGCAGATATCAATATTGAAGATATGGCAATAACCTTGGCATTAGCTGCTGAGCAAAAAATTAAAGGCGTCGATATTGCATTAATAACGGTCAAAGGCACAGCAGACTTGCTTACTCTATTCAAAAGTAGCCCGCAAAAAAATAACCCAACAAGGTTAACAGCACAGCTAAAGACTTATTTAACGCAACTTGAACAGCTTAAGTTACCTTTTAATATTCAGGTGGCAGCGTTAAGTTATTCGCCTTTTTCGCCGGAAAATAGCGGCATAATAAATAGCAGTAATGGCGCAAAAAAAGCACCTTATATAGGCCAGTTTTCAGTGATAGAAAATACCCTAGGGTTTTCATTAGAAGATCTTCAGCATAGTGTTTTATTATCTGTTGATTTATCGACTAACCCGCATCAAAAAGCCCCCTTGGCCTTAAAAATATTTGGTCAGTTAAGCCCTTTAAAACAGTTCTTATTCGCACATAAACTGCCGCTAGCGCCGGCAATAGTAAAATCTTTAGGCTCGCTTAACACTAGCGGTGAGTTTTATAGCTTATTAAATTATCAAGCAGGACAATTAACCTTAGACTGGCAATTAAAAGATTTTTCACTTGCTGCTCAAGGTATTAAAGCAAGTGGACCCTTTGAACTCTCGGGCACGCTTAATCTGCACAGCAAAATTAACTTAAATAAGGTTAACTTAAGCAAAAAAGCCTCAAACAAGGAAGATAAAGCGCTTAACCGCCCTACTGAACTTGAAGTTGAATTTCAACATAACAACAGTTTGCAGCTAAAATATAGTCACCCCCACCTGATTGATTACTCAAATCACAACGCGCTATCGCCTTTACTCATCACCCTACTAAAAGACAACCCCGTTGAGCAATTAGCCTTTCAGCCAAAGGGTAAATTAGCTTTTAACCTAAACAACCAACAGCTGTCGTTATCTGGCATAGCCATAAAGGCAGAAAGTGCTCAGCAAGTGCATCAACTGAACTTAGATAACCTAACCTTTAACCTAAAGCATTACCTCAACGTTGACCTAAGTCGCGACAATAACCCAGTAACAGAAGACCCAGCAAAAGAAAGTCCATTATTGGCACAACTAAATTTTAAACTTAATAGCCCACTGTTACTCTCAAGTATTAATAATTTCACTTATGCACCGGTTGTAGTCAAACTGCAAGGGTCTATTAGCCAAAACCACGCGCAAACAATCATAAACCTTGATGAAAACTCATCGTTTACTAGCAACAAGATCGCCATGTCGACAAACCAAAAAACAGCGGATAAAAAGCTACTTTCGATCAAACAGTTAACCACAAAAGTACAAGGCTTTGTAGAAATAAACCACCCGATTCAACAACAAACCGCTATGCAAGTTCAAAACCCTGTACAAGGTAATCGTGCCATTAACTTAAATGTAAAAGTGCAAAGTCAGGCTGAAAAATTGCGTGTGGGTAAAATGATTGCAGTGAAGAAATTAGCGCTAAGCTCCACTATTGCCGGTAATTTAAATAACATTGAAATAAAGGCTAAGGCCACTGCCGATAATGTAGCACTAGGAAATTTAACAATATCGGGTCCAGTAGATAAACCTAATATCGCATTAACGGCTGAAGCGTTACCGTTAACTGACCTGATTGCTCTAGATATTGAATTACCAACAAAAATAGCCTTAGTTGAAGGCACATTGAGCTACAGCGTAAAAGGTCAGGTAACTGATTTAACAGATTTTGAAAAAACACCACTAGCCATATCAATAGCAATGAAATCAGTCAGCGGTGAAGTAGATGGCATTTGGCTACAAGAGCTTAATTGGCAGCAAAACTTTCAATTTTTAGCGGGTAAGTTAACCACGCGGCATAATGTATCTAAAGATCGAAAAGAAAACCTAACGATTGCATTGATAGATATCCCAACACCGGTATCAAAACTTTCCGTTAACACCGCTTTGAGTTATGAAAAAGACTTTACAATATCAGCGACAAAAATCAAAGGTGATATATTAGGCGGTAGCTTTGCCATTCCAAACATTCAATGGCCACTTGAGCATGGCCATTCAGTTGACGTTCAGTTAACTAGTATAGACTTAGAGCAAGTGTTGGCGCTAGACAAAAAGCAAGGTATTGTAGTAACCGGCAACATATCAGGCCAGTTGCCTATTAGATATGATGGCGAAAAATATACCATGGGAAAAGGCGAACTGCATAATGTGACTAATGGCCTTATTCAGGTAATGAATAATCCGGCGGTAGCTGAGCTAAAAGCGAATAACAGCCAGTTAACGTTAGCGTTTGATGCCCTGCAGAACTTGCACTATCATCAGTTGTCTTCTGATATTTCAATGGCCGATGACGGCTATATGTTATTAAAAACGGTGATTAAAGGCCGAAATCCAGACATAGATAACGATGTGAATCTGAACTTGAATTTAAGCTATGACTTATTAGGCTTGCTTGAATCAATGTCAATTACCGAACAATTTGAAGAACGTATTATCCAAGGTTTACAAAAAAATAAGGAGTAAGTATGAGTAAAATACTAACCACAGTGTTAGCTATTTTTATAATCAGTGGCTGTACACATAAAATAGAAGTTAGCGCCAAAGAACCGATCACGATTAATTTAAATTTAAAAATTGATCATGAAATCAGGGTAAAAGTCGATAAAGAACTTGATGACATTTTTAGTGCCGATAGCGACGTATTTTAAGGAGTAATTATGAATAACTTATCTAATAAATTAACTAGTAACATGACCAACAACCTAGTTAAAAAATTAACTTGTGCGCTGCTAGCTGTAACCATAACATTTTCCGCATGGGCTATTTCACTAGACGACGCTAAGCAACAAGGCTTGGTTGGCGAAATGCGAAACGGTTACTTAGGCCTAGTGGTAGAGAACGTTGAAGCGCAAAGCTTAGTGGCGAGTGTTAATGAAAAGCGTAAAAGCATTTACCTTAACCTAGCGCGTAAAAATAATATCACCATGGCGCAAGTCACCGCACTAGCCGCTGAAAAAGCCTTAAATAAAACTCAGACCGGCCATTTTATTCAAAATACTGCTGGGCAGTGGGTAAAAAAATAACCTTGTAACAAAATTGCTTACAAAGTTGCTTACAAAGTTGCTTACAAAGTCAAAGCAATAGCGATGTAAAGAGGGGGGAAATAAGCCCCTCTTCTTAACCTCAGTTCAACTCAATTCTCCGCTGCAACTTTAGCTTAATTTAGCTAGCAGTCGCCTGTAACATCGAAAACCACCCTCTTTTTATTTTTCAATTATCATTTACGAATTAGCTCTAGCTAGTTCATTGCAGTTCATTGCTAGTTCTCAGGAGAATTAATTACTTACAACTAAAATATATCAAGATTGTCAGTTGATTTAAATCAAAATAAACGAGGTAATATGTAGCCTTTTATAAAAATAATTGTCAAAATACGTATTAGAAACTTAGCTGAGAAATTAATTTATGACTTTCTTTAATCATCTTCGTTATGCAAAACAGAGTTTATTAATATTATTTAGACCTAAACTAGGAATTAACAATGAAAGTATTTAAAATTTCTCTACTCGCAGCCCTTATCAGCTCACCACTAGCTGCTGAAACTATTGATAAAACATGGGAGCTTGGCGTCTTTGGCGATTACATAAAATCGAGTACTAACAAAGAAGCAAGAATGGATTGGTACCAAGTTGAGGCTGGTAAATCTATCGGTATCGATTTACAAAAAATTATTAATGACTACTGGAATGTGCGCGTTGAAATTGCAGGAACTCGCTATGACATAGACAACGGTACTGATAAAGATTATGGCATTCGTGGAGGCGTTGACGCTATTTACAAACTAGAAGATAGCAATTTATATATGTTTGCTGGCGTAAAACGCTTTAGTAACGCGAAAACCTACAATGCAGTAAATATTGGTGCCGGTTACAACTTTGAGGTTAACGACCGTTTATCTTTTTACAGTGAAGCCGCTATTTATAAAGATGTTGATTATGGCTATATCGATCAAGGTGTAAAATTAGGCCTTAAATATACCTTTGGCGATGTTAAGCAAGCTCCGGTAAGCATCAAACCTACCGTCGCAGCAGTAGAAGCTGTTGTAGCAAAGGTTTTAGACAGTGACAACGATGGTGTTAGCGATAACATTGATCGCTGTGCTAACACACCTGTGACCGTAAAAGTCGATTCTATGGGCTGTACTTTATATTCAGAACAGGCAGTTGAAATTAAACTTAATATTGCTTTTGCTAATAACAGCTCTATTGTTGAGCCTGCATTAGTCGATGATATTCAAAGATTAGCTGATTTCATGAAAGAATATACTAATACTTCAGTTGAAATTGAAGGACACACTTCAATTACCGGTACTGCCGACTATAACTTAATGATGTCGAAAAAACGTGCAGAATCAGTAAAAAGCATCCTGGTAAACAAGTTCAATATTGACGCTAGTCGATTAACGACTAAAGGCTATGGTCAAACTCAATTATTATCAACAGATAATACCATTGCTGCCCATAAGTTAAATCGTCGTGTTGTTGCAAAAATCGCCACAAGCGTAAAAGAAGTCGTCACTAAAGACTAGTTATTCGCTTATGACTGAGAACAAAGTTATTTTAATCACTTTGTTCTCAAATTAGCCACAAGATGTAGGCCATAGCCAAGCCACTTCAATAAGTATAATTTTGCTAGTTGTGATGGTTTGGCTGTATATTTATTAAAATCAAAAAACATGTTGAATAAAATGCCTAAGTCTACCCTAAATTTTATTAACACAAACATTAAAAATAATGCTAAATCATCATCTTATCCCATACGTAGACTAAAAAAAGTAAAAATAATATCGGCTCCTGCCATAACACTACTCAAGCTCAACACTGCTGATGAAGACAAAAATTAATGTGTATTTTGAGTTTTTACTGGGCCAAGTCTGGTTTATAGTTAAATCCTCAAAAACTGTAAATTGGTTAACTATCAGCAAATTTTTAACATCAGCTACAGCTCTTCCAATTTAGCTAATTAATACTCTAAAAAAACCTAAGTAATATTGCCAATATTTTCATTATCGCTATTGCCTTCATTAGTACATTAACTTCGTTTTATAGCTGATGTTTTTTTAATCGATCTATAAGGAATTTTAAAACACTATTTTGACTAATGACTAAGATTAAAAACCAATATAAATTAAAAGCCTGAAATTTATTATTTTGAATCTCGGTCTAGACTGACATAACATTTAACATTTTTAATAAGTTCATAATCAAGCATGATTAATAACAAAAATATTAATAACAAAAATTTAGGTACTCTCAAATGAAATACAGTTTAATAGCCCTTAGTATGCACTTTATTTTTCACGCTCAAATAGCCAGTGCTGAAGAAGCTAAGGAAACTGATATTGAAGTTATTGACGTTGCAGGGCAACGCATTATTAATCATGGTTTTTCGCCCAAAAACACCAAAATTAATGGGCCATTTGGCGATGATTTAGGCTTAGCTGACATTGCGCGTTCTATGACGCCTATTACTAGCGCCATGATGGAACAATTAAACATAACCGACTTGCAAGATATTTTAGCCGTAACGCCTAACAGCTACTCAGCCAGTGGTTTTGGTGCGCCAAGCTTACCTACTTTACGTGGTCAATTAGGCGAACTTTTTCAAGACGGTATGCGTCGCCAAGCAGGAAATAACGGCTTTGGTGTACCACTTTCTTTTAATTCTGTCGAGCAGCTTGATGTAATAAAAGGTGCGCCACCGGTGTTATTTGGTAGTAGCCAACGTAACGGTGGTTTTGTTAATTTACAATCTAAACGCGCATCGACTGAAAAAAGTGCTGCAAAAGTAAAACTTAGCGCAGGTCGCTGGGATCAATATAGTGCACAACTGGATATAGGTGCGCCAATTGTTGAGGGTGAGAGTGGTTTTAGAATCAGCGCTGAGCACGTTGATAATGGCAGCTTTTATGATTACTCGAGCTTTAAAAGTGACAGCTTTTACGCCGCCTTTCGTTTATTGCCTGATAGCCAAAGCACGTGGGATATTAACCTTGAATTATACCAAGTTGAATTTACCGACAATGCTGGCATTAATAGGCCAACACAAGCGCTAATCGACAGCGGCTTATATATTACCGGCCAAGGCGTACAACCTAATGGTAGCCTTATACCCGGCGCTGGAGCAGTAATTTCGCCAACCGGACAAGTACAAATTAGCCGTAGTAGGGTATTAACCGATCCTGATAATGAAAACGAAGCTAACACTTTTTTATTACACAGCATCTACACCCGCGAACTAAGCAGCCAAACACAATTAAAAAATAGCACTTATTATCAACATTTAACCCGTGATGAAATTGCTCAAAATAGCTTTGTTGAAATCATAGATGCTGCTGATACCGCGCAAAATCGACTTGAGCTAAGTCATGATTGGAACAATCAGCAACAAACCATTGTCGCTTTTGATGTCCGTTATAATAAAGTGCGCGGTTATAGCCAATTTACCACCGAAGCTGACGACCCTATTGATTTAACCGGCCCTGTTGAGAGCCGCCGCATTCCCCTAACGGTAGAACAACAAGCTAGACTTGTAGAGCTGCGCCTCGGTGTATTTGTCTCACCCGGTGGTCAGTATGATGTCAATAATGACAACCTTGGTGACTATTCATTATCAGATACTACCAACTCTACCAGCTGGCAAACGGGCTTTGCCATGCAACAAGACAGTCAATGGAGTGATCGTTTAAGAACAAACTTTGGTTATCGTATTGATTTTTATGATGTACAAGCACGAGATCCTATTGCACCTGCTGGGCAGAAAGCGGCACAAGATAGTATTAATAAAACCTTACATTCAGGCCAAGCCAGCGTTAATTACAAGCTAAATGCTGACTTAACCGTTTATGCTGCAACAAGTTACAACGAAGCAACTTCAAATAGCATGGCCGGTGGTAATTCATTAGGCGCTGATAACTTAATTAATACACAGAACTTTGCCACTGAAAATACGCTAAATGAAGTGGGCATTAAATATATACCCGACAACAGCGCTTGGTATATTGACGGAGCATTGTTTAATCAGCGTCGTAGCTTACGTAATCGCGACGGCAGTAACACAGGCATAAAAACTAAAGGTGTTGAACTGCAAGTGTTTTATGATGCTGCGCCCTATTGGTTTAACATAGGTTACAGTTATCTTGATGCTCGTTATGACAATTCTGCCAGTAGTCAAAGTTCGTCGAAAATTGCTGATGCCTTTGATAATTCTCGTCCCAATATTATTCAAGGTACTAGCCTAGGTGCACCAAATTTCACCGCTTTTCCTCGTTCTAATAGACGTGTACAAGGCATACCAGAGCAATCATTAAGTATTAATGGTGGCCTTTATATTACAGAGTATTGGCAAGCAGGCTTTGCGGCATTATATACCTCAAGTTACCCACTAGATTTTTTAGCAACCGTAAACATACGCGATCAGTATACCTTAGGTCTTAATACTAGTTACCGAATTGGCGAGCAGACTAAATTGCGTTTCGATATCGATAATGTCACGAATCAAAAGAATTGGCGGCCAGTATTTGAAGGCGGATATTTTGGTTCAACCTTGGTTTTTCCTGAATTACCTATCAATGCCAAGTTCACAATACAGCACAGTTTTTAAGGACCCTTTTTATGTTTAAGAAGTTATTATTATTCGTTATCGCCATCACACTGGTGGCATTGTTTTTTCACTTTGATCTCAATAGGTTACTTACTTTAGAGGGATTAAAAGCCTCAATGGCGCAATTTGGCCAGTGGCGCGAACAATCGCCATTATTAGTTATGGGTGGTTTTTTTACCCTTTACGTTTTGGTCGCTGCGCTGTCATTACCTGGCGCTGCCATTTTAACCTTGGCTTCAGGCGCTTTGTTTGGCTTAGCCCAAGGCTTGGTTATTGCCTCATTTGCCTCTAGCCTGGGTGCACTATTAGCCTTCTTGGTCTCACGTTATCTACTGCGCGATACCATTAAGGCTAAATTTCCTGAACGCTTAAAAGCCATTGATGCTGGTGTAAAAAAAGAAGGGGCATTTTATCTGTTCACCTTACGTTTAGTGCCTGTTTTTCCTTTCTTTTTAGTTAATTTATTAATAGCGGTTACTGGTATTAAAGCCTGGACTTTTTATTGGGTCAGCCAAATAGGTATGTTTTTAGGCACCATGGTTTATGTTAACGCAGGTACGCAATTAGCTGAAATAGACAGCTTGTCAGGTATATTATCACCTAAGCTTATTTTATCTTTTGTGTTACTCGGTCTTTTGCCTCTTATTGCTAAAGCTATCATTAACAAAATAAAACAACGTCAAGTCTATAAAAAATGGCAAAAACCTAAAAGCTTTGATCGTAACTTAATTGTTATCGGTGCCGGCGCTGGTGGTTTAGTCACCAGTTATATTGCGGCGGCAGTAAAAGCAAAAGTCAGCTTAATTGAAGCGGGTGAAATGGGCGGCGACTGTTTAAATTATGGTTGTGTTCCTAGTAAGGCAATCATTAAAAGTGCAAAAATAGTCGATCAAATTAAACAGGGTGAACACTATGGTTTAGAGAACGCGACCCCAGAGTTTTCTTTTAAGAAAGTCATGGCACGTGTTCATCAAGTCATTGCCGATATTGCGCCACACGACAGTGTTGAACGTTACACGGACTTAGGTGTTGAAGTCATTAAAGGTTACGCTAAGCTAACCAACCCGTGGACCGTAGAAATTAAACTTAACGATGGTACCATGCAAACATTAACCGCTCGCAGTATTGTTATTGCAACCGGTGCTCGTCCATTTGTACCACCACTACCAGGTATTGAAACCAGTGGCTATGTGACTAGTGACACCTTATGGACAGAGTTTGCCAAACTTGATAGCGCACCGAAAAAATTAGTGGTATTAGGCGGCGGTCCTATTGGCAGTGAACTTGCACAAAGTTTCGCTCGTTTAGGCTCACAAGTGATACAAATTGAAATGGCTGAACGCATCATGATCAGGGAAGATCTTGAAGTCTCTGAATTTGCACGTCAGTCATTACAAAAAAGTGGCGTAAATATTTTAACTTCTCACCAAGCTTTACGTTGTGAACAAGGTGACGGTAAAAAATTCATCATTGTGAAAAACCTTAAGCACGAACAAGGTACAGATCAAGAAAAAGAAGTGGCCATTGAATACGACCAGTTATTATGTGCTGTTGGCCGCACTGCTCGCTTAGAAGGTTACGGTCTTGAAACATTAGGTATAGAAACTAACCGCACCATTCAAACCAATGAATATTTAGAAACTTTATACCCTAATATATTTGCCGCAGGAGATATTGTTGGTCCTTATCAATTTACCCATGTTGCTGCACATCAAGGTTGGTATGCCGCAGTTAATGCCTTATTTGGCACCTTTAAGAAATTTAAAGTCGATTACCGCGTTATTCCATGGACAACCTTTATTGATCCAGAAGTGGCACGTGTCGGTATTAATGAACAAGAGGCTATTGAACAAGAGATTGACTATGAAATTACCCGATATGATTTTGCCGAGTTAGACCGCGCGATCACTGACGGTGCTGCGAACGGTTTTATTAAAGTTATTACGCCAAAAGGTAAAGATAAAATACTCGGTGTGACGATTGTGGCTGAGCATGCCGGTGATTTACTCGCTGAATTTGTATTGGCGATGAAGCACGACTTAGGACTAAACAAAATTTTAGGTACCATTCATAGTTATCCAACGTGGGCTGAAGGCAATAAATATGCGGCAGGCGAATGGAAACGTAATCATGCACCAGAAACCGTTTTAAGCTGGTTAGAAAAATTTCATACCTGGAGAAGAGGTTAATACCCATGGCTAGATTAAAAAAAGTCTTATCAAAAGTAAATGCTAAATACTGGCAACTAGCGGTATGGCTTTTTTTAGGTGTGGTTTATAGCTCGACTAGTGTCGCGCAAGACGCATTACATCAACCGTGGCAAGCGTTATTAAGCCAACATGTTACGCCGATCAATAATGGCCATTCAAGCCAAGTGGATTATGCTGGCATGAAAAAAGATCAGGTAAAATTAAGCGCCTATTTAACCACCTTGGCTGCTATTGATAAGCAAGCATTTGAGCAATGGCCTGCCCCTAAGCAATTAGCGTTTTTAATTAATGCCTATAATGCTTGGACGGTAGAACTTATTTTAACCGTTTATCCTGATCTGGAGTCGATTAAAGACCTTGGTAGCTTTTTTAGTTCACCGTGGAGTAAGCAATTTATTCCTCTGCTTGGTGAAACGCGCAGCTTAGACAATATTGAACATGAGTTAATTCGTGGTGATAATAAATATGCTGATCCGCGTATTCACTTTGCGGTAAATTGTGCCAGTATTGGCTGCCCTGCTTTGCGCGAAGAAGCCTATAGCGCTGACAAACTAGAGCAACAATTAACTGAGCAAACGATACGTTTTTTAACTGATAAGAGCCGTAATCGTTTTACTGAAGATGCAATGGAGCTTTCCGCTATTTTCAAATGGTATGGCGATGACTTCATACAAGGCTTTCGTGGCAGTCATTCTCTATCTGCTTTCGTATTGCTCTACCGTGAAGCATTGAATTTAACGCCAGCCCAACAAGCAGGTTTAAAGTCAGAAGATATGGCAACTAATTTCTTAAATTATGATTGGGCACTCAATGCCGCTAGGTAAATCGAAGTGTTTTTTGAATGGTGAAAGGGGTCGTTTCTCGACTCTTTTTGGCACTCACTTTCCGCATCAAGCCGTCATGTCGTTATCGTATCAACAAGCCAATGACTTTATGACACCCGTATCAAAAACCTCAAGGGTTAAGCCAGCTGTTTGGTTACCTAGGTTAATATTTTTAGCTGGGTTCACCCTGCTGTTTGCCATGCTATTTACTACAAGCTCATTAAGTTATGCCAACACTGCCTTTGCAGCGGCGCCTGAAACAGGCTCTATAACAAGTACTGAAACAATTACTGAAACAAGCTCAGTCGCTAAAGTGAACAGCGTATTAATATCAAACAACTCACCGATAAAAATAAAGTGGAGTACGGGAGAAACATTAGGAAAAAAACCCTCAGTTTATTTTCATGCTTGGGGCGGCGATCCGCAAATTAATAGCTATATTCAATGGCTTGCTAAGCGAGTAAAGCAACAATATAACATTGACTTACAGCATGTAAAACTAACCGACACCAGCGAAGCTGTTAGTCGTGTTTTAGCAGAAAAGTCAGCAAATAATCATCAGCAAGGGCAAGTTGATTTAGTCTGGATCAATGGCGAAAATTTTGCATCAATGGCAAAGTATCAGCTCTTAGCGCAAGGTTGGGTTTCACAATTACCTAATTTTTGGCTAACGAACCCCAAAGATAATGAGGCAATGACCCGTGATTTTGGCTTGCCAACGCAAGGTATGGAAGCACCTTGGGGACAAGCTTCGCTAACCTTTTATTACACACCTTCAACTAATATCAATAAGCCAATAAACACATATCAAGATAGTATTCGCCATGCGCCAAAAAACATTAGCCAGTTATTAACTTGGGCTGAGCAAAACCCTGGTCGTTTTACTTACCCAAAACCGCCTGATTTTTTATCATTGAGCTTTTTAAAATATGCCTTAATCACACTTAATCAGCATCAGCCAGGGCAAGTAAAGTCAGGTCTATATCAAGCAGTAACAACACAAAGCCAAGCAACATTGCTACCGGTTTTATGGACATTTTTAGATAAACTGCATCCGTATTTGTGGCATCAAGGGCGATATTTTGTTGCCAGTGGCACAGCATTACAAAGACTGGTTGGTGACGGCGAGATAAACTTAGGCTTTACCTTCTCTGCTGCGCAAGTACCGGCAGCGGTTGAACGCTATAACTTACCCAAAAATACCCGTAGCTTCGTCATGCAAGATGGTAGTTTAAGTAATATTCATTTTATCGCTATTCCTTATAATGCCGCGAATAGTGATGCCGCAAAAGTGGTAGCCAACTTTATGCTCAGTGTTGAGGCTCAGGCTAAAAAACAACAAGCTAAAATATGGGGCGACAGCACGGTTCTCGATGTGTCGCAACTAAGTCAGCAAGAGCAATTATTGTTTAGTATTGAGCAACAGCACCCAAGCGCATTACCTGCTAGCAGTAAAATCACAGCATTAAGTGAGCCCCATCCCAGTTGGTCAATATTATTAACCCGTGAATGGTTAAAACGTTATGGAGCGCAATAACAAATGAGCCATAACCTAACGAGCAATTCCTTAAACAAGCGTCCTCTAAAAGATGAGACCAAGCTGCTCGACACACTTTTTAGTGCCGTGGTAAAATTCAGCCCTAAATTATTAATAGCGATATTAATTTTACCTGTGCTGGGTGGTTTATTAGGTGTGCTTTTACCGGCCTTTGGTTGGTTACCGGCTTTAGACAGAACTCAGTTTGGCTTACAAGGCTTTGAGCAACTCATACAAACACCCGGCATAGCTCAAATGATCGGCTTGAGTTTTTTCAGCAGTATTGTCAGTGGTTTATTGGCTTTTATTATGACTCTTTTACTGTTAGCCAATTATTTTGATAGCCCGTGGTTAGCCCGTATTCAACGTTTGTTAGGGCCTATTTTAGTGATACCCCATGCCGCGGCCGCAATAGCTATTGCCTTTTTAATCACACCTTCAGGCATGATTGCTCGCCTACTGTCACCCTGGTTAACCGGTTGGCAAAGTCCGACAGATTGGTTACTGCCCCATGACCCTTACGGTATTAGCATTATCATGGGTTTAACGCTCAAAGAGCTGCCTTTTTTATTATTAATGACCTTGAGCGCTATTACCCAACCCGAGCTTAATATCAAATTACGGGCGCAATATCGTATTGCGCTTAGCTTAGGCTATTATCCGATAACGGCGTTTTTCAAGGCCGTGCTACCTAACATTTATCCGTTAATGCGTTTGCCCATGTTAGCCATACTCGCATACGCCAGCGCCAGTGTAGAAATGCCTTTAATATTGGGGCCAAATACACCACCGACATTAGCTGTGGCCATTATGAACTGGTTTCATGATGTCGATTTAAGCCTACGAATAAAAGCGTCCGCTGGAGCAATATTACAATTGTTCATTACGCTTTCGGTGTTATTCACTTGGTGGCTATTAGAAAAAACAACCCAAACTATAAGCAGTAAAAGCTTAAGTAACGGTCAGCGCACATACGGTGATGTTTTCTGGTCTAAAATCATCAATATTTTCACCCTGTTGTTAATCGGTTTTATTGTTTTGGCGTTGCTTGGTATGGTGTTTTGGTCATTTGCCGGCTACTGGCAGTTTCCGTTAGCACTGCCTGAACAATGGGTAATAATGCATTGGCAATCGGCTTTGCTACAAGTACAAACACCGATAATAAACTCACTCTCCATTGGCTTGGTAGCGACTAGTATTGCCCTCATTTTAACCTTGCTGACCTTAGAGTTTGAAAAACAAAACGGGGCCCAGCTCTCACGTTTTAGTAGTGTGATTATTTATTTGCCGTTAATGATCCCCAGCATTGCTTTTTTATTTGGCTTAGTCTGGCTACAAGAAGCGGTTCATAGCAAAGCAACCTTTATCAATGTTGCCTTGGCACATTTACTGTTTGTTTTACCTTATGTATTTTTATCTTTAGCCTCCAGTTATCGCCTGCTTGACTCGCGTTATGCACAAGTAGCAGCAAGCTTAGGTGCATCGCCGATTAAAATATTTTTACAGCTGAGTTTGCCACAATTATTAATGCCTATAATGATGGCCAGCGCATTAGGACTTGCCATTAGTTTTAGCCAATATTTACCAACGTTATTAGTTGGTGGTGGACGGCTTAATACCGTGACCACCGAAGCGGTAAGCTTAGCCAACGGCGCTAGTCGCCGCACAAGTGCGGTTTATGCGCTAATACAGATGCTTTTACCCACCATCGCTTTTTCGCTAATTTGGCTGATATCGATGCGAAAAAACAGACAAAAGGCTCAAGTAAAGCACAATAACAAAACAGCAAGTTATATCACTAAGGTTAACCGATGAGCAGTTCTTTTGAGATAAACAGTTTACAGATAAAAAACTTAACCATAATGCACCAGCAAACACCGTTACTAGCACTTAACGAAACGATAAAAGGTGGTGACGTACTGACCATAATGGGACCTTCAGGCAGTGGTAAATCAACCTTATTAAATTGGCTAACCGGTATGTTACCCAAAGAATTCCAAGCCGATGGTCAGCTTTATCTCAACGGCGCTAATATTACCAAAGTCGCCAGTTATCAGCGTAATATCGGATTATTGTTTCAAGACGCTTTGTTATTTTCGCATTTATCTGTTGCCGGTAACATTGCTTTTGCGATGCCTAAAGGCGATAGAAAAACACGCGCAATAAAAATTAGTCAGGCACTGTCTGATGTGGGTTTAGCCGGATTAGAAAATCGCCAACCTGAGAGTTTATCTGGTGGACAGCAAGCACGCGTGGCCTTGTTACGGGTATTATTGAGTCAACCTAAAGCCATATTATTGGATGAGCCATTTAGTAAATTAGATAGTCAGTTACGCCAAGAGACTCGACAGTTAGTCTTTGAACAAATTAGACAACACCAATTACCTGTTATTATGGTGACACATGATGAGTCAGACGCCATAGCGGCTAATGGCAAAGTGCTGCACTTGAAAACACCACCACAAGACATTTAAGAAGTAGACTTATGCTAGATAAATATATTACGCCTTTGATAAAGCCTTTGTTACAGCCTGTGGTTAGTTTGTTAGATAAACGCCAAGTAACCGCAGATCAACTGACCCTAGTTGGTTTTATAATAGGTTTGTTAGCCGTGCCTTTTTTAGCCTTAAACTTATGGAATTTAGCTTTAGTAGCCATTGTACTAAACCGGCTATTTGATGGTTTAGATGGCGCGCTAGCACGGCACCAAAACAACAGCACCAGCGCAGGTGGTTTTTTAGATATTTGCCTCGACTTTTTATTCTATGCCGCGATACCCCTAGGTTTTGCATTGGCTAACCCCGAGCAAAATTCTTTAGCCGCCGCAGTATTGTTAGCGGTATTTATGGGTACTGGAGCGAGTTTTTTAGCTTTTGCTATTCCGGCCGAAAAACTCAACTTGGACAAACCACAATTTGCTTACAAAAGTTTTTATTATTTAAATGGCTTAACCGAAGGCACCGAGACCATTCTTATTTTTGTCGCATTTTGTTTATGGCCACAATATTTTGCTGAACTTGCCTATGGCTTTGCTTCATTAGCGGCAATAACAATTGTTACACGGGTTTATGGCGGCTATCATACGTTGAAAGAACACACCTTAAAAAAGCCAACTAATACGGCGAAAAATAATGCTAAAGATAAGTTAACCGAGGGGCAATAAATGTCAGATACCAGTTTACGATTAAGTATTTTCTTTGCCATTTTTATCACTATGTTAGTGCTAGAAAGCTGCTTTCCTGCACGTAAAAGCAAACTGACTAAAGGTGTTCGCTGGTTAGGTAACTTTTCTTTGTTAATTTTATCGTCAGTCGTTGCTAGGCTATTAGTACCTATTGGTGTTACTGGTATTGCTTTGTATAGCTCAGCACAAGGTATTGGCCTATTCAATGTCATTAACTTACCAAATTGGCTGAGTATCGCTTTGAGTTTATTATTATTGGATTTAATGATTTATTGGCAACATCGACTTTTTCATCTTGTGCCCATACTATGGCGTGTTCATAAAGTTCATCATGCCGACAGTCATACCGATGCCAGTACGGGCTTGCGCTTTCATCCCATTGAAATAGTGTTAAGTATATTACTGAAAGGCTTAGCGGTTATTGTACTTGGCGTACCTGCACTTGCGGTGATTATTTTTGAAGTAGCGCTTAATGGCTTTTCGCTATTCAATCATGCCAATATTCGATTACCCCCTTGGTTAGAGAGACCGTTGCGAACCATACTTATTACTCAAGAATTACACCGTATTCATCATAGCCAAGTAGTAGAAGAAACTAATAGCAATTATGGGTTTAGTGTTAGTTGGTGGGATAGAATATTTGCTAGTTATAAGTCACAGGCACAAAAAAGTGATGAGAATTTAGCTATAGGTCTTAAAAGTTTTCCCGCCAATAAAAAAAATGCCAGCTTATTTACCTTATTAAAAATGCCTTTTAATAAGGTAAATAAACCTAAATAAACTCAACAATGTAATTGGGTCAACTAAATTCAGACAACCTAATTAAGCGACTTTTTTCAATTTCATCATTTCGCTTTCATCATGATTTGGGCTTTTGTAACCCAAATCATGATGAAAGCGGCAACTGTTTTAGAACATCACTATCTAATTCACTATCTAATTCAATATGTATTGCTGTGCTTCAACGCGTGTTTGGTCATTTTTCCATTGCATTGGTTCTTGTTTCAAGTGACCAAAAAAACTAATGTGGCTGGAAATAAACCACGGTCTCTAAACCGTCACGCTATACAATAAGCGCTTTACATAAAAATGGGGCAACACTATGTTGCCCCATTAATACGATTAAACGATCAGTTTACATTTATAAACGTTCAAATATAACGGCAATACCTTGTCCGCCACCAATGCACATAGTAACAAGTGCATACTTGCCACCTACACGATGTAACTCGTGAATGGCTTTAGTGGCAATGACTGCTCCTGAAGCACCAATAGGGTGACCTAAAGCAATTGCGCCACCATTTGGATTGGTTTTTAGTGGGTCTAAATCTAGTCCTTTAGCAACGGTTAACGCTTGTGCTGCAAAGGCTTCGTTGGATTCAATAATATCCATATCATTAATAGACAAGCCGGCTTTAGCCAATGCCGCTTTAGAAGCTGGAATAGGACCTTCACCCATAACATCGTTAGGAACACCGGCAACCGCATAAGACACCATGCGTGCAATTGGCGATAAATTATTATGGCTTGCATAGTTTTCACTCGCTAGCGTTAAAAAGGATGCAGCATCGTTTATACCTGAGGCGTTACCTGCGGTTACGCTACCATCTTTTTTAAATGCTGGACGCATTCCGGCTAAAAACTCTGTCGTTGTGCCTGCTTTTATATGCTCATCAGTTTCAAAGAAAGTGCTGCCGCGGCGACTCTTAAGCTCTATTGGCACAATCTGGCTTTTAAAATAACCCGCTTCTACGGCTTTAGCGGCACGAGCGTGTGACTCTGCAGCGTAAGCATCTTGTGCTTCACGACTTAAATGCCATTTAGTCGCTAGGTTTTCAGCAGTAATCCCCATGTGACCAACACCGAACGGGTCAGTTAATGTCGACACCATCATATCAATCATGGCACTGTCGCCCATACGCGCACCAGCACGCATAGCAGGTGACAAATATCCACCACGTGACATATTTTCAACACCACCGCCAATCGCCAACTGATGATCACCTAACATAATACCTTGGGCCGAACTCACAACTGCTTGCAAGCCAGAACTACATAAGCGATTAAGCGCCATTGCAGTAGAGTTTAAAGACATGCCGGCTTGAATAGAGGCTACTCGCGCAACATAAGGAAAGCGGGATTCAGTGGGTATAGTATTACCCACTATGACTGATTCATATTGCTCCGCGTCTACTCCTGATTTTTTGATACTTTCGGCTAATACTTGTCCTGCCAACTCAGCCGGCTCTATGTCTTTTAAACCTCCCGCAAAAGTACCAACAGCAGAACGCACGGCACTTAACACTACAACACTATTTACACTCATAATAATTTTTCCCAGCTGATTTAACGGATTCATATGTATATTGATTTCAGCACTCAATGTAAAACTCGAATAACGCTTTGCAAATAACAAGATATAAGTAAATGAAAAAGTCTAAAGAGTTAGACAAAAGTGTTATACATAGAAAATAAAAAGTAGATGATTGATTATCTACTTTAATAATATAAAAGTTATAACATAATATTTTCTATACCCTTTCCACTTCAAAATGCAGTTTTAGCGTTAAGCTAGGAAGTCAGATTAAGTTAGGATATAAAGATAATGGCTACACCCTTATCAAGTATTACACAGGTTTTTTTAGACTGTACCTGTATACCTAACCCTTCTCAACTTACTGAAATTTGCATCTTAAAGTTAAGCAGGTATATAACTAGTACATGTGCTGACCACCATTAATAGATAAGGTCGAGCCAGTAACAAAACCAGCTTCATCAGCCACTAAAAATAATACAGAACGTGCGATATCTTCTGGTTGACCTAATCGCCCTACCGGTATGGTTCTAACAATTTTTTCTAGAACATCAGCAGGAACTGCTCGAACCATATCCGTTTCAACATAACCTGGGGCAATCGCATTGACAGTAATGCCTTTTGCAGCGCCTTCTTGCGCTAATGCTTTGGTAAAACCATGGATACCAGATTTAGCGGCTGCATAATTCACTTGACCATATTGACCTGCCTGGCCATTAACTGATCCTATATTAACAATACGTCCAAATGAGCGCGCTCTCATACCTTCAATAACAGCGCGAGAAGTATTAAAACAAGAAGATAAATTGGTTTGAATAACTTTATTCCATTGCTCAAAATCCATTCTGTGCATGGTGCCATCCCTAGTAATACCAGCATTATTTACAAGAATGTCGATTGACCCGATTTCAGACTCTATATCATGAATACTTTTACTTACACTTTCAAAATCGCTGACGTCAAATTTAAACGACTTAATACCTGTTCGCTCGGTGAACTCTTGAGCTGCTTGATCATTACCAGCATAATTCGCGATAACAGTGTAACCATGTTCTTTCAGCATTATGCTAATAGACTCGCCTATCCCACGTGTTCCACCTGTTACTAATGCAATGCGTCCCATATTTGTACTCCTTGTTGTATTTTATAATGACTCTATAGAGGTTTATAATCCGTTTACTAACACTGCTTTTATTTTCAATATGAGTAATATACCAACACCTACCGCACAACTAGCATACTAAAGTTTGAAATAAATCGAGGTTAATTTCTTTATCTTAATTTCCTTATGTTAATTTTTTTAATGCTATATATTTTACACCTTCTATTATGTTAATTACTTGTTAAATAACTTTAGTCCGTGTTTGTGTTTAAAACAACTTTTTAGTGGTTCTTTATTGTTCTAAAACAACTTTTTACTGGCTATTCATTGCGCTAAAATAATTGATGTTATTTACTATAATATCTACACATTAACGTTTTGTGAATGTTGCTGTAAAAAAACGCAATTAGTTTAATTATCACTCACAAATGAAATAGTTTTGTTAACCTTATGGGAGTATCATTATATTCTGTTGTTATTTGACACAATAAATAAATAAAGGGAAGTAAAACATGACTCAAAAGAAAACAGCTTTGGTAACGGGTTCTGTCAGTGGTATTGGCTTAGGAATAGCAAAAAATTTAGCTAAGCAAGGTTATAAAATCCTTGTTAGCGATATTAATTTAGTTGTGGCACAAGAAGTTGCTCAAGGTATTAACCAGTCAGGAGGAGATGCCTTAGCGTTTAAGCTGGATGTGACGGTTCAAGCTGATATTGATAATGTTATTGCTCATGCAAATGAATTTAATAACCGTATCGATGTTTTAATCAATAATGCCGGTATTCAATATGTTGCTAAATTAGAAGATTTTCCAGCTGATAAATGGCAATTAATTACTAATGTATTATTAGTCGGGCCCGCAATGATGACCAAAGCGGTATTACCTTTGATGAGAGCTAATAATTTTGGTCGCATTATTAATATTGGCTCTTTACATGGTTTAGTCGCGTCTCCATACAAAAGTGCCTATGTTGCTGCCAAACACGGCATTATTGGTTTTTCTAAAGTGATTGCGTTAGAAACTGGTGATCAAGATATTACTATTAATACGATTTGTCCTGCCTATGTAAAAACGCCACTCGTTGAGAAACAAATTGCTGATACAGCAAAAGAACATGGCATTAGTGAAGAAGAAGTTGTTAACAATATTATGTTGGCCCCCATGCCAAAAAAAGTATTTATTGATATAGAAGAAATATGTGCTTCAGTGACTTATTTAGCCAGTGATCTAGCTAAAAATATGACAGGACAAACTATGGTATTAGATGGTGGTTGGGTAGCAAGATAGTCGAGTTACCTTAATCGGTTGCTCATATCCGTTACCATCAAAAATACAGGTTTTTAGTAGTGATTAACCTAATTTTAGTCAAGCATAGTAATTTTAAGCCCATTGAAACTGTATTTGCACCCTATCATTCTATTCTTGGGCTGACTTGTAACAGAATAACCTTTTTGACATTACAGCACCTTGAATTAGACTAGCTCAAGCGCTAAACATACAACTTAATGGCTATGGACGTACAAGTGATGAGAAAGTAGGTTTGATCAAACCTACTTTTGATTTAGTCAGTAAACTATTGCTCGATAAAACAGTTAGTTATATTTTTTAATAAATTTTGTGATACTAGGCGCGATTCTATTGCGAAAACCTGATCCACTGAACGTGCCAAAATGACCTACACCATCAAAAATTTCATGCAGTTTATCTTGCGCTGAAATATTAGCACATAAAGATTGTGCTGCTTCAGTTTGACCTAAAGAACAAATATCATCGTCTCGCCCTTCAATGGTGTGCAAAGGAGTATGAGTTATTGCCGACAAATCAACTAGTTCACCTCGGTAAGTCATTTTACCGTTGGCTAGGTCTTGATTAATAAAAACTCGGTCAATCGTTTCTAAATAGAACTCACCATTAAGATCTAATACCGCTAGGTATTCATCATAAAAATCACGGTGACGTGCTCTCTTTTCTTCTTTGCCATGAAAAACATGGCTAAGATAATCAGTATGTTTATTTATATGACTTTCTAGATTCATCGACAGAAAAGAAGCTAATTGAATAAAGCCAGGATATACTTTTCTTCCAGCGCCTGGAAAGCGATTAGGCACGGTCATAATAACGTTATTTTCAAACCAACTTAAATCTTTACTATTAGCATATCTATTAAGCTCGTTAGGATTAATACTAGTATCAATAGGACCCGCCATCAATGTAAGTGATTTAGGGGTGCAAGGATCATTCTCTTTAGCCATCACAGCTGTTGCTATTAACGCCTGAACCGTAGGTTGACAAACAGCTAATACGTGAGTGTTTTCACCGATCTCATGCATAAAATCAATTAGGTAACTTACATAATCATCAAAACCAAAACTTCCTTCAGATAAAGGTACATGTTTAGCATCTAGCCAATCAGTAATATAAACATCATGGTCTGCAACTAAACGCTCTATTGTGGCTTTTAATAAAGTGCCATGATGACCTGAAAGCGGCGCCACTAAAAATAGTTTGGGTTGCTTAACATTGGTATCTTGTGCGAAATGAATTAAATTACAAAAAGGTTTTCTTAGAATGACTTGCTCGGTAACACCAATAGATTTGCCATCAATTAAGATGTTTTTAACATCATAAGCTTGTTTGTCATAAATTTTAGTGTAGTGATAGGCACTATCAAGTCCCGCGCTGATGCTTTTTCCTAACAAGGTCTTTGCATAAGGGTTAAACGGGTGAGTTATTAATTGTTGACTCAAGGCGATAAAACCATTCATCATTTCGGCTGAGCGAGTATATAAATCGTAAGTTTGATACATCATATGTTGTTTATCCTGCGGTGCAGCATTTATATATAAAATGAGTGTACCTAGCAAATCTCTATTGGTCAATAATATTTTGCTGCACCGCATCAAAAATAAATAATATTCAAATATGTTTGTATCTTATTAATATTGTTTGTAACTTGTTTGTTGATAATTTGTTAAAAATACTTTTACTTTGTGTTTTTTAACGGCAGATAAATTGTAACCATTTAATTTAAAAGGATATATTATGGAATCAAGTCAACAGAAGGAAGTCATTGATTTTTTAGAGCAATACTCAGAGGTATTTAATAGTCTGGTCAAGCAAGTTTTACATGATCCTGATAAAAAAAGTTTAAATTCAATGATGGATTCAGAAAAATTATCTCAACTTTTATCTAAAGGGGTGAAAGTCGATACCGCCATGTTATTTAATAAACAAATGTCTTTTATGAATCAGCAAGCTGAGCTTTGGCAAAGTGCGACTAAAGCATTAATGGGTACAAAAGTTGAGCCTGTGGTGTCAGAGGAGCATAATGATCGAAGGTTTAAAGACAGCGAATGGTCTGAAAATCCTGTTTATAACTATTTAAAACAGTCTTATCTATTGAATTCTAACATGATGCATGAAATGGTTAATAGTTTGCATTTCGACGATGCCAAAGCCGAAGAGCAAGTTAAATTCTATACTCGACAATATATCAATTCTGTTTCTCCAACCAATAATGCATTAACCAATCCAGAAGTTTGTCGAGACATATTAGAGTCTAAAGGTGAGAACCTGATCAAGGGATTACAAAACTTTATCCAAGACTTACAACAAAGTCCTACCGATGCGCTTAAGATCACCCAAACAGACCCTGATGCGTTTACTTTAGGTGAAAACTTAGCTTATACCCCTGGTGATGTCATTTACCAAAATGACTTAATTCAACTTATTCAGTACAAAGCCAGCACTAAAAAAGTTAATGAAGTTCCACTATTGTTTATTCCACCTTGTGTTAATAAGTATTATGTCTTAGACATGGACGAGAAAAAATCACTGATAAAATGGGCAGTAAGTCAGGGGCATACGGTATTTATCATTTCATGGGTAAATCCAGACGCAAAACTTTCTCATAAAGGCTTTAATGACTATATGAAAGAAGGGCCAATTGCCGCACTCGATGTGATTGAAGAAGTCACAAAATCAAACAAAATCAATGTTGTTGGTTATTGCATTGGCGGCACATTATTAGCAACAACCCAGTCATACTTATTGGCAAAAGGTGATACTCGAATAAACTCGTTAACCTTTTTAACCACATTATTAGATTTTGAAGAACCGGGTGAAATAGGCGTTTATCTGTCTGAGGAAATATTACCTTTCTTGAAAAAAAATATTAAAGAGAAAGGCATCTTAGATGGCCGCGTGCTTGGTTTAGCGTTTAGCATGTTACGTGAAAACAGCCTGTTTTGGTCATATTTTGTCAATAACTACCTAAAGGGCAAAGACCCTGCGCCGTTCGATCTTTTATACTGGAACAGCGACTCTTCAAACTTACCAGCGGAAACCTTTGATTTTTATATAAAGCATACCTATCAAGAAAATAACTTGATAAAAGATGGTGCAGTTGAAATTGAGGGTGTGGCTATTGAACTCAGTAAAATTAAAACACCCAGTTATTTCTTAGCCACCATTGCCGATCACATTGTTTTGTGGCAAGCATCATACAAAGGAGCTAAAGTGCTTTCTGGACCTACAAGGTTTGTTTTAGCTGGCTCTGGTCACTTAGCCGGTGTGGTTAACTCTGTAGATCATAGCAAATATCCACATTGGGTTAATGATGAACTTTCTGACTCTGCAGAGCATTGGTTTGAAGGCGCGACCAAAAAAGAAGGCTCTTGGTGGACGGATTGGGAGAATTGGGTTGCTCCTCAATCAGGTCAGCAAGTAACCGCACGTAAACAAGGCTCTAAAAAACATGCAAGTATTGAAGCAGCGCCCGGCAGTTACGTTAAAAAGCGTAATTAGTATCGCGATAATCCCCCTCTTTTCAGCGTTATCTTGTTAATCTGATAGCTAAGCTGAAAGTTAAACTGAAAAGCGACCAGAAAGGTCGCTTTTTTTCTAGATAGTATATCTGTTATACTGAACACCAATAGTGCTTACACTAAATTTTTAGTAACTTATCGTAAGTGAAAATTAATAACCGACTGAGAATACCCTTGATCATAATTAAAAGATATCCAAACCGTCGTCTGTATGACACTACAAAGAGTCATTATGTAAATTTGGATTATATTAGAGAATTAGTTATTTCGAATCAAGAGTTTAAAATAGTTGACTCGAAAACAAGTGAAGATAAAACCCGTAGTATTTTAGTTCAAATTATAAGTGAAGAAGAAACAAGTGAGCGACAATCCTTGTTAACCAATACCTTATTGAAACGCTTAATATGTTTTTATGGCAATGATAATCAAGATTATTTACAACAATTTCTTGAACAAAGTCTTGCTGCTTTTATTGAACATCAAGATGATATTTTAAAACTCAGCAATGACATTAATAAAAACTCTCCTTTTGGTTTATTTAGCAGTATTGTCGAGAAAAATATGAATATTTGGACTAAATTTCAGAAGCCAGCAGATAAAAAGTAACAAAATGTTGCACCGCAACAAAATAGTAATTGACTAAAAACTTAAAAATTGGTTAAATTCTCACCAAATGATGCTGCTATCAGCAAAAATTAAGGAGAAGTCTATGTTTAATCAATTTACAGATTTATTTCAAACCTCATCAGACCCAATTGATAAGTTGGTCAAATTAAATATATCAACCGCAAATGCTATTGCACATCAACAAGGATTGCTCATTACGAGTTTGTTTAATGACAGTATGTCATTTAGTCAAAAGATGATGACAACACCAGACATAAACATTTTTGTTGCCGAACAAGCAAAATTTAGTACCTATGTACAAAATGAATTAACTGATGCCATAAAACAAACATCTGAAACACTCACCCATGCGCAAAAAGATGCAGAAGAAATTATTAATGATTCTTTTGCCGTATTTTCAACTAAAGTGAGTGAAACTTTAGTTGAAAATGTAGCCGTTGCTCCAGAAGCACTCAATAAAAATAAAACTCAGCCAGCGAAACAGGCTGCAGTACAAACACCAGCACCAAAGCAAGCTAAAGTAAAAACCACACCAAAAGCTGAAGTTAAAGCTACGCCCAAGGCTGAAGTTAAAGCTACGCCAAAAGCTGAAGTTAAGGCTACACCAAAAACTGAAGTTAACCTTATATCTAAAAAATAACTAACATTGGTATTAACGCTATAGATTTAAACTGAGTTAAAGATTTATTTTTAAATTATAACTCTTAATTTTCATTGGCTTGAACTGGTATTTAGACATAATGCTGCATAGCAGCAAAAAAGTTATTGACGACCCTGTTGTGACCACTTATACTAGTTTTGAGTTGAATTGCTGCACCGCAGTATAATATAAAACTAAATAGGAACTACCATTATGTTTACACAATTAACTGAACAATTTACTACTGCAATGAAATCATTAAACAATACAGACCAGTTCACTGCAGTTATGAAGCCATTTAATACCCTTGTAGAACTTAATACTAAAACGGTTGAGCAATTAATCAATCAGCAATCAGCATTAATGACTACGATCATGAACGACAGTGCAGCTCAAACTAAAGCATTGTCAGCTCAGAAAGATTTAGCCGCAGCGATTGAGTCACAAAAAGCTTTCACTGAAGCGCTTCAAGCAAAAGTTACTGCTTCAGCTAAAGAGACTTATGATGTTGTCACTAAAACGTCTGAAGAAGTGACCAACTTAGTTAAAGATTCTATTGCGAACGCGACCAGCAAGACTAAAGACACTATGGCAAAAGCGACTACCGCTGCTAAATAATTTATGACTAATAAATAAGCTAATTTGTGCTTGTTGATGAAAAACCAGTATCTTGATACTGGTTTTTTTTAGCTAAAAAATAAAAGACAAATAGTACCCGGTTCATTAATTAGGTGAGCTATTGTATACGCAGGAAAAACCGGAAAATCAATATGTTCACACTCAACTGACTCTAGCTTATCTTCACATACTTTTGCAGAGCTTCACGGAAAATTGACAACAGCGGCAAGCTTACCAAAATAGTACTCTACCTTTCATAAGATATGTAATTTATCAATCCCCTAATATGTCCAAATGGGTCATGACACACGAGAAAATCTCGCTAATACCAATTTAGCGGCAAAAAAAATCTATAATTAATACCTAGAAATATAAACCGAAAAGGTAACGCAACAGTTGATATAGCAGCAGCAAAAAAGGCTTACATGTAGTGCAGATAGAGAGACTCGTACTCTCAGGATCTAAGCCCCCTCCTCAATAATGCAAAAAAAAAGACAACAAAAACATTAAATACAATAACTTGAACGAATTTTATTATTCTGTTCATTTAGAAGTAGTAGCAGTACCAGTCATTTGAGAACAATAGCTTACATCTGAATTAGCAACCCAGTATTCACTTAACATAAATTTCAATATCATCTATAACAGCGGCAATATAGTATTTTTTTTATGACCATCCTTGTCTGAAGCTATCTCTATTTTTAACTAACTCTGAAGGTAGCGCCCTTCTAATATGTTTATTAATTGCTGACCTATTTTATTGGAAAAAAGCTCTTTCCATTGCAATTAACCCTGCTAGTTTACCATCACGAAACTCTTCCGGTTCAATACCAAAAGCGTTATAAACTCTAATATCAGTGCCAATTTTGTAACATTCGGCTAGAAAGTCAAAAGATGCACTTGTGTCATCTTCAAATGATCTATCAAGCATAAGGCCATTATTCTTGTGTTGTGTTGTGTTAATTTAAGCAGCCGTATGTAAAGTTAAAACTCTTTCGCGGTAAGCTTAATATCCCCCCTGAAACAGAAATTTTTTAGCCTTTTGATATAAATCCAAAACTAGTGACTTACTATGAGTTGAATTCATGGTATCAAGGGTAGGTTATAAGAATTTTAATGAAGCTAAACAAGCGATTATTGGTTGCATCATGTAATTATTATAATAAGATTAGGCCACATACCTACAATGCAGGGATAAGCCCCAATGAGTCAGAGCGAAAGTAAGGGCTAAGCGACAAAAACCTGGCCAATTTTACTTGGCCACTTCACCTATTAATATACAAGAAAGTTATCTATTTACAAAAAATATTCAATAAATAAATATAAATTTCAAATCATATTTAGGCGTATGCTATTAGCAGCTTATAAAAATAGTCGGTTTATTTCAGTGACAAACATTCAATTTTAAACAATAAATTATTCATCAATTCCAAATAATTAAAATAAGACAATAAGGGTAATACTTATGAAAAAACAATTCCATATCCATGCATTAAC
Source organism: Colwellia sp. MB3u-8 (assembly GCF_014076985.1). Classification (NCBI taxonomy): domain Bacteria; kingdom Pseudomonadati; phylum Pseudomonadota; class Gammaproteobacteria; order Alteromonadales; family Colwelliaceae; genus Colwellia; species Colwellia sp. MB3u-8. The sequence continues at coordinate 326,890 of NZ_JACGVA010000030.1, forward strand.
GCTTGCCGTATCCGTTGCGCTCGGCAGTCCTACAGCGTTTGCACAGGATGATGCTGAAGTTAAAACTGATGATAAAATTGAACAAATTTCAATTTTAGGTTCGCGAGTAGCAAACCGCACAGCAACCGAGTCATCTGTACCTATCGACATTATTGATATGAAATCTCTGACCAAAGGCGGATTTACTGAACTAGGGCAAAGTTTACAAGCAACAGCGCCCTCTTTTAACTTTACGCGCACCCAAGTTTCTGATGGTTCAGATTTATTTCGTCCCGCAACACTAAGAGGTTTGCAGCCGGATCAAACATTAGTTTTGGTTAATGGAAAACGACGTCATAACCAAGCAATTTTTGGACTTAATGGCACCGTTGGGGCCGGTGCTGCAGGCACTGACATGAATGCCATCCCGATTAGCGCCTTAAGTAATATTCAAGTATTACGAGATGGGGCTGCAGCCCAATATGGTTCTGACGCAATTGCAGGTGTGATCAATTTGACCTTAAATGACACTACAGGTGTTACTACTGGATTTGTCCAAGCAGGAAGCACTGGCGAAGGAGATGGCGACAAGTTAACTCTAGGGCTAAATCGCGGTTTTGATATAGGAGACGACGGCGGTTTTATTAATTTATCACTTGAGTATCGTGATTATGATGGTGTCAATAGAGCCAAAAAAGACAGAACCGGTTCTTCAACTATTGCGCCGGGTGAGTTGTCAGACACAGTACGCTGGGGAATGGGTGATGCAGCATCTGAGTTCGTATCAACATTTTTCAATATGGCCATCCCTTTAAATGACAATAAAGAGTTCTATTCTTTTGGTGGCTTTTCAAATCGCACGGCTTTAGGTAATGGTTTTTTTAGAGCATTTAACTCTGCATCTCAAAATGTTCCTCAAGTTTACCCTGACGGCTTTTTACCTCGTATCGATAACGAAGCTGAAGATACGTCACTGGCAGCCGGTATCCGTGGCGAGATCAATGATGACTGGTCTTTTGATGTCTCCATAGTGCATGGTAGAAACAAATATGATTTTGATTCAAAAAATACACTTAACGCTTCTTATGCCGCAGAGTATGTCGCAAATAACCCTGGCGCAAATGATGCGGATATAACCGCTAACTCTGGCCCTAGCTCTGGCTATTCCGGCGGTTTTCGATTTAACCAAACGACAGCTAACTTAGATATATCCGGCTCGGTTGATATTGGCGCTGATAACGAATTGTATGTTGCATTTGGCACAGAGTATCGTGATGAAAATTATGAAATTGTACCGGGTGAAGAAGCCTCTTATGCTTGTGGTATAGCCAATACGAGTAGTTCATTTCCATCAATTATTGACTCAGAAACCTTTGCTGAATGTGGTTTTCAAGCTTACCCTGGATTACGTCCTGACGCAGCAGTAGACGCGAGTCGTGATAGTTATGCGCTTTACGTCGATGTAGAAATGGATATCATCGATGGATGGAATCTTGGTGCCGCATTACGCTACGAAGACTTTTCAGATTCGGGTGATGACCTAGTTGCCAAGCTATCAAGTCGTTATGAAATAAGCGATGATTTTGCATTACGCGGAGCCATATCAACAGGTTTTAGAGCGCCTTCATTACAACAAAGTGCCTACACAGCCTTTACGACTAACCTTGGCCCTGGTGGTGTGTTGTCACCATCATTTACAGCAACCGCTGGCTCGCCATTTCCTGCTGCTCTTGGTGTAAATGGACTTGAATTAGAAACAACTAAAAATGCCAGTATTGGTTTTGTCTATAATGCGACTGACGAAATGACATTAACGGTCGATGCATACAGTGTAGAAATTAAAGATCGAATCACACTCGGTAGTTTATTAAGCCCAGAGCAAGTAGCATTTAACCCTGCAGCGGTTGACGCACTTGCCGCCACGGGTGCAGATCAAGTCAATTATTTTTCAAACTCAGTTGATTCTACAACCAAAGGTGTAGATATCATTTTGAGATATGAGACGACTTTATCCGATGGACAGTTTAGTGCGACTTTTGCCGGTAATATTAACAAAACAGAAATAGACCGAGTGAATAGTCCAGACGGTATTCCTGAGGAGGTTTCTCTAGATGCTCTGCAACGTAGTTTCTTGGAAAACGGCCAACCGAAGGAAAGAGCAACCTTAACCTTTGACTATGAACGCGGAAAATGGAGTTCTGTGCTTCGAGCCAATTATTTTGGTGAAACAGATGTCACGTATTTTGGTAATGACCATATTGGACTCCCTGGCTTTTTATCGCCAACAGGCGAATTTAAACCTACCAGCATTGTTGAATCGGCAGTGTTAATTGATTTGAATATTTCATATCAACTAACCGATAGTTTAGCCTTGGTAGCCGGTGCTGATAATATTTTTGATGTGACACCTGATGAATTAGGTGAAGATGAAGCCTTAGACTTTATCACCCAAGGTGCCTTTAAATACCCAATAAGAGCTGTGCCTTATGGCTTTAATGGTTCAAGTTATTTTGTTCGCGTTAACTTTTCTTTCTAAAGCATTTTGTTTTAAACATAAGTTTTAAAAATGAAGCGTTTGAAAGTGCCTACCTCGTGTAGGTACTTTTCAAGCGAGTATTGAATACACTCACCTAATAGCATAACTACTCACTTTATTTTTATGTACCACTACTCACAATAAGTAATCATGGGAATGCAAAAATGACCGAAATTGATCCTTCTGATTTAGATAATTTAAATAGGGAATATTCACCTAGCAGTTGTATTAATGATATTAACTTTCATATTCAGCAATATATTACTCTAAGTCACATCGCTAAAAATCAAGCAATAGCACTAAAAGCACTGCACAGTAACCTGCACTATGGTGAGCATAAAACTCAAAGCCTAGATCTTTACCTACCTATAAATACCGCAAATAATACCGCAAAACGTCGTTTGATGGTGTATATCCATGGCGGCTATTGGCAAGAATTGAGCAAAGAAGAGTCGTGTTTTGCGGCCACAAACTTTCAACAACAAGGTTTTCATTTTGCCGTGCTTGATTACACACTTGCTCCTGATGCCAGTATTACCGATATTGTTGAGGAAAACCGCCAAGCTATCGCTTGGTTATACAAAAACGCCTCGCGATTTGGTTACGACCCCGAACAAATATATGTCGGTGGTAGTTCAGCGGGTGCCCACTTAGCCATGATGATGCTTCAAACCCATTGGTCAGATTACGTTCCTGCTTATCAGGACAATATTATTAAAGGCTTGTGTGCTGTCAGTGGTATTTACGATCTTCAGCCATTGCTGCCAACTTATGTTAATGAAGCATTAAAAATGGACAACGACGAAGCAAAAGCGAATAGTCCTATTCTACGACCATTACCTAAGCCTGTACCTGTGATTATTGCTTTTGGTGATATAGAAACGGATGAATTTAAGCGACAAAGTAAAATGATGACCGAAAAACTTCAACATAAAGGCTTTAAAGTTAAATTTAAACAAATTGAAGAACGAAATCATTTTGATGTCATTCTTGATCTCGGTGACAAGTCGAGTTGGTTATCTCAACAAACCATCGCCTTGATGACATCAATAGAGTGATTTTTACACCTTCAAGTCAGGTTACTTATTTGCATGTTTCTTAAGAATATTTGTCATTAGCTTGGCCGGTTTTATCACGTTACTGGTCTTAAGATAAACTAAATGCCAATATATTTTTAAACCGCTCTCTCCTATCGGCATGGTTTTAATTTCGCCTTCTGTCAAATACGGAACAATGAGCTGTTTCGACATAATAGTCACCCCCATGTTGACTTTAACCAGCTCAATAATCGCTTCATTAAATCCCACTTGAACGACTTTATAGGGCAACACATTCTGAGGCTTGAAGAGTAATTCATACTCCCGATCTTTCTCTGGCACAGTAGAATTAGTAATGTAAGTTTCATTCGAAAAATCTTCAGCACTCATGAAAGGCTGTTGTGCTTTTTTATGTTTAGTGGATAAACAGGCTTGAAGTTCGTCCTGAAATATAAAGACAGTGTCGTAGTCATTATTGTGAATATCTAATAGCTTATCTTTACTCGAAATTAACGCGATATCTACGTCACCATTATAAAGAGCATCAAGCGGACTAATGGAGGCTTCTGCGGTAATTTCTAGCTCAATATTGGAGAGTTCTTTATGGAAATAACTCACCACATCGGGTAGCCACTTAAATGAAGCATAATGAGGTAGGCCAATGCGCAGAACTTGATCAATGCCGTCACTTAATCGTGCAATATCGTATTCAGCGCGTTCAAGCTCCTCCAGAATTTTTTTGGCCGACTGCAGTAAACGCTTACCTGCAGTCGTAATAACTAATTTACGCCTGCGCCTAGCAAATAAATTAATATTAAGACGACGTTCAGCTTCGCGAATTCTGTTGGTTAACGCTGGCTGGGTGATAAATAGTTTTTCAGCCGCCTCTTTCACCGTGTTAGATTCTACTATGGTACAAATCATTTTTAAGTGGCTAATATTAAGTTGGCTCTTTCCCATTGCTATCACCTTTATTATTGATACATTTTTTGAATCAAATAACAGAATATATTCAATTATTGTTATTCAACATACTCAAGTAAAGTAGCAATAGCAATTTTAATTTATTCTCAAGCTTAGGATAATCACCAATGAAAACATTAGAGATAGAACAATGCGCTCATCGTTTAAATGAAGCGATGAGTGCTCAAAGAACACTTCCTCCTTTAACCACTCAATACCCTGAGCTGACCATAGATCAGGCCTATGCCATATCATTAGCATTCCTGAACATTCGTTTAGAAAAAGGCGAAAAAATAATAGGTAAAAAAATTGGCCTGACGAGTGACGTTGTACAAAAAATGTTAGGTGTACATCAGCCTGATTTTGGTTTTTTATTGGATAAAATGCACTATTCATCAGGTGCCGAAATCGTACTTAAAAAAGAACTTATTCAAGCTAAATCTGAAGGAGAAATAGCCTTTAAATTAAAACATGATTTAGTGGGACCCAATATCACAGCAGATGACGTTTTAGCGGCAACCGATCAGGTCTTTGCTTGCTTTGAGATTGTTGATTCTCGTATTGAGAACTGGCAAATAAAAATTCAAGATACCATTGCAGATAATGCCTCTTGTGGAATTTTTGTGATGAGCGATCAAGGTGTTGATCCTAATACGGTTGATTTTGAAAATTGCCGTATGACCATTAAAAACAAGGGCAAAGTTGTGGCTACGGGCAAAGGAAGTGCAGCACTTGGCTCACCGTTAAACTGTGTCGCTTGGCTAGCTAACACTTTAGGTACTTACGATATTCCTTTAAAAGCGGGTGATATTGTCTTATCTGGTTCATTAGCCGCAATGATCCCCTGTGAAGCTAACGATGAAATGAGTGTTGAAATTGAAGGTGTGGGCAGCGCCGAATTTAAATTTGTAGCGGAGTAAATGATATGACTAAAAAAATTAATGTTGCGCTCATTGGCTCTGGAAATATCGGCACTGATTTAGTGATAAAAGCATTGCGTAGCTCGTATATAAATCCCGTATGGATGGTAGGGATTGATGAAAACTCTGATGGCCTAACCAGAGCTAAAGCGGCTGGGTTAAAAACTACGGCAGCAGGCATAGATGGTTTATTAGCGCATATTGAAGCAGATAATATCAAAATAGCCTTCGATGCTACCTCTGCTTATGTTCACGCTGAAAATAACGAAAAGTTGGCGCGCCATGGCGTTACCGTGATTGACTTAACGCCAGCAGCGATTGGCCCTTTTTGTGTACCCCCCGTTAACCTCGATGAACTGCTGAGTAAAAATGCCCCTAACGTAAATATGGTCACCTGTGGGGGTCAAGCGACAATCCCTATTGTGGCAGCCATTAGCCAAGTGCAACCCGTTGCCTATGGCGAAATTATTGCCACTATTTCGTCAAAATCTGCCGGCCCAGGTACACGTAAGAATATCGACGAATTTACCCGTACTACCGCTAGTGCTATTGAATCTGTTGGTGGTGCTAAAAAAGGTAAAGCTATTATTATTCTTAATCCTGCAGAGCCGCCATTGATGATGCGCGACACAATACATTGCCTTACTGAAGATAAGCCTGATCAAGCAGCGATTACCGAATCGGTTCACGCAATGATCAAAAAAGTACAAGCCTATGTGCCGGGCTATACATTAAAAAATGGCCCTGTGTTTGATGGTAACCGTGTCTCTGTGTTTTTAGAAGTTGCCGGTTTAGGAGACTATTTACCCACTTACGCTGGTAACCTAGATATTATGACTGCTTCAGCCTTACGTACCGCTGAAATGTTAGCGCAAAACATACAAAACATACAAAACATAGGAGAATAGCAATGAACTTAGCAGGACGTAAGATCCAACTTCATGATATGTGCCTACGTGATGGTATGCATGCAAAGCGTCATCAAATATCAATTGAAGAAACAGTACGTTTATCAACCGCATTAGACGAAGCGGGTGTTCAGCGAATAGAAATCGGTCATGGTGACGGATTAGGTGGTGCATCAGTAAACTACGGATTTGCCGCACATACCGACGAAGAATACTTAGAAGCAGTTATTTCTAAAATGAAGCAAGCCAAAGTATCTGTGCTATTAATACCAGGTATAGGTACGGTTGATCACTTACGCATGGCGCATTCTTATGGCGTTCATACCGTACGAGTGGCGGCACAATGTACTGAAGCCGATGTAACCGAACAACACATCAATTTATCTCGCAAATTGGGCTTAGACACGGTTGGCTTTTTAATGATGGCACACATGTTAGAGCCGAAAGAATTGCTCAAACAAGCCAAGTTGATGGAAAGCTATGGTGCAAATTGTATTTACTGCACCGATTCAGCGGGCTATATGCTACAAGATGATGTAAAAAGCCGTATAGAAACATTGCGTGCTGGCTTGAAACCTGAGACTGAAATTGGTTTTCATGGCCATCATAATATGGCATTAGGCGTATCAAACTCACTAACCGCAGTTGCCGCAGGCGCAGACCGTATAGATGGTTCAGCCGCTGGCCTAGGTGCGGGTGCGGGTAATGCACCATTAGAAGTATTTAACGCCGTGGTTACACGCATGGGTGCAAAAACAAATGCTGATGTGTTTAAGTTAATGGCGGTTGCTGAAGAAATTGTTGTTCCAATGATGGATAAGCCCATTCGAGTCGATCGCGACTCTTTAGTATTAGGCTATGCAGGTGTTTATTCGTCCTTTTTATTACACGCTCAAAGAGCCGCCAAAAAATATGGCGTACCAAGTGAAGAAATATTAATGGAACTAGGACGAATGAAAACAGTCGGTGGTCAAGAAGACATGATTGAAGATGTCGCCATCAACCTCGCCAAGGCACGGCGCTAACATCACTTTAAAAAATGAAAAAACAGGGTGAACATCACTGTTTAACCGGCAATGGATTGCTCCCTATTATTCATTCATTCATTGCAAATAAATTCACTCACATTAATTCAATCAAATAGAGTCAAAAAAAATAATTATTTTTGACTCTATTTGATTTGTGTCTATTGGCAATATTGTTTGGTTATACCAAGCTAATCATTTCTATCTTAAAAAGTTCTTCTTCTAATTAAGCCACCCATAATAACTTGTTTATTTTTCGAACAACAAACTACACTTAATTTACCCTTTTATAAGTGTTGTGATTGTTATGCCCAAGCCTCGTTCACAACAAATTAGTTTATCTGATACACCGTATTATCATATTTGTAGTCGAACCGTCCGCTGTGCTAATTAAGCCACCCATAATTGCTAATTAAGCCACCCATAATAACTTGAATTGCTAATTAAGCCACCCATAATAACTTGTTTGTTTTTTCAACAATAAACTACACTTAATTTACCCTTTTTAAGTGTGGTGATTGTTATGCCCAAGCCTCGTTCACAACAAATCAGTTTATCTGATACGCCGTATTATCATATTTGCAGTCGAACCGTCCGCAAAGCCTTTTTATGTGGTGTTGATAAAGCAACGGGTGTTAGCTATGAGCACAGACGTAGTTGGATTGAACAGCGTATTTTTCAATTATCTCAGGTGTTTGCTATTGATATTTGTGCTCACGCTGTCATGAATAATCACTTACATTTAGTACTTCATGTTGATAGTGAACAGGTGAAAAGTTGGTCTACGTTAGATGTACTGTCCCGTTGGCATAAGTTGTTTAAAGGCACCTTGTTGACCAGAAAATATCAGCGAGGACAACTATTAACTAAATTCGAATTGAAAATGGTTGAAGAAACAGCACAGGTCTATAAACAGCGTTTAATCGATATCAGTTGGTTTATGCGCGCTTTAAATGAGCCTATTGCTCGTCAAGCGAATAAAGAAGACAAATGTACTGGCCACTTTTGGGAAGGACGCTTCAAATCTCAAGCCCTGCTCGATGAAGGCGCTTTACTGTCCTGTATGGTTTATGTTGATTTAAATCCAGTCCGTGCGGGCATTGCGCCAACACCTGAGCAATCGAGTTTTACTAGCATCCAGCTACGTATCAAAGCGGCGATAAAGGGCAAGCAGCCTACAACGTTATTACCTTTTACTGGCCATGCACATCAAGAGAAAACCTCAGGTATCAGCTTTAGCTTGAAGGATTATTTAACCCTGGTAGATGAAACAGGTCGCGTAATAAGAGAAGACAAACGAGGCGCTATCGATGCTAAAACCGCACAGATACTGTCAAGACTTCACATCAGCGATGAAAGTTGGCTAAAACTCACCACAAACTTTGAAGGTATATTCACTGGCGCGGTCGGCACCGCAGAGCATTTGTGTGAATTTACTGAACACGTGGGTTTAAAGCGAGCACACGGTAAAGCCAATGCCCAAGCTTGTTTGAATAGCGCTTAAACTTAACTAGATGCTAAGACAGCAAGAAAAATACGGCTACTATGCTACTATGGGGCAGCAAGTACCGCTTGCCTGACATTCACTCATTTAATGAAAATATATAAAATCGATATACAAAGGCTTAGAATATGAAGTACAGGCATTGTTGTTGACCAATGGATAGCAGTATTTCAGAGCATTATTATTGAGTAGCGTTATCATGGGTGGCATAGTTAAAAGCATAGTTAAAAAGCAGTTAAAAAGCAGTTAAAAAGCAGCATAGTTAATTAGCATGCCATAAAGTAGAGAGTAAAGGTGTAATTATGTTAGAGCCAGTTCACGGAAAATTTTCGGTATCTCGGCAGGGGAACACAGTTTATTGTGATTACTCCGATGGATTTAATACTGCCGGCGTAAAGGCTATTACCGAAGAGATATTAAGGGTCAAAAAACCACTTAAACAATGGGTTTTGTTGCAGCGTCCAGAACCAAGCGCAGGCATTACTTACGATGCCATAGAATTAATGTACCAATGTTATGTGTCATTACAAAGGGCAGGATGCTTAGCGGTAGGTTTGCACGAAAATAGTATTTACGTGCATTCAGGTCGATTTAGCAAGGATGGTGAGCTCACTATGCCAATTGCTATCGACAAAGACATTCCTACGCTTGTGGACTTTCTAAATAAAACATTAGAAAAAAATAACATAAGGTAATGTTATAAATTTTCAAATTTATTAAGCCACCAAATTTATTAAGCCACCCACCCATAATAACTTGTTCGTATTCTAGTGATATCTTAGGCCTGTTTGGGCGGGAAAGTGGCGTTCAAGGGTGATGTGACAACCACAGTAATGTGAGCTTAACCTGCCTCACAATCAAGTCTTAAATTTTGACTAACTTTGCTCTAAATATGATCATGGTTTTACAAAAGCTAACGTCTTCTTTGTGGCATAAGTGCTCGAAGAGGTTAAATCTAGTAAACACAAGATGTAGTGGTCGGTTGGGCTAAGTGAATAGCCCTTATATATCTACAGTTTGGTACGCACAGTATAAAGTTCAGGAAAAAAGCTGATATCCAGTGCCTTTTTAAGAAAACCCACGCCTGAAGACCCCCCTGTACCGGCTTTATTACCAATAATTCGCATCACGGTCGACATATGTTTAAAGCGCCATTGCTGAATGGTGTCTTCAATATCAACCAATTTTTCTGCCAACTCATAATATTCAAAATACTGATCAGGGTTTTGGTAAACCGTTAGCCAAGCATTCACCACTGAGTCATTACTTTCATAGGGCAATGTAACATCTCTTGTTAATACCTCTGCATCAATAGGGAGGCCTTTGTTATGTAATGCGGTAATCACTTCATCATAAAGACTTGGCTGTTCAAGTATGCCTTTTAGGTCACTATGTACTAACTCGTTACTTTGATGAACGTCTAATAATGACGCATTTTTATTGCCAAGCAAAAACTCAATTTTGCGGTAACCGTATGATTGAAAACCGGATGAATGACCAAGATCGTCACGGAATTTAAGGTAATCAACGGGCGTTAGTGTTGATAGAATATCCCAAGATTGAGTCAGTTGCCGGATGATTTGCTTCACGCGAGAGATCACTTTAAACGCGTGGCCAAAATTACCCTCTTTTACATTCACCATTGCAGCACTCAGTTCGTGCCCTGCAAGTTTCAACCATAGCTCACTGGCTTGATGAATGATGACAAAAAGCATTTCATCGTGTTGCTCACTTTTCGGCTGCTGTGCCGATAATATTTTTTCCAGGCAAAGATAGTCTCCATACGACATGTCATCTTTAAAATCAGTATGAATAGAGTCTTCCATCGCGCGGTAATTAGTATTATACGGGCAACTCATGAGGTTTTTACTCCTAGGTTTCTGGTCATGGTTAAATGGTGCAAATGCTCATAAATATCTTCGTCTTGCCAGCGTTCTTCTATATTTGGCAATGCCATAATTTGACTCATAATGTCTTTTTGAATATCGCCTACACGCAAAGCTTCACTGTAAGGTGTATACGGTGAGAATGTCACCATAGAGTATAGCGGAACCCATAAATCAGGGTAACGTTCATGAAAATTCGCTTCAATTTTTTTACATAATTGGAAGTTGGCATCTCCAGACAATTCACTCATTTCAACAAAGTTACGTTTAGCGAGTTCAATTATCGCATCACCATTCGGTTTACGTTGCAGCTGGTATTGAGACAGTATTTCAGGCCAATCTCCTTTGTGCTGCATAACGAGATTATTTAACTCTCGACAATCTTCAAAGCCACAGTTCATCCCTTGACCATAAAAAGGTACCATAGCATGTGCTGCGTCACCGATTAAACCCACATTATTATTCACTACCCAAGGGTATATATGAACTAACGATAATGGCGACGCTTTTCGGCTCATAAATTCACCGATAGGATCCTCGATCAAATCTAAAGTATCACTAAAGTAGCTTTGAAAAAAAGCTTCTACGTCATTACGTTGCTGTAAAGCATCAAATGAAATTTCACCTTCTTGATTCATAAATAACGTACAGGTAAAGCTACCATCTGGATTGGGCAGTGCAATTAACATAAAGTCTTTTCGAGGCCAAATGTGAAGCGCTTCTTTTTCCAGTTGATGACTACCATCTGCTGCTGCAGGGATATGCAGTTCAATATAGCTTTGAGGCATATATTCAAGGCTATAGCTAATACGTTTTCGCGGAATTTCTTGCATTTTTCGACGTACTTTCGAAAATGCACCATCAGCACCCAATAATAGATCGCTAGTATGCTGTATTATTCCCTGCTTAGTATTGAACGTTAGCGTAGTACTATCAAAATCGATGTCAGTAAGGTGGCTGTTAAAATGCAACGATGCCGTTTGCTCTTGTTCGGCCAACGAAAGCAATTGTTCATTTATTTTAGAACGTGATACCGACCAAATAGCTTGATTTTCTTTACCGTATGCTTGTCTTGTTAGCTTACCTTTAAGGTCATGCATAACTCGGTGGTACATAGGTATTGCTTCACGTTTTACCTCATCGGCAATACCAACCGCTTCAAGGGCGAGCCAGCCACGATCAGATAATGCGATATTAATAGACTTACCCTGATAGATATCACTACAACGTGAATCATCACGGGATTCAAACAAGTCTACTTTATAGCCTTGTCTGGCTAACATAACGGTAAGTAGAGCACCAACAGGCCCACCTCCAGCAATAGTGATAGTTTGGGTAGATTGAGTCATGTTATCTCCATTCAGACAGTAAGCTATGTAAGGTATTACCAAATTGATATACATCTTCAAAACTATTGTATAAGGGTGCAGGGGCAACTCTGATCACATCAGGTGAACGAAAATCACTAATAACACCCGCTTTAGTCAATTTATCAAAGAAGGTTTTATCTGTTCCAATCAATTTGATAGAAAGTTGTGCGCCACGTTTTTTCGGGCCTGTCGGTGTAATTATCTCTAGTTGAAAATTAGGGTATTTACTTACCACATCGTTAAAAATAAACTCTAGGTAGCTTGTGAGTTTTACGCTTTTAGCACGTAAATTATGGATACCTGCTTCATCAAAAATATCTAAGGACGCTTTTAGTATTGCCATTCCCATGACGGGTGCATTACTTATTTGCCAACCTTCAGCACCTTGCATTGGATCAAACGTATTTTCCATTAAAAAGCGACGTTCTTTATTGTGACCCCACCATCCACCAAATCGGTTAATAGAGGTATCGTTACCATGGCGTTCATTAACAAATAGCCCTGCCACATTACCCGCACTTGAGTTGATATATTTGTAAGTACACCAAGCCGCAAAATCTACATTCCATTTATGCAACTCTAATGGAACATTACCCGCAGCATGGGCCAAATCAAAACCCGCCAATGCACCATGCTCGTGGGCTGCTTGGGTCAATTTTTCCATATCAAAAAGTTGGCCTGTAAAGTAATTCATCCCGCCAAAAAAGACTAACGCTAATTCGTCGCTGTGTTCTTCAATGGCTGCAATAATGTCATCTTCACGTATTAAGTATTCACCTTCACGCGGTGATACTTCAATAATGGCTTCATCAGGATCAAGACCATGATGTCTTGCTTGAGTTTCTAGTAAGTAACGATCTGATGGAAACATTTTCGCTTCACTAATAATTTTGAAACGTTTAGCTGTTGGCTTATAAAATGAAACAAATAATAAGTGTAAGTTGTTGGTTAATGACCCCATACAAACAACTTCAGACTCTTTAGCGCCGACTAAACGAGCTGAAGCTGGCGTTAGTATTTCGTGGTAACTTACCCAAGGATTTTCTGCTTCAAAGTGACCTTCTACGCCCCATTTTGCCCATTCATCAAGCTCTTTATTGATATATTCACGTGCACTTTTTGGCTGTAAACCAAGTGAATTACCGGTAAAATAGAGTACTTGTTTACCATCGATCACCGGATGATGAAACTTATCGCGATAAGCCGCCAATGGATCCTCTGCATCTTGTTTTTTAGCATAAGCTAATGAATTTTCGTGTGTCATAAATTAACCCTTGGTCTTAAATTGACAGCGACCTAAGTTGATAACATTGGCCGATATAGTTTGATTAGGCTCTAATGCCACGGCAGCTGTCGCGGCCCCTGCTAGAATAATTTGTCCGGCTTTAAGCTCTTCACCTGCCGCGCCAATACAACGAGCGGCTTCAACCAATGAATTAATCGGGTGGTCTAAAATATCATTACTTGAACCACTTGCAACAAGCTTATTATTAACCGTTAAATGCATAGCCAAGCCATTGAGGTTACTGTCTTTAGACTGCCATTGACCAATAACAAAACCACTGCTTGAGCTGTTATCTGCGACGACATCTTCAAGTGAAAACTTAAAGTTTTGATAACGAGAATCAATAATTTCTATGGCGGGTGCAATAGCCTCTACCGCGGCAAGTGCTTCTGCTTTAGTTACTTTTCCTGACAAGGGCTTATTGAGTAAAAAAGCAATTTCAGGCTCCGCTCTTGGGTGAACATATTTTGTTAGATCAATTTCTTGATCCTCTTCTATTTGCATGGCGTCAGTAAGGCGGCCCCAGATAAGATCATCCACGCCCATTTGTAGCATTTTAGCTCGGCTAGTAAAGCCCATTTTATAACCCACCAGTTTTTCACCACGGTCAAGTCGCCGCTCAATACTGAGTTTTTGAATTTCGTAAGCTTCAGGTAAAGTAATCTTTTTAGTGAGTGATATTTGTTCAACACTGGCAGCAGAAGCGGCCGCTTGATCTAAAGTGTGTGCAATGTCATTTAACATAGTTAGTAATCCCAGCTTTATGTCAGGTTAAAGAAAGACTCAGCATTACTCGCGAGTAATTTTTGCTTGTCTTCATTCGATAAGGTTGGAGCCGTTTTGATCAATTGCCCCATTTGTTGTTCGCCTAATGGAAACGGATAATCGGTACCAAACATAAGACGATCTGTTGTCATTTTTTTCACTAACAACTCAAGCGCGTCATGGTCAAATACCGCGGTATCAAGATAAAATCGGTCAAGATAATGGCTAGGCGGATACTTTGATTTTCCTCGGGCAATATCACGGTGATGCCAAGCATTCTCTAAACGCCCCAGTAAAAAAGCGAATGAACCGCCACCATGAGCAAAACATATTTTTAGTTTGCTACTGACTCTGTCAAAACCGCCACCGAGTATCATAGAGACAATGGAAAGCTGAGTTTCGGCCGGCATTCCAACGGTCCAGCCCATCATATAATCTTTAGTACGCTCACTGGCCATCATGTCCCATGGGTGAACAAATATGGCGATATCTTCGTTTGCACAATACTCAAGAAAAGCGAGTACAGTGTCATCGTCCATGTTTTTTAAACCAACATGGTTACCTATTTGAATACCAACGTGGCCGGTTGCTTTAGCGCGTGATGCTTCTTTACATGAGGCATCAAGATCTTGTAATGGTACTTGTGCCAATGAAAACAAACGTTGCGGATTTATCTGACATATCTCACGCGCCGCATCATTAAACAATTGCGCGCAGTACAAGGCTTGTTCAACAGGACGCTCATAACCAAACAGAATAGGCGTAGCAGAAATTATTTGCTTTTGAACGCCATCACTATCCATTTCTTCAAGCCGTTTATTTCCGTCCCAACAAGCTGAATAGATGGGTCTAAATTCTTTACTGCCTTGCATTAACATCGCACTACCACTGTCATCGCTGCTATGACGCAACCATGGCCAGTCATCGCCGCCAAAACGTTCAGCCAAACTTGGCCATTGCTTTGGAAAAAAGTGCGAGTGAATATCAATTACATTCATGATTTTTCTTCCAGGGTTACCCAAGCTTTCGGTGGCTCTTTTCCGGGGTGGAGTTCACCACAGTTACCACAAGTACGTGCTGCTATATCTTGATAGAAGGCTTTATAAAGCGGTGGTAAGTCTTTAACAATTGAGACAAGCTGTACTTCAACTCTATGCACTAGCGCGTCACAGCTAAAACAATACCATTCGAATGCGTCTTTAACGCCAGCCGCTCTTGCCGGCTCAACCACCAAACCAATACTGCCTTCCATAGGACGTTGAGGAGAATGACGCACATGAGGTGGTAAAAAAAATATATCGCCTTCACGAATAAATACATCGCGATGTTCGCCGTCTTCAATCACTTTAAGCACCATGTCGCCTTTAAGTTGGTAAAAAAACTCTTCAACAGGGTCATCGTGAAAGTCAGTACGTTGATTGGGTCCACCGACAACAGTCACCATCATGTCAGTGTCAGTCCATATTTGGACATTGCCAACGGGTGGCTTAAGTAAATGTTTATGCTCTTCTATCCAGTGTTGAAAATTAAACGCAGCCAATTTACTCATGGGAGGCTTCCTCTGTTTTTTCAGGTGTTTGGTTAATCACCGCACTAGTCGATAGCGGTTTATAAGCAACCCCTTTACATTCGATTAATAAATGTGGATGTGGCAATTGATGCACCGCGACGGTAGTACGCGTTGGGCCATCAAAATCAAAAAATTCTGAATAAACCTTGTTGTACTCACGAAAGTCATTCATGTTCACAAGGAAGGTAGAAATTTCAACAAGGTCGTCTAACGAAGCATCCATTGATGCCAAAATATCGGCTATATTTTCTATCACCGCACGCGTTTGGCTGGCAATACATAAGTTTGTACTGCCCATTTCGTCTACTTCAACTCCGGCAAAACTATTATCTGGTAATCGTGAACTTGTCCCTGATATATAAATAAAATCGCCCGCACGCTTAACGTGCGGAAATGTACCTCTAGGTTTAGCTTTACCACTGACCACTTTACTTTGATTTGACTGACTCATCATTTACCCTTCAATATTAATGCAGATATTGCTTGGTTCGCTATAGAAAGCTAAAGAATGCAAACCACCTTCTCGCCCAACACCCGAAAGTTTAGTACCACCAAAAGGCGCTCTAAGGTCGCGTAAAAACCAGGTATTTACCCAGACTAAACCAACGTCAATTTGTGGAGCGACCCGATGCGCCCGAGATAAGTTTTCTGTCCATAAAGAAGCCGCTAGCCCATAGGGTGTATCGTTAACACGCTTGATGACTTCAGCTTCGTCATCAAAGGGAGAAACGTGACATACTGGCCCGAAGATCTCTTCTTGATTAATACGTGCATGGTCATCAAGGCCAGTAAGAATAGTCGGTTCGATATAACAACCGTTATCACGCTTATCACCAAACTTAGGTACACCGCCACCTTGTTCAACCTTAGCCCCCTCTTCACGGGCAAGCTGGTAATAAGAAAGTACTTTTTGTTGATGTACTTTGGATACCAAAGGCCCCATAAATACCGCTTCATCGGTTGGGTAACCAATCTTGATATTGGCAGCATGGTGTTTAAGTTTGCGAACAAACTCGTCAAAAATTGATCTGTGTACATAAACTTTTTCTGTACATAAACACACTTGACCGCAATTGGTAAACGTTGAGCGTGCCACACCTGCAACCGCCTTATCAATGTCTACATCACTAAAGACAACAGCGGAGTTTTTACCGCCTAATTCAAACGAAATCGGCTTCACGGTTTGTGCTGCAGATGCCATGATTCGCTGCCCTGTCGCAGATGCCCCCGTAAAAGTGATGGCATCAATTCCTTTATGGCTAGTAATAGCATCCCCGACAGCATGGCCACGTCCTAAAATCAAATTAAACGCACCTTTAGGAATACCCACGTCATCCATCACTTGTGCCAGTAAAAATGCTGTAGAAGACGTTTCTTCAGAGGGCTTAAAAACGATACTATTTCCACAAGCCATTGCCGGTGCAATTTTCCATGTTGCCAACAATAAAGGCAGGTTCCACGGAGAAATAATAGCCACTACACCCAGTGGTTTATTAACACTATAGTTTAATGCTTTTGTGCCTTGCGCTGTGTCGGTAATAAAACTTTCATTCGCGGGATATTTGACTAAATCGGCAAAGAAGCGAAAATTAGCGGTACCTCTTGGTATATCAATGGTCTTCACTTGAAATAGTGACTTGCCTGTATCGGCTATTTCAGCGTCTATAAAATCTTGCTCTCTTTCCTGCATTACGTCAGCAACTTTATTAAGCAACACACAACGTTCATTGACAGTGAGCTGCGCCCATTGACTTTCTTTTGCAGCGGCTACGGCATCGTCAATCATCTGATGATTTGCTTCAGATATTACCGAGATCACACTACCGTCTACGGGGTTTATGTTGTCAAAGTAACATTCGCTATCGACAAACTTACCCTTGATATATGACATGAGCTTGCTTGGAACTGACATAATTTAATCCTATATCCCATGTATGCTATTTCTAAATCAGTTAACTCAACTAGATCAGCTAAAACAACAAGTGTTAATACTTGTTCATCATCTTAGTCACCTTTAATAAATAACTATAATTTTATTAATTTAGCATTTGCATTCAAAATATGAATGATTAATTCAGAGAAATTACCACGAACAGAAGAATCACTAAGGTCTAGCGGGATTAAGGCTTTTTTTTTATCAATTCAAAAAATCGACCAAATTGCAGTTTATAGCAGTAAAAAATTTTATTAGGGCTAGGAAAGTATTCATTTTTAAGTATCCTAATCATAGCTAGTGTACTAGGCCTATCAGCTAATTTATCACTGATACTTTAAGTCACCCGAACTTAAATAGGTCTATAAAACAAAGTATTATGATTATTTTATCGTCATGCTTCACGTTTCAATTTAAGTCATTATTAAGGTTTATTCTATGAGTGCTCGTGGACAGTTTTCATCAAGATTGGGATTTATCATGGCAGCGGCAGGTGCCGCGGTAGGATTAGGAAACATCTGGGGATTTCCCACCCAAGTTGCCACCAATGGAGGCGGCGCGTTTGTCCTCGTGTATTTACTGCTCACACTGACTTTAGCCTACCCCATTTTAATGGCCGAACTCACTATAGGTCGATACGCGCAAGCCAATATGGTTGACGCCATGCAAAAGATTTCTGATAGCCAAACAGGTAAAAAGATCGGCAAAGCCACTGGCTGGTGGGGTTTATGCACCGTCAGTCTTATTCTCAGTTTTTATTCTATCGTTGCTGGCTGGATGATCGCTTATTTTTTACAAGCTTTAACCTTGATCATTGGTTGGCATGAGTTTTCTAATTGGTTGGTCACTTTTTCAATAGAACGTAATATTATCTTTTGTACCATATTCTCACTGTTAACCATTAATATTGTTCGTCATGGTGTTAGCGAAGGCATTGAAAAATGGTCCAGCCGGCTAATGCCCGTTTTATTCATTTTAATCGTCTCCATGATTATTTATATTTCCACGCTTGAAGGTGCAGCTGAAGGCTGGCGTGTTTATTTAATACCGGATTTTTCAAAAATACTCCAGCCAGAGCTGTTAGTAAGCGCAATGGGCCAAGCCTTCTTTTCTTTATCGTTAGGTGTGGGGTGCATGCTGATCTACGGCTCCTACATTAGCAAAAAAGAAAACCTTGTTTCACTGGGACTTTCAGTGGCCTTAGTCGACAGCGGCATTGCCATTCTAGCGGGCATGTTAATCATTCCTGCCATGTATGTTGCTTTACATAATGGCGTCACTATTTTTGATTCACAAGGTGCGCTCATTGACGGTGATCAGTTAATCTTTACTGTGATTCCGGCATTGTTTAGTAGTATGGGGCCAGTAGGCAATATCATTTCAGCGGTTTTCTTTTTATTGATGAGTATTGCCGCGTTAACCTCATCAATATCAATGCTCGAAGTACCCGTTGCTTATTCGCTTGAAAGCAACCAAGGTTCAAGACAAAAAAGAACAGTCGTTATTGGTTTAATGATATTACTGATTAGTATCGTGCTAATATTTTTCTTTGAGGTACTCTTTAGCTTTATCGTGAGTTTTACTACTCAATATAGCCAACCACTCATCAGTTTAATTACCTGTCTATTCATTGGTTGGGTATGGCATAGAAACAAAATATTAGAAGAATTAAAACAAGGTAATGAGTTATTAGAATCAACTTTTTTTTGGCGTATATGGCCCTACTATGTGAAATTGATCTGCCCTATTATTATCATGGTAATGTTCATTCAAACCATTCGAGCTTAAGGTGTAATGACTGAATAAACCTTGGCACTTCTTCTTGATTTTCTTTCGTGTTCCAAGTGAGAACGCACGTATATTGTTCAACACATACTGGTAAAAAAATGAGCCCTAGTTAATAAAGCAGAGTACCTTGGTTGAAATGTAAAGCAAGACGATATTTTTTGGCCATAGGTAGTTCACTACATGCGTCAAAGAAAAGATCAAAATCGCTGGCTAGGTAGCGGTTTAGATCCTCGAACCCAATTACGCTCAGTACACATTAGCAGAGTTTTTCTAATATACGTGATGAGCTAGGCCTATTTGATGATATTGAAAAATGCACAGACCGCCCTAGTTTTCACGATATTAGATCCTTATCTATACAGCTCCAAGAGAGTAATGTTTTTGATGCTCAAAAGCGTGCCGCCCACTTAGACAGAGTTTTTTAGTACCAGTAAAAATGTAATTGAGTTCTCAGGCATTTGAATATTCATCAGAATTTTTATTGGCTCAAGTCTTAGCATTTTGTTAACTAATTTGGCCATTGAAAAAATGGTATAATTCGCATAATTGTTCAACATAGTGAAAGTTGTAATGCGGATCAAAATAATCCAAGACATAACATGTCATCATGATACTTGTTCAACTAGAGAATAGTACTAGGCTGTATTGATATTACTGGACTTCCGATACTTCGCTCAGCAACAGCTGGTTGGCCAAACATCTATAGTAATCAAACTTATTTTATGGTTATTTATCGGTTTTTTCATCAAGGTTTTTCATCAAATCTTTATGCACAAAACGAGTACCAACAAAGACCAAAAAAATAACAATAGGTACTGAAAAACCACTAACCAAATCGTGATTATATGCAACGCCTAAAGAAGGTAAAGAACTTAGCATGGTTTCAAATAACTGCATACCATAGTAACTAATAGCGGCAACAGATAAGCCTTCAACCGTTTGTTGCAAGCGCATTTGTATACGAGCACGACGATTCATTGATTTGAGTAATTTTTGATTTTGCTCTTGCAGTACCATATCAACTCGTGTGCGGAGTAAATCACTAGCACGGGTAACTCGCCTAGAAATATCTTCTAAATGATTGGCCGCTGTTTGACAGGTTTTAACCGCTGGAGTAATTCTACGCATTAGAAATTCTTGTAGAGTCATATACCCTGAAATTTCGTCTTCTTTTAATTCTTCTATACGTTGTAAAAACACGTCGTAATAGGCATTAGTTGCCGAAAATCGGTAGGTACTTTGGCTACGAAAATCCTCAACTTTGGCTGCTATTATGGATACTTGGGTCAGTAATTCACGGTCATTTTTCTCTGTGCCGAAGGCGATGCAAGTGGTTACTTCTTGAAGCTGTAAATCCAGTTGATTGAGTTCGCTATTAATAGCTTGTGCTAATGGTAGCCCCAAGGTGGCCATTAATCTGTAGGTATCAAGTTGTAACAGTTGTTGTACTAATCGTCCTAACTGTTCAGACGATAGGTCTTGCTGATAAATCAAAAAACGAGCAAAACCATCCTCATGTAATTTAAACGAGCTCCATACCTTAGCCTTTGAGTTTACTGGCGCACTGGCAATTAACAGCATGTTATCAAAAAATCTCTCTACTTTATGTTCATTTGAAACCTTAATATCTTCAGGTTCAATCACTAGATGTACAGCAGAAATTACTTCGCCTGGCATATGTTCAAACCAACCACTTGGCACATAATCGATAGCATTTTTGATAAAAGGCTGGTCAGTTAATGGCGCTTGATGAATAAAAGTATAGGTAGAGTACTCTAAATGTCTTTCCCAGCGTAAATTGAACAAACCAAAGTCTTGATAAAAACAAGGCATAGGTTCTGCGGGACAACTGATTTGAAAGCGATTACATAGCAGAGAAATAAATGCATACTCTTGCTGTTTTAGTTCACCTTGATGCTGGATAACAATATGCGTAAGTTGCGAAGGGTTTGAGATTGACTGAAAAGGACGACTGTGTAATTCATTATAGAGCCTTTCTCTTAACGGGTGAATCACCATTTCACTTAACAAGGGTATAGAGGATCCTGTGTTGTTTGATGTTTTATTACCTATTGATTTTTTTAACAAAATAATACACCTATCACTTATATTTTTGTAGCTTTTATCTAGCCCTTATTTAAGAGTAAAGGGTATGTTGGTCGGACTTTTAATTTACTTTGTCGTCATAGTGATGACATTGATGTGAATATATGTATGTTTGAATGGTTGGTTTTTTCAATGAAATTTCTATTATAAAAGCACACTATAATCAAAATAAATTTTCCAATTATAGTGTGCTTGTATAGCTAACGTAAGCTTCACATTAGCTATGCAACTTAGAGCAATAGTAACTGTTTAGGTTTACTAGAAATAAATGTTTATTATTTAGGTAACTTAAATGTCCAAACACTACCACCTTGGTTTAAGTGTTTAATACGTTTAGCTACATCACCACCCCATAGAGGAACAGCGCCACCCCAGCCAGATAGTACTGAAATATATTGCTCACCATCCATTTCCCAAGTAATGGGAGAACCAACGATACCAGAGCCAGTGTTGAACTTATATTCAACATCACCGGTTTTAGCATTCAGGCCTAACAAGTAGCCTTCAGGGTTACCGGTAAATACTAAGTTACCTGCAGTCGCTAACACACCAGCCCATAACGGTGAGTAGTTTTTGAAACGCCAAACTTCTTTACCCGTTTTAGGATCCATCGCTCTTAAGACACCAATGTAATCTTCATTGATTGCTTTAATAGTAAAACCCGCACCTAAATAAGCTGAGCCTTTTTTATAGGCTGTTGGTTCATTCCAAATATCCATAGACCATTCATTTGATGGTACATAGAATAATTCAGTGTCTTTACTGTAAGCAACTGGCATCCAGTTTTTAGCGCCTAAGAAGGCAGGTGTAGACTCAACAGAGCTACCTTTTTTACCATCTTTAGAATCAGCCGGGTTACTGGGTCTGTTGCTATCAATGTAAAGAGGACGACCATTTTTATCTAGACCTGAAGCCCAAGAAATTTTATCTACAAATGGGAAGCCTCTAATGAAATCACCATTTTCGCGGTTAAGTACATACATGAAGCCATTACGGTCAGCAGTAGCCGCCGCTTTTATTGTTTTTCCATTTTGCTTGTAGTCAAAAGAAACTAATTCGTTTACACCATCAAAATCCCAACCATCATGCGGAGTAGTTTGGAAATGCCAAACAATTTTGCCGGTATCAGGATCAATCGCTAAACGAGATGATGAGAAAAGGTTATCACCTGGGCGTAAATGTGAGTTCCAAGGTGCAGGGTTACCCGTACCAAAAAACAGTAAATCTGTATCAACATCGTAAGTACCACCTAACCATGGCGCAGCACCACCTGATTTCCATAAGTCACCTGGCCAAGTTTTTCCGGCTTCACCGCCAGAAATACCATTTTCCATTTTCTTGCCATCTTTCCAAATATACCCCATATGGCCTTCAACAGTAGGACGTTCCCATACAAGTTTACCGTTTTTAGCATCATACGCTCTTACTTTACCGACAACACCAAACTCACCACCAGCAACACCCGTAATAACATTGCCTTTAACGACAATTGGCGCAGCTGTGATTGAATAGCCGGCTTTATAATCTTCTACTGTCTTTTTCCAAACAACATTACCGGAATCTTTATCCAACGCAACTAGCTTAGCGTCTAGCGTACCAAAAATAACTAAGTCACCGTATAAAGCAACACCACGGTTTATTACGTCACAACATGGCATTATGCCATCAGGTAACCTTGCATCATATTGCCAAAGTTCATCGCCTGTTCTGGCATCAATAGCATAAACACGAGAATAAGAGCCAGTAATATACATCACGCCATCTTTGATCATGGGTTGTGATTCTTGCCCGCGTTGTTTTTCACCACCAAGCGAAAAAGCCCAAACAGGTCGCATTTCTTTAACAGTTTCAGTATTGATTTTTTTCAACGGACTGTAACGTTGTCCTTTAAGGCCTAGGCCGTAAGAAACAACATCATCCGTTGTCATTTGGTCATTTAGAATGTCTTTATCGGTCACATTAGCATTTGCCATGCCTGTTAGCGCTAATGAGACTATCATCGATAATGACAATGCTTTGGTTTTATTTTTAGTCATTTTAATCATTGTTTTTCCCTCATGAAATTTAATATACAATTTGCTTATAATGCTATTTATACGTTGATATAACTTGCTAAATATATTTGAATTATGCAGGTTGAATTAATCATAAAATGTTGCTTTAGTATTAACTACTGAACCGCAGTATGAATTTGCCTCATCACTTAGGATGACTACTTATTCAGCAGCTTTATACAAATTGGGTATTTTGTAGATAACATGATATTTAGCGAATATTTTCTCTATTTCACCTGTATTTATCATGCTTTCAACGATATCAGCTACCATATAACCTAACTGTCTATAATCATTTTTAACCGCCATACCGATATCCCATTGTTGCTGTCCCATCATAGGAAAAGCATTTT
This sequence comes from Colwellia sp. MB3u-8, assembly GCF_014076985.1. Lineage (NCBI taxonomy): Bacteria > Pseudomonadati > Pseudomonadota > Gammaproteobacteria > Alteromonadales > Colwelliaceae > Colwellia > Colwellia sp. MB3u-8. Next base: position 350,872 of record NZ_JACGVA010000030.1, read on the forward strand.
TAGCAAGTGGATAGTTTGTTTTAGAAAGCTCACTTTGATAGTGACTAATCTGGCTGGTAAGTCCCATTACGGCATCAACTTTACTTTCGGTCATGGCACTAATGGCTTCGCTAATCGTTGGGAATTGTTTAGCTCGATCTCTCATGCGACCTTGAAAGGCAGAAGTGAGATAAAACTGAGGAATTGAATCAACTTCAACACCAACATCATGATATTGAAACACAGCAATGGTTTCGACTGATTCAATTTTTTTACTATTAAAGATAACTTTCCAAGATTCAGTATGAAAAGGTGCAAACATATGAACATGCTGATGAACTAGCTCGCCAATATCATCACGTAATAAAGAATAATCTCTATCATATGGTACTCTTAACATCAAATCAGCGACTGTGCGGTTAAGAAAGTGCCCTTTCCAGAGATTGTTGCGCAGATCGTCATCAACCGTCTCATCGGCAGTCATCCAACGGAGCTTAAGTTTAACACCGAGTTTTTTTGCGATGGCGTGTGCTAAATCAATATCTATGCCCTTTTCTTCACCATTCTCTAGATAAGAAAAAGGTTGAAAATCACGATAGACTGCAACAATAATTTCATTTTTTTCAATGATATCATCATAAGAACGCGAAAAAGCTGTTGCACAAAGAAACCAGCAACAGCTTAAGACGAGAAAAAGTAAACGTGAGTTACTCTTCATCATTTCTCACAGACTCTAACCAAGTTCGAACAGCCCAAAGTGCTTCTTGAGATAAATGTTCAGTCATTTTTGGCATATAGACAGCGCCGTTGCGTACCGCACCATTTTGTACACGATAGCCATACCATTCATCACCATCATAATCAGTTGGTAGAATACGAAGGTCAGGTGCTATACCTCCAGAAATGCCACCTAAGCCATGACAACGAGCACAATTTTGATTATAGGCAGATGCACCAATGCTAAGTACACTTTTACGCACATCACCTGTTACTTCACGATAAGGGTTTCTTTCTAGCCACTCTTCCCCTAATTGAGGTAGTTCAGATGTGTCTATTGATTGCGGCGTTACCGGTCCATGACCTGATACTCCATACGAAAAAAGGGATACACAGGCTATCAAGCATGTACGCTTAAAGTTTAACTTAATCATTTTTAAAACCTCTTAGTTCATTTTTAAATTGTATAAAACTAGTCTAGCGAATCGTTTGTTATTTCCGAACTGTACTTTAGATATGTTCCCCTCATCCTTTAGTATGATTTTAATCAACCTCTACTATAAAAAATACAGATAAATACTTAATAAACAGATGGTTAATGTTTTATTTGCTATAAATATTGCACCTATAAATCAGTTCATTACTACTATATGATGATAAATAATAAGACGTTATGACTTCTATAGCTGAGATTAAATTACCATGCTAAAAAAAAATTCATCTAAAAAACCAACACGACTAATAGGCATTATCTATTTTGCTTTTTTAGTTAGCTTTAGTGCTTTTTCAACGCCTTTATCTATTGATATTACTTATCTCAAGCTAGAAAAACAGCACGCGCCAGCTTTATCAAATGTGATAAAAATGGCACCTGACAGTGGTTATCAAGGGGTAAGGTTAGCAATAGAAGATTCAAATACTACGGGAAAGTTTTTACAGCAGCATTTTTCCCTGAGATCTTTTGAGTTTACAAAACAGCAAAACTTACTTAAACGTTTAAAAGAAGAATTCAGTCTTGGAAAAGCTATTTTCATACTTGATGCGCCATTACCTGTGTTGAATGAAATCAACGTGTGGGCACAAAATAAAAAAATTTTATTGTTCAATATAAGTGAATTTTCAAATAAATTACGTAATGGCCAATGTTTAAATAAAATTTTACATACTGCCCCAAGTAATGCCATGAAGTCTGATGCCCTTGCCCAATGGTTACTTTATCGACGATTAACTCAAGTATTGCTAATTCGTGGCGAAAAACCGGCTGATATTGCTTTAGCTAACTCATTTAAACGCTCTGCTAAGCGCTACGGCCTGAAAGTAATTTCAGAGAAAACATGGAGTTTTAATACCGATCTCAGACGAAGCGCCCAACAGGAAATACCACTTTTCACCCAAACATCAAAAGAATATGATGTTGTCTATGTTGCCGACCAAACTAAAGATTTTGCCGAGTACATTCCTTTCAATACTTACCTACCCAGACCCGTTGTTGGCTCTGCAGGTCTTGAAGCATTGTCTTGGCATAAAGTTATAGAGCAATGGGGAGCTGCGCAATTACAAACGCGCTTTAAAAAATTAACGAGTCGGTATATGAATGAAATTGACTTTACTGGCTACCTTGCAGTTCGATCCGTTGCCCAAGCCGTTCATAAAATCAACTCTGCATCAGTTACAGAGCTAGCAGCTTACATTAAATCTGCTGACTTTAAATTGGCGGCCTATAAAGGACGCAAGCTAAGTTTTCGCACTTGGAATGGACAGCTAAGAATGCCAATGGCATTAATTCAGCCTCATGCTTTGGTGTCTCAATCTCCTCAAGCGGGAATTTTACACCCTAGAACTGAATTAGACACCTTAGGTTTTGATCAAGAGGAATCTCACTGCAATGCCAATTAACGATTCAAATATGCACAGTCAAATACTCATATTAAAAGCATCTATTTTAAAAAAACCTCACTTTTAAAAGGTATATTATGAAAATTAAATTTTTACTTGGTTTATTGTTTATTAGCCAAATTTCATGTGTAACAGCGGCTGAATTTGCTTATGTTACCAACGAAAAAGACGATAATATTTCAGTGATAGACCTTCAAAAACAACAAGTGATTAAAAAAATATCGGTAGGCCGAAGGCCAAGAGGTATTATTTTTAATCATGACCAATCGCTTGCTTACATCTGTGCCAGTGATTCTGACCGTATTCAAATACTCGACTTAAATACAGAAGCGATTGTTGGCGAATTACCTTCAGGTGAAGACCCTGAAACCATCGCGCTTCACCCCAATGGTAAAACTATTTATACCTCAAATGAAGACGATGCTATTTTAACGGTAATTGATATTGCTTCTAGCCTAGTGATTGCTCAAATTGAGGTTGGTGTTGAACCAGAAGGTTTGGCGGTAAGCCCTGATGGCAGCCTGGTTGTTGTTACCTCAGAAACAACTAACATGGTGCACTGGATAGACACTAAAACCAATAAAATTATTGCTAATACCTTAGTGGGGGCAAGGCCTAGATCAGCACAGTTCACTCGAGATAATCAACATTTATGGGTAAGCTCTGAAATAGGTGGCGCTGTCGTTGTTATTGATGTAGCTAGTAAAAAAATCATCAAAGAATTTAATTTTAAAATTCGTGGCATTCACCGAGATAGAGTACAACCTGTCGGCATAGAATTAAGTCGTGATGGCCATTATGCGTTTGTTGCTTTAGGGCCAGCAAACCATGTCGCTGTTATTAATAGAGAAAGCATGGAGATTGAAAACTATTTATTAGTGGGCCGCCGAGTTTGGCAATTAGCGCTCAATCAAGATCAAAGCCAACTGCTTACTACCAATGGTATTAGTGGTGATGTATCTATTATTGATGTCAATAAAATGAAAGTAACAAAATCAATAAAAGTAGGTCGTTACCCTTGGGGTGTGGCTATCAAACACATTAACGATAAGTGAGGAAATAATATAATGGGCATAGTGACCAACAATTTATCTTTCGCTTATGGCAATAAAAAAGCACTGAACAATGTAAATCTAACATTAAGTAACGGTTTTAACGTGTTATTAGGTCCCAATGGCGCAGGTAAAAGTACCTTGTTTTCATTATTAACAGGGCTGACTCAAACCGTACATGGCACAATTAAGATTAACGAAAATAATTTAAGTGATCATAAATCAAAGATAATGTCTGAAATGGGCGTTGTTTTTCAACAAAGCACCTTAGACCTAGATTTATCAGTAAAACAAAACCTACTTTATTACGCTTCTTTGCATGGTATAGCACCGAAAAAAGCACTGATAAATATTGAACTCATTTTATCTCAATTAAGTTTAACTGAGCGTTTACACGATAAAGTAAGAACCTTAAATGGTGGACATAGACGACGGGTAGAAATTGCACGCGCACTCATTCATCAACCTAAAGTGTTATTACTTGACGAAGCCACCGTTGGCTTAGATGTTGATAGCCGTTTATTAATTATTTCTTACGTTCGCAATTTATGCGCCCAACGTGAAATTTGTGTGTTGTGGACAACACACTTAATGGATGAAGTAGAGCCGAGCGATCAACTTATTGTTATCAACAAAGGTGAAATTCAAGCGCAAGCTCAAAGTAGTCAATTGTGTGAACAATATAATGTCGATGATATTTACCAATTGTATTTTGCTTTAACCAAAAATACGGAGGCAGTATGACCTTAAACCACTATTTTTATTGCTGCTTAGGTATTGTTAAACGTGAAATATCACGTTTTTTTCAACAACGTTCGCGCTTATTTAGCGCCTTGGTTCGGCCCCTGTTATGGCTAATTGTGTTTGCCGCTGGTTTTAGGGCTGCATTGGGTGTTTCTATCATGGAACCCTATGGCACCTATATTACCTATCAAGAATATATCATTCCTGGCTTATGCTGCATGATAGTACTATTCAATGGCATGCAAAGCTCACTATCAATGGTGTATGATCGCGAGATGGGCAGTATGAAAGTATTGTTAATGAGTCCGTTACCTATGCCTTTTTTATTGTGCTGTAAACTGATTGCCATTGCCCTTTTATCCTTAATGCAAGTGTATGTTTTTTTACTTTGTGCACAACTAGTTGATGTTGATATATCGATTTTAGGTTACTTAACGGCAGCACCCGCTGTTTTTATGATTGCTTTTTTTCTCGGTGCTTTAGGTTTACTGTTATCGAGTTTAATAAAACAGTTAGAAAACTTTGCCGGGGTGATGAACTTTGTTATTTTCCCCATGTTCTTTCTTTCTAGTGCGTTATATCCCTTGTGGAAAATGCAAGAAGCCAGCATTTGGATATACTGGCTATGTCAGTACAATCCTTTTACTTATTGTGTTGAATTATTGCGCTTCGCACTGTTTGGGCAACTTAATTTGACCGCTTTTGCCGTAGTACTAGGCGCCACGTTAATAACAGCCGTATTAGCACTGATCAGCTTTAGTCCTAAATTTAGTCAAAAAAGATAAGCTGAAAATAACAGGTATAAGTAAATGTTATCACTCTACCCGGCCATTGAGCCTTTTAATCATTATCATCTAACCGTCACTAATGATGTGCTAACTGACGCAATAACAGCTGAAGACTCAACGCAAGCTCATCACCTTTATATAGAGCAATGCGGAAATCCTTTAGGAATTCCGGTGGTGTTTTTGCATGGTGGGCCAGGCTCTGGATGTCGACCATCACATCGCTGTTTTTTTGATCCTCAGCTTTATCATATTATTTTATTTGATCAACGAGGCTGTGGACGGTCTCGACCTTATGGGTCATTAACACAAAATACCACTGCGAATCTTATTCAAGATATGGAGGCCATACGACAGCATATTGGTATTACAAAATGGTTAGTTTTTGGTGGCTCTTGGGGAGCCACACTCGCTTTATATTATGCCCATCACTTTGCTGAGCAAGTATCCGGCTTAATATTACGCGGAGTGTTTCTTGCTCGTAAAGAAGATATTGATTGGGTTTACAGCGAAAATGGCGCAGCGAAAATTTATCCTGAGGCGTGGCATAACTTAGTTAACCATTTACCTTTATCACAACAAGCGCAACCGCTATCAGCAATTTATCAACAACTCACCAGTGATGACACTAAGGTATCAGACGCTATTTTTAATAAATTGCAACACTGGGAAGCTAGTCTTATCTATTGGCAAAAATCATTAAGCGTTGAAGAAAGTTCAATGGAAAAATCAATAAATGAAGACGATAAGTCCCCTGCCATTATTCAGCTGTATTATTCAATAAATGAATGTTTTATTGCCCAAAAGCCTTTGCTTGAACTTATCGATAATATTCGACACATCCCAACAAAAATTATTCATGGGCGCCATGATATGGTCTGCCCACTTCAACAAGCATGGCTATTAAAACAACACTGGCCTGAAGCTGAATTTTCAATCATTGAAATGGCGGGACATGTTGCCAATGAACCAAAAATTATTAACGCTTTAGTTAAGGCAACTAACCACTTTGCAAAACGTACATATGTAAAGCCTGTGCTTTAATTCATAATTGAATGGTTTTTTTGCCTAATCACCAATCACACCACCTAGCACCTAATAACTCACAACTTATTCATGCCTACGCCCCATCCTTTTCCATCTAAAGTAGGATGTTTTATTAAATGAAAATTAAATATAGTAAAAGGGTACTAAATAAAAAATAAATTAATATTATTAACCAGCGAGGAATAAATTATGTGGATTAAGCCTAACTTTGAAGAAATGCGTTTAGGATTTGAAGTAACTCTTTACATCAGTAATCGTTAATTAAAAAAATTAATAAGAATAAATTACCTCAGTGATAGCCAATGCTTAAATACTGAGGTAATTAGTTTATCACTAGGCAATTTTTTATTTCCCCCTTTGTCTTGATTTCGAGGCACATATGAAAATTTTAGTTCTAGGCTCAGCTGCAGGCGGTGGATTTCCACAATGGAATTGTCACTGCGCAAACTGTAAAGGCTTACGTGACGGTACAATTAAAGCAACCGCACGCACTCAATCGTCTATTGCCGTCAGCCCTAATGGCAAAGATTGGGTATTGATCAATGCATCTCCCGATATTCGTGAACAAATAAATAAATCTCCACAACTTTGGCCTGAGCAAGGTAGTCGTGGTACTAACATTCGTGCAGCCATTTTAACTGACAGCCAAATAGATCATACCACTGGGCTAGTAACCCTGCGTGAAGGCCTGCCACTTGATGTGTATTGCAGTGATGTTGTCTATGAAGATTTAACAACGGCTTACCCATTATTTAACTTGCTAGAACATTGGCATGGCGGTCTAAATTTCACCAAAATAGATACCGAACAACGACAAGCCTTTGATGTAAAGGGTGTTGACGGGTTAGCCTTCGTGCCTGTTATTATCGAATCAAATGCTCCGCCTTATTCACGCTATCGCGATAAAGTGGTGGATGGTAATAATATTGGTTTAAAAATTATTGATAAAAGTACCGGTAAATATTTATTTTATTTGCCGGGTATTGTTCAAAGCACGCCAGAAGTTGAACGCATATTATCCGAAGCAAGCTGCGTCCTCATTGACGGTACGTTATGGCTAGACGATGAAATGATTGCCCAAGGTGTGGGGACTAAATTAGGCTCTGAGATGGGGCATATGCCTGTCAATGGTGACTTTGGTACGGTTGCTCTATTGAATAAATTTACAATAGATCGAAAAATCCTTATCCACATTAATAATACTAACCCCATTTTAAATGAAGAATCTCCTGAGCATCAGTTTGTTTTAGACAATGATGTTGAAATTGCCACCGATGGCATGGAAATCACGATTTAACCTCACTTTAAAGGATCCACTTTTATGCAAGCTTGGACCAAAGAACAGTTTGAACATAAACTTAGAGACAAAGGTCAGCTATACCATATTCACCACCCTTTCCATATTGCTATGCATAAAGGAGAGTGTAGCGAAGAAGAAATTAGAGGTTGGGTTGCTAATCGATTTTATTATCAAGTAAATATACCGATTAAAGATGCCGCAATTATGGCAAATTGTCGTGACATAGAAACGAGACGCTTATGGATCCAGCGTATTCTAGATCACGATGGCAATGCCGGTGAAAAAACCTTAGGTGGTATCGAAGCTTGGTTACGTTTAGGCGAAGCGGTTGGCCTAGACAGACAAGATTTATTGGATGAAAAATTTGTACTTCCCGGTGTACGTTTTGCAGTAGACGCTTATGTAAATTTTGCACGCAAAGCTAGCTGGCAAGAAGCAGCCTGTTCATCATTAACTGAAATGTTTGCGCCTGAAATACATCAAAGCCGCCTTAATAGTTGGCCACAAAATTATCCCTGGATAAAACCTGAAGGGTTAGAATATTTTCAAATGCGTTTGTCGCAAGCCCGTCGTGATGTAAATCATGGTTTGCAAATAACCTTAGATCATTTTACTAGCCGCGAAGCACAAGAAGATGCCTTAAATATTTTACAATTTAAACTGGACATTTTATGGAGTATGTTAGATTCAATGACCTTGGCTTATCAACAAAATAGAGCGCCTTATCAAGTGATACTTGGTCAAGAAACCCTTAGTAACCCTATTTATCATAAAGGACTATTTAAGTGACTACACCTATAATACCCTCAAAAATAAGCCCGACAATGACCCCATCACTTAATGCGATGTTCCGCTTTCAGTGGGAAAAAGCGCAAGACTGCTTTGTGTTATTATTTCCGGAGGGCATGGTTAAACTCAATGGCGGTGCTGGCGAAATTATGCAGCTTATTGATAGCGAGAAAAACGTACAACAGATTACTGACGCATTGCACGTTAAGTTCCCAGATGCCGGAGACTTAACCACAGATGTAAATGAGTTTATCACCACAGCAATTGAAAAAAAGTGGCTTTATTATGACTAATCAACCCATAACTGACATCTCAAAGCAAGATTCAACTACCATTTCCGCTGGCATAGTTGGCCCGCCACTTTGGCTACTTGCAGAGCTAACTTATGATTGTCCTCTGCATTGCCCATATTGCTCAAATCCAACGAATTTAAGCGAAACAAAAAATGAGTTAAGCACAGAGCAATGGTGTCAGGTATTTAGCGAAGCAAGAGACCTTGGCGCGGTACAGCTCGGTTTTTCTGGTGGTGAGCCTTTACTACGAAAAGATTTAGAAGCACTGGTCAAACATTCTAGAGATTTAGGTTTTTATACCAATTTAATTACTTCGGGTATCGGTTTAACCGAAAAACGTATAGCTAAGCTCAAAGAAGCCGGCTTAGATCATATCCAAATAAGTTTTCAAGGGGCTGATCCTGAGTTAAATGATGCGATTGCAGGTCGCGGTAATGCCTACCAACAAAAATTTAATATGGCTAAATCGGTTAAAGCGCAAGGTTACCCTATGGTGCTTAACTTTGTTTTATCCAAACAAAACCTTGACCAAATTGCTGATATTATGCGCTTAAGTTGTGAGCTAGAAGCTGACTATGTCGAGTTAGCAACAGCCCAATATTATGGCTGGGCGTATGAAAACCGTGACCATTTATTACCGACGCGAGAACAGCTAATTGAAGCTGAACGTATTGTTAATGAATTTAGAGATGAGCAACAAGGCAAAGGGCCGCATTTTATTTTTGTCACGCCTGATTATTTTGAAACGCGTCCCAAAGCGTGTATGAATGGCTGGGGATCAACCTTTTTAACTGTTACACCTGATGGCTCAGCTTTACCTTGTCATAGTGCAAAAATGCTGCCACTCACTTTTCCTAATGTTAGAGACAAATCTATTGCCGATATATGGCTGCAAGACTTTTCTTTTGATTATTTTCGCGGCGATGATTGGATGCCACAACCCTGTAAAGGTTGTGATGAAAAAGAAAAAGACTTTGGCGGTTGTCGTTGTCAAGCCTTTATGATGACTGGCGACATGCATAAAACTGATCCCGTCTGTAGTAAATCTGAAGATCACCATTTAATTCAACAGGCGATAGCCAATGCAACTACCCCATCAAAACCAATAGTAAAGCGTGTTAACCAGAAGGCAATGAAACATGCTAAAGACACCAGGTTAAACATTGCACGTATGAAAGTATGATCTTGGCTTTAGCAATGAAAAAAATGACCAAATGATAGAAGCTATTTATCGCCATAAAAATGGTTTGAAACATATTAATATACTCAATAATGATGGCTTTAGCGCACTTTTTGTTGTTAATACGCCCATTTTTGATAATAGTGGTGTTGCTCATGCCGTTGAACATATGGTTTTTCGTCGTAGCACGGCTTTTCCCAAAGCAGAAACTTTATTTCAACTGACATCACTAACCGATGCTAAAATTAATGCATCAACATTGGCAAAAACCACTTATTTTCATTGCCAAAGCCAGTGCTCTCATACCTTTATGTTGGCGATTGATTACTTATTAAACGGCTTATTTAATCCTATTTTCGATGCTGAGGATTTACACTGTGAACTTCATGATGGTAATGACAGAGGTGTGATTTATCAGGAGTTGATCGGCGCAGAACAAGCAAATAAAGAAAGCCCTGAAAGCCGCGTTCAAAATAACAATCTAGATAATAATCAAAATGATTTTTGCTACGGCGGCACTAGCGCAACCATTGGTAAATTATCACTTAAGGACTTAACGACTTTTCATCAACGCCTTTACCAAGCAACTAAAATCATCTTAGTTACCGCTAATGCTGATAGTGAACAAATAGCAAATTTAATTGCTTTATTACCTAAGCCGGCTAATCAATCAAAGCAATCTAAACAGACAAAAGTAGCGTTAGATAAAAACAGAAAACAGTCAAAAAATAATGTCCAAGAAAATGCACAGGGTAATGAAAGTAACGCGCATCATCAAAAAAAATATTCCCCAGCAATCAATACGCTGATTACAAGCTATCATCTATGGTTGCAAGATCCCTATTACCAAGAAATTGATGACTACGGTGAAATTCAAAGCACTAACACCCAGTTTAAAACCAACACAGAGTCGTTACCCACACAGCCTAGTAGCAACTTAATATCACCATTGATCACCTTATCTAATACGCTAATAAAAGACGTTAGTAACGATCTAGCGATTGATGTGGGTAAAAAATGTATTGATATAAAACAATCAGCAAATAAAACATCACTACCTAACTTGTTCACCAAACTATACCAGCAAGCTAAAAAACAATTAACTATAAATGAGCTCATAAATGAGTCAAGCTTTCAGAGAAATCAAGTCTGTGTAAGTGATCAACGTAATGCCTTATGGCTAACGGATATTGCCGCTACTGAAAAAATACTCGCCACAATTACCAGCTACATTATTAGTGCATACCCCATTTTTTTAGCGCCTCGCTGTCAAGGCCTTTGCTACGCAACGCAAGCATTAACAATTGAAAAATCAGCTTATTTCGTTATATATAGTGCTTTTGATGTTAACCCCAACACTCGATTAAAAGCAATACCGCTTTGTTTATTAACATTAAGCCAAGATAAAAATTTTATAAGTATGAGTTTAGCCCTAGTTAAAATTAAATATTGCCAAGCGTACCACCTTGATAATAGCCAACTCATTAACATTACTTCTAGTGCCATATCTGCCTATCTACAAGTGCTAGCTAACAGCTCCCATCCTAAAGTATGAGTTTTTTTATGCCAAGGGAGCATAGTTTAACTTGCCAATAAGACCCTATTATATCCATAGACAAACATTGTTTAATTAATGACGCGATAATAATACAAGCCCCCCAAAACAAATAAAATTCTGGTGGGCCTAACATCTGAGGTGAATTATGATCTATGCAAATCCCGGAAGCGAAAATTCTGTAGTTACATTTAAATCAAGATATGAAAATTTTATCGGCGGTCAATGGGTTGCTCCGGTAAAAGGGAATTATTTTACCAACACAACTCCTGTGACAGGTGAAGTCATTTGTGAAATTCCACGTTCAAGTGCTGAAGATATTGAATTAGCACTTGATGCGGCTCATGCAGCAAAAGTGGCATGGGGGAAAACCTCAGTGCAAGAACGTTCAAACATCTTATTAAAAATTGCCGACCGTATTGAAGAAAACCTTGAATTAATAGCGGTAGCTGAAACATGGGATAATGGTAAACCAGTACGTGAAACATTGAATGCTGACATCCCGTTAGCCGCTGATCATTATCGCTATTATGCGGGTTGTATCCGTGCTCAAGAAGGTACTCTTTCACAGATAGATGACGATACGGTTGCTTATCATTTCCATGAGCCTATCGGTGTTGTTGGTCAAATAATTCCCTGGAACTTTCCTATGCTAATGGCGGCATGGAAATTAGCTCCAGCACTTGCCGCGGGTAACTGTATTATTCTTAAACCTGCAGAGCAAACCCCTGCAAGTATTCTGATATTTATGGAGTTGATTGCTGACTTGTTACCTGATGGTGTATTAAACATTGTTAATGGTTACGGTAAAGAAGCCGGTGAAGCACTAGCCACTAGTACCCGTATTGGTAAAATTGCTTTTACCGGTTCAACACCTGTTGGCCAGCATATATTAAAATGTGCGGCTGAAAATTTAATTCCTTCGACTGTCGAGCTTGGCGGTAAATCACCAAACATATTTTTTAGTGATATTACTCAATTTGAAGATGATTACCTTGATAAATGTGCTGAAGGTTTTGCTTTAGGTTTCTTTAACCAAGGTGAAGTATGTACCTGTCCTTCTCGTGCTCTAGTACAAGAAGATATTTTTGATGAGTTCATGGAAAAAGTACTTGAGAAAACCAAAAATATTGTTCGCGGTAATCCGCTTGATGTTAATACTATGGTTGGCGCACAAGCTTCTAAAGAACAATATGAAAAAATCCAAGGTTACCTACAAATTGGTAAAGATGAAGGTGCCGTTGTACTTTCTGGTGGTGCTGCTGAAAATTTAGACGGTCCACTAGGTAGTGGTTACTACATCCAACCAACTATTTTAAAAGGTAATAACTCAATGAGAGTTTTCCAAGAAGAAATTTTTGGTCCGGTAATCTCTGTTACTACCTTTAAAGATGCTGAAGAAGCGTTAGCAATAGCTAATGATAGTGCCTTTGGTTTAGGTGCTGGTGTTTGGACACGTGATGCTAACCTTGCTCACCGTATGGGTCGTGGTATTGAGTCTGGTCGTGTATGGACTAACTGTTACCATTTATACCCTGCTCATGCTGCATTTGGTGGTTATAAGAAATCAGGTATTGGCCGCGAAACACATAAAATGATGCTTGATCATTACCAACAAACTAAAAACTTATTAGTGAGTTATAGCACGAGCCCATTAGGTTTCTTTTAAATAGTAAAATAGCCCTTCACTTCCTCTAGAAGGGCTTTAACTCATAAGCTTTGGAGTCTAATTTGAACATAATGACCTTATTAAGACTCCCTTTTTATTTTGTCTGCTTATTTTTTTGTATTTCTTTAACACCTGCCTTTGCTTATCAAGAGTCAAACTCATTTGAAAACAGTGAAGTAACGGTAATCCCTGCGAACATAAAAGCGATTTTCCCTAGTGCTACACGTATTGGCACTGCTGACCCTGATTTAGCCATAATCCCTGTTTACCAGCTTAGTCAACTTCTAGGTTATGTTTTTGAATCTGACGATTTCACTAATTTCATCGGTTTTTCAGGTCAAACCATTAATCTATTAATGGGTATTGATATCAATGGCGTATTCGCCGGCTTTAAAGTACTAAATCATCATGAACCTATTTTTTTACATGGTCTTGGCGAAAAGCCTATGTTCGACTTTATCGACCAGTATGAAGGGCATTCTATCAAAGAGCGTTTTATTATTAATGCCCAAGATGAAAATACCCTAGGTATAACTAACTTTGATGGCATAACAAGAGCAACGATATCTGTTATGGTGATTAACGATACTATTATTGCCTCAGCCTTGAAAGTTGCTAGGGCTAAATTAGAAGGTTTCGCTGCCACTGCAAGGGTAAAAATTAAAACAGATTTTTTTCAAAAACTCAGCTTTAAACAACTTATTGAACAAGGCTATATATCGCATTGGAAAATAAGTACCAAGCAAAGCTTACAACTTACTGAAGACATCTCCAGTGAATTAGTAAGCGTTATTACTGAATTAGCTCAATCGTCTGACGCTAAAGGTCGAGACTTTATTGAGTTGTATTTTGCCTTTGTTAACATTCCTATTATCGGTAAAAACCTTTTAGGTGAAATGGAATATCAACGCTTACTTGAAAGCCTAAAGCCTGGTGAACATGCTTTAATGGTGTTTAATCGCGGTACTTATTCTTATGTCAGTGAAAACTTTATTCCCCAAACAGTTCCTCCTCGCCTAAGTATTATTCAAGGCGAGTTTCCGGTAGATATTCGTGATATCGATTTTTATAGCTACTATGAACCTTCGTTCAATATGGAAATCCCGGATATTAATCAACAAAAAGTATTCAGAATAAAATCACAATCTGGCTTTGAAATAAGTAAACCTTTCGAGGTATCGCTCGCAGTCAATTATAACCAGTCATTCTTGTCTAAAAAGCAATACCAATTCACCACTGTTCTGGATTTACCTAAAAAATTATTTTACACGCCTGACGTTGTGATAGAAAAAAAACAACCTTTGTGGGTAAGAATATGGCTTAGCCGTACAGTTGAAATAGCAGTAATCTCACTATACCTAATTATTTTATCTTTACTGTTTTTGAAACAAAAGCAACTCGCTAGCCATGTTAATGCTACTCATAGAATACGTTTTACTATGCTAATATTTACTATTTTTTACATCGGATACTACACCCAAGGACAACTTTCTGTTGTCAATATATATACCTTATTATTGTCAGTAACTAATGGCTTTACACTTGAAGTATTTTTATTAGACCCGGTGATTTTTATCCTATGGCTATTTGTATTCATTAGTCTATTTATTTTCGGACGGGGGCTCTTTTGCGGTTGGTTATGCCCTTTTGGTGCCCTTCAAGAAATGATGGGGTTATTAGCAAAGAAACTCAGTATAAGACAGATAAAAATATCACCTAAACATCATAAACAGGCACAAAAAATTAAGTACATCATTTTATTCATCTTAGTTGGCACATCATTTTATTCGCTTTCTTTAGCAGAGAAGCTGGCCGAAATTGAGCCTTTTAAAACCAGTCTCACCTTAAATTTTGTTCGCTATTGGCCTTTTGTTCTCTACGCTGTTCTTTTATTGTTATTAAGTTTAAAAATTCATAAATTTTATTGCCGGTATCTTTGTCCCTTAGGAGCAGGATTAGCCATTATTGGTCGTTTTCCTTTACTGAAATGGTTAACAAGAAGAAAAGAATGTGGCAGCCCTTGTCAATTATGTCGTAACAAAAAATGTGATATTGACGCTATCAATCAAGATGGTTCAATTGATTACGGTGAATGTATACAGTGTTTAGAGTGCTTAGTGACTATTGAAAGTCCTAAATTGTGTGTTGTTAATAAGTATGGTGATCGGCCTATTAAAATAAAAAAGGTATCCTAATTAACAACTTGATATAAATATGATCACATTTATATCATCAAATATTAGTTTAAACCGATAAAATAGACTTATATAGATTTAAGGCCTTTGTTAGCATATATTATTAAAAAGTATAGTTATTATAGTTATGTAGTTTACTCAAGCGTTCATTGATAACGTCACTTGCTATGTTTATTGCCGATAACCCATTGTATTTAATGGTTCTATTTCAATATAAACACCACTGAATGGCGCTATTTTTCAAATAATAGAATATACCTAATCAACCTGCATTGGCATATAAAAACGTTAACACTATTAGGCTAAGACATGACAAATATAAAAACAATAGTCGCTGTTAGTAAATCAATTGATCCCTTAAAAGCCAGTCAAGAAATACAACAACAATTAAATCATCCTGATATTGATTTTGTACTTTTCTACTGTTCAGCCGTCTATCAATTAGATGAATTAGCAGCAGCAATGACACTTTGCTTAAAAGGTATAGACATTGTTGGTTGTACCACTGCAGGTGAGTTCACTCGGGATGGTAGTGAACAAAAATCAATTGTAGCCATAGGATTTTCCGGTAAATATTTTTCTATTAGTGCTATACAGATAGAATCCATGGAGGATTTTACGGTTGTTGATGCACAAAATACCATGTCTGAACTTGCTGAGCAGTGTTGCTTAAAAGAACTTGCACCAATCCAAGATAATAGTTTTCTAGTGACTTTACTCGATGGGTTATCAAGAAAAGAAGAGTTGTTCTTACAAACGTTAAATTCTGCTACTTATGGAATCCCACATTTCGGTGGCTCGGCGGGTGATGATGTTAATTTAGCCAACACCCACGTGTTTTACCAAAATAAATTTTATCAGCAAGCGGCTATTGTCATTTTAATCAATACCAAGTGCGCCTTTGAAGTATTTAATTGCAATCATATCAAATGCCCTACCGAAAAATTAGTGGTAACAGAGGCTGATGTTGAAAATAGAACTGTGTATGAACTCAACGCTATGCCTGCGGCAATAGAATACGCTAACTTACTCAATATCGATGTAAAGGATTTAACGCCAGAAGTGTTTTCACTCAACCCTTTAGCGGTAAAAGTAGGGGGGCAGTATTATATTCGCTCTATACAAAAGGTAAATGTAGAGGATTTAAGTTTAACTTTTTATTGCGCTATTGATGTTGGCATCGTGCTTGCTGCTGTTGAAATGGATAATATTTGTGATTCATTAAACAACAAACTAGAAAATATTACTCAACACTTGGGCAAGTCTGAGCTAGTACTTGCCTTCGATTGTTTTTTACGTCGTATTGAAATTGAACAAAAAGAATTAAATAAAGAAATAGAGTCCTTATATGCCAAATATAACATTGCAGGCTTTAATAGTTATGGTGAACATATTAACGGTATCCACTTAAACCAAACTTTTGCAGCTGTTTTTATTGCAGGAAATGAGACCAAGGAGGATAACGTTAATGAATGATATCTGCAGTGAAGTATCATTAATTGATCAAATAGCACAACTGACAGACCAAAATCGTAAATTAAAAAAAATTAATCAGGCTTTAATGGAACGGGTAGAAAATCATGGTAATCACTTTGCTCCTTACGATGCATTTGAAAACTCAGTCTATTTAGCTGAACAGGTAAGAGAAAAAACCCAAGAATTAAAAAGCGCTTTAGCAAATTTAAAAGGTAGTAACCGGGCTTTAATACATGCAAATGATAAAGCTAATCTATTTAAACAACGTTTTATTGATGCTATTGAAAGCATATCTGAAGCGTTTGTTTTACTCGATTCTGATGGCAGAATCATACTACAAAACAGTACTTTTTCTTCTTTTTGGGGAGGCCTAGGTCTTTCTACTGGTGTAGGTGTGAACCTAAGAGACCTAAAAGATAGAGCTAAAAGCCGTGGCATTATCCGTCATGTTCATCCCGGTGATGCCTATAATATTAATCCTGTTTATAAATTATCAAATGGTCGATGGTTTCAGTTAAATGAGCGTCGCACAATGGAAGGTGGTTGGGTAATGCTTTATAGCGACATTACGGCTTTAAAAACCGCCGAGAATGTCCGATACGAGCAAGGTATGGCCAACAAGACTTTATTACTGCAAAGTTTAGTTAACAACCTTTCTCAAGGTGTGGTGTTAATTAGCAGTCAGCAACAAATTGAAGTGTGGAATAAGCGCTTTGCACAAATAAGTCAACTGTCACCTATCTTACTCAAAGAGAAACCTTACTTTTCTAATATCAAAAATTTAACTGAACTTGATTTAGAGCCTAAAAAAGAACAAGCATACCATGTACAAATTTTATCGAATGGGACGGTTGTAGAAATAAGAGATCATCATTTAAGTAACGGTAAAGTAGTTAAAACATTCACTGATATTACAGAAAGACATCGCTATGCAGAGTCATTGCAAAAGAATGAACGTTGGCTGCGTTTAATCACAGATAACGTGCCCGCTATGATTGCTTACGTGGGAGCAGATCTTAAATTTCAATTTACTAACCAAGTTTACAGGGAGTGGTATGGTCATTCGTCATCAGAGCCTTATAACTTAGAAGATATCCGCAGCCAAACTAACTTTGATTATAGTAAAGTACAGCCTTACGTAAATAAAGCACTTGCCGGAGAAAGTGTGAGTTTTGATTCAGAAGAAAAAAACCAAGCAGGCGAGCCTTGTTATTTATTAAAGTCCTATGTTCCCAATATTGATATTGAAGGTCAGGTACTTGGTTTTTTTGTGCTTATACGTGATATTACCAACCGAAGAGAAAATGCCTTAGCCCTACAAAAAGCACATGATTTATTAGAGATTCGCGTACAAGAACGTACATCTGAATTACAGATAGAAATTGAAGGCCATCAACAAGCACAAATTGATTTAGTCAAAGCAATCAAAAATGCAGACAAAGCTAACATGTCTAAAACAAAATTTCTCGCCGCCGTTAGCCATGATTTATTACAACCGTTAAATGCTGCGCAATTATTTAATAGCTCTATATCAGAACAAGTATTAAACACAAGTTTAGCGCCTATTGTAAATTCTGTTGACGCTTCGCTCAATGATTTAGAGAACTTAATTTGTACCTTAGTCGATATTTCCAAGCTAGATGCTGGCGTTGTTCAAGCAGATAAATCTTCTTTTAAATTAGCTGATTTACTTGATAATTTAGCCAATGAATATCATCAACAGGCAGAACAGTACGAGGTTAACTTACATTACGTATCGACCGATATAATTGTACATAGTGATAGTGTTTTATTAGCACGCGTATTACGTAATTTTCTTTCTAATGCTTTTAGATACACTGAAAATGGTAAGGTATTACTCGGCTGTAGAAGACAAGGTGACACTGTCTCTATTGAAGTCTGGGATAATGGTGTTGGTATTGCTAGAGAAAAAATAAACGAAATTTTTCAAGAATTTAAACGACTAAAATCATCTAAAGTAGCCTTTAGAAATGGTTTAGGTTTAGGCTTAGCTATCGTAGATAAGATAGCTAAAGTACTAGAGCATTCCATTAAAGTTGATTCAGTTCAAGGCAAAGGATCAATGTTCTCGATTCAAGTACCCATAGGAAGAATTGATCAACTCCCTAGCAATAATTCTATGCCCTGCCAAATATTGCAAAGTACTATTTTAGCGCAACGCATTGTTTGGGTTATCGACAATGATGCCAATATATGTGCGGGTATGGCGCGTTTACTCGGCGGATGGGATTGTACTGTTATAACAGCAATCAGCCTTGAACATTTAGAGGAACAAGTTAATATTTATCAAGATCATGCTGATATTTTAATTGTCGATTACCACTTAGATGATGATAAAACAGGCTACTCTGCCGCTAAAGCTATTAATAAGGGACGAAAATCAATAATACCGACCTTGATGATCACTGCAAACTATAGCAAGTCACTAAAAAAAGAATTGGAAAACACGGGGATTTTATTGCTGAATAAACCCATAAAACCAATGAAGCTAAAAACATCTATGTTACATTTGTTAAGGTAAAGTTCAGAGATACTGTTCAGTATTTTATTAGTGAAATTAGTTGTAAAAGCCTCCTACCTTAGTAGGAGGTTTGCAGCAGAAAAACAAAGTAACACCTTGATTTAAAACAAGTTAAAATCAAGGTGTTTTCTGTGTCAAATATCCCCTAACATTCCATTACTTAATTATTCACGTTACATTATGAGTGAACTTATAACTTAGGAAGATTAATGGCTCGGCTTATTACACTAACGATTTTACTTTTTTCCTTGCCAGTATTAGCTGATGATATTGAAAAAATCAGTGTTATTGGGCAAACGCCCCTATCAAGCAAAATGTCTACAGACAAAAATATTATTGGTAGCGCACAGTATGTTAGCGTTAAGGATATCACCCGTGCTCAAGCGACATCACTCGCTGATCACATGAAAAATCAATTAGTTAGTGTTAATATTAGTGATGTCCAAAACAACCCTTTCCAACCTGATGTTCAATACCGTGGTTTTACTGCTTCGCCTTTATTAGGCTTACCACAAGGGATTTCTGTTTATCTGAACGGAGTAAGATTTAATGAACCCTTTGGCGATACCGTTAATTGGGATCTAATACCTTTAGCTGCGCTTGATAGTGTTGCCTTATATTCAGGCTCTAACCCGGTTTTCGGGCAAAACACCTTAGGCGGTGCCCTAGCACTAAAAACTAAAAATGGCTTTAGTTATACTGAAAATGAA
This sequence comes from Colwellia sp. MB3u-8, assembly GCF_014076985.1. NCBI lineage: Bacteria > Pseudomonadati > Pseudomonadota > Gammaproteobacteria > Alteromonadales > Colwelliaceae > Colwellia > Colwellia sp. MB3u-8. The sequence continues at coordinate 370,801 of NZ_JACGVA010000030.1, forward strand.
GCTGATGTTCGCTTTGGTAGCTTTGGTCAACAACAATACTCAGTTCAATCAGGTGGTAACAACGGCAACTGGGGATATTACTTTATCGCTAACCGTTATACAGAAGATGGCTGGCGCGATTTTTCTCAAAGTGAATTAAAACAAGCATTAGCCTCGTTTAGTTTTCAAGACAACAATAATTATTTTGAACTATTGTTAGCTGCTAATGATAATGAGATGACAGGCAATGGTGCTGCACCTGAAGAGCTCATTGCGATTGAAGGTCGAGAAACGGTATATACCCACCCAGATAAAACAAATAACGACTATAAAACAATTAGCATTTCTAGTGATTCAACTATAAATGAACAGTTATCTTTGCAAGCCAATGCATATTATCGCCAAAATAAAATCAATTCAATCAATGGTGATGACAGTGATTATGACGGTTGTGATTTTGGCGCTGGTGAAACCTTATGTGAAGAAGATGAAGAAGACAGCTCGTTAACCATGGTTGATTTTGTCGGTTATGATGAAGGCACGCTATTTAGTGATATTACTACTCTTGAGTCCGATGACGTTGACGGCACATTAAATGACGGTGCTACAAATAATAAAAGCTATGGTTTTGCTACTCAACTGATCCATATAACAAGCTTTGCCCGTCATGAACAAGAAATAATTATGGGCTTAGGAATGGATAAAGCCGATATTAACTTTAAGAGTAATACTCAATTTGGCATACTTAATAATGATTCTGCTGATGATGATCGTTCAGTTTCAGCAACTGGTTTTTTTGATAAGGAATCTCAAGTCCGCTTAGCGGTAACCACTGAACAACAATATATTTTTGCCTCTTATTCCATGGTTTTTAATCAAGGGCTGACACTAAATGTTGCTGGCCGTTACAACAACAGTCACATCATTATGAATGACCTTATCGATGACGGTGAAGGCTCACTTGATGGTGATCATAAATTTCATCGTTTTAATCCTGCTGTAGGTCTGAATTATCAACTTAATAAAGAATTTACAGCCAAGCTTAGCTATAGCGAATCATCGCGTGTTCCAAGCCCTGCTGAGTTAAGTTGCGCTGATGAAGACGACCCATGTAAATTGCCCAACGGTTTTGTTGCTGATCCACCGCTTGAACAAGTGATCGCTAAAACGGTTGAAGCATCATTACAATATAATGCTGATTCGGTATCAGCTATTGCTACTCTATTTTCAACTAAAACTCTTGATGACATAATTTTTCAACAAGCGGGGTCAACCTCATCTGAAGGATATTTTGTCAATATAGATAAAATACAACGCCAAGGAGTAGAGTTAGCCTACTCTGTAGCCTTTACTGAGGTAACAGTTGGCACTAGCTATAATTACTTAAAGGCGACCTTTGAGTCACCTTTTATATCCTTTAGCCCAGTAAATCCACGTGGAGCAAATCGCCAAGTTAGCCCTGGAGATATTATCCCTGGTCAACCACAGCATCAATTAAAACTCCATGCAGATTGGCAAATCAATGGAAAAATTAGCCTTGGTACAGAATTATTATATGCGTCTGATTCGTATTATCGTGGTGATGAGGCTAATGAGAATAAAATGATATCTGCATACTCATTAATCAACATCTATTCTTCTTACCAAATGACCAAGCGGCTTAGATTATCAGCAAAAGTGGATAATCTATTTGATCATCAATATGATACTTTTGGTACTTATGGCGAAGCTGATGAAGTGTTAGCCGATTTTTATCCTGATATTGAATCGCCTTATTTTGTTGGACCCGCTAGACCAAGATCTTACTCTGTAAACGTTAATTATAAGTTCTAACAATAAAAAGCTATTTGCACTATAGGCAAGTATATTTTTTCTTTTAATATTTTAGGTGTTGTTAATGTATATACCCGCTGCTCGATTATTACTCATTATTATCCTTTGCATTAGTTGCGTAAAAATTAATGCAGACATTTATAAAAATTTACCAAACGTTAGTGTTGGGGTATTAAAATACGGCACAGTTAATTGGGAAATGGCCGTAATAAAGCATTATCAATTAGATAAAAAATATAACTTCAATTTACAAGTAATGCCGCTAAGTAATAAAAATGCCTCTGCAGTAGCGCTACAAAGCAAAGCGGTTGATATTATTCTAAGTGATTGGTTATGGGTAAATCGCCAACGTTTTAATAATAAAAATTATACCTTAGTTCCTACATCAATTGCCTCGGGTGGTTTGTATGTGAATGGTAAATCTAGTGCAAAATCACTACACGACCTTACTCAAGCTAAAATTGGGATTGCTGGCGGTTCAGTAGATAAAAATTGGTTATTATTACAAGCCTATGCACAAAAAAAATATCAGCTAAATATTAAAGACAAAGCTGAGATAGTGTTCGCAACACCACCATTATTAAACCGTTTAATGCAACGGAATGAGCTAGATGCGGCAATAAACTTTTGGCATTACAGCGCTAGATTGAGTGCTAATGGCTACAGGTTGTTGGTGAGTGTGCCACAAATGTTAGCTGAGTTAGGCATAACCAATAACGTGCCTTTGTTGGGCTGGGTATTTGAACAAGAATGGGCTATTAAGAACAACCAAAAACTCACTGGTTTTCTGCAAGCGTCTAATGAAGCTAAACAAATATTACTTTTGTGTGATGATGAATGGCAACGTATTCGCCCTTTAACAAAAGCAGAAAATGATAATGTCTTTATTGCGTTAAAAAATGAATATAGAACTAGATTACTACATAAATTCGGTACAGAAGAGATGAAAGCAAGTAAGCAAGTCTTCACTATTTTAGCAGAGCAAGGAGGCCGAAATTTAGTCGGTAAAGCAACAACATTGGCAGAGGGAACATTTTGGCAAACAGCTAAAATAAATCCATCATTTTCCAAAAAAGTGGCACAAGACACAACAAAACACTCAGTCACATGCCCGATAAAATAGGATCATAAACCATTAACCAACATGCCAACGAGCCAGCATTAACAAGTCGATTATTTACCTTGTTAGTGTCTGTATTGACATCACCAGTATATGGCCGATTATTAATGTTAATAATCATAGCTAGCGCCTGGCAAAGTATCGCTTGGTTCGTTGATAGCTCAGATTTCCCGTCATTATTCATTGTATTGGAAAGCTTTATTTATCATTTTTTTCAAGGTGATATGTTAGTTAATCTCAGTGTAACCCTAAGTCGCGTATTGATCAGTTTTATCATAGCTATGGTCTTAGGTGTCATTATTGGTATTTTAATGGGCATAAGTAAACGCCTTAATCAATTGTCAGACACCTTACTCATAATCATCCTTAACATCCCTGCTCTAGTGACTATTTTACTGTGCTACATTTGGTTTGGCTTAGTGGAGTCAGCAGCAATTATGGCTGTTGTCATTAATAAAGTACCTACTGTTGTCGTGATGATAAGAGAAGGTGCCCGTGTAGTAGATGAAGATTTACTCAATGTTGCTAAAGTGTATAAATTATCATTAAGTAAAACCTTTTTTAAGGTATTTTTACCGCAACTTTACCCTTACATTATGGCTTCAGCACGTGCGGGCTTGTCTTTAATATGGAAAATTGTCTTGGTGGTTGAACTTCTTGGAAGAAGTGACGGTGTCGGGTTTGCATTAAACACCTTATTTCAGTTTTTTGATATTGCAGGAATTCTTGCTTATACCTTTGCTTTTATTTCAATTGTGTTAGTTATCGAAAACCTAATTTTCAGACCACTGGATAAGTTAATTGCTAGGGGAGTTCATCATGATAGAACTTGATATTGCCATTAAAGATAAGTACTACGCGAATAGCCCTTCTATAGTATTAAAAGATATACAATTTAGCGTTAAACCAGGGGAATTTATTGCCATCATTGGCCCTTCTGGCTCGGGGAAAACCACATTACTAAATATGCTTTCTGGGCTTGAAGATGCCACAGGACAAAAACTATTATGGAATGCAAAAACACTTAATGACTGTAAAGAATATCAACTAGGTTACGTATTTCAACAACCAAGATTAATGCCTTGGTTAACGGTTAACGAAAACATACAGTTAGTGTTACCTACAGTACAAGAGCAAAAAATTGAGACCTTGTTAACGCAAGTTGGCTTAGCAGGTAAAGGTGACTATTATCCCAAACAATTATCTGGCGGCATGCAACGACGAGTAGCTATTGCAAGAGCTTTTGCTGTTAACCCTGAGCTAATTTTGCTTGATGAGCCATTTAACTCTCTTGATGCGCCAACAGCAGCTAAACTCAGGCTATTACTGGTAAACCTATGTAAAAGTTGTGGTAGCACGGTTATTTTTGTTACTCATGATTTAAGTGAGGCGATTAACTTAGCTGATCGTATTATTTTTATGAGCAACTCACCCAGTTCAATCATTCATCAAGTCACTGTTGATTTACCTAAGCCGAGAAAAGGCTCAGGTAGCATTGAACTTGCTTGGCAAGCAAAATTAATGAATCAGTACCCTCAAATACTCTCTGGCAGTCTCTGTACCGATTAAAAAAAGACGCTTTATCATCCTTCAGCTTCTTTTACCCTCCTTAAGTAGTAAACGATCGAAGTAAGACTAAGGCATGTTTTTTTTCAACATCATTACCAGTAGTCCTTACTCATAGAGTTTTTTATTATTGCTGTAATTACAATAAAACATCATATAAAACGATGTGATTACAATAAAACCTAAAAAACATAAAGGAAATAAAACATGACTACGAAATTTAAATTAGCTGCAATCGCCCTAGCCTGTACCTCAGCGTTTAATGCAAGTGCCGCGGTTGAACTTTATAACAATGATGATGGAATGACGTTTACTGCCGATGGTTTAGTTAACATATTTTATTCTAGCAGTGATAGTGACCAAACTGATGCTGAAGGCATAGAGACAAACAGTAAACAATCACGTGTGCGAACAGGCTTTTTACCAAGCTATATTGGTTTAAATTCGTCTAACCAAGTGGGTGATTTTAAAGTAGCTACGCGTTCTTCATTTTGGGTTTCTCTAAGTGATACAGACAATAGTCGTGATGAATCACCTGGTGATTTAGGTACGGGAACATTAATTGATGTTCGTCAATTTTATGCTACGGTAAGTGGTGATTTTGGTGAAGTATTAATTGGTAAAGATTTTGGTCTATTTAACCGTTCTAATATTTTTGGCGATGAACTACTCATTGGTCATGGTCAAACATCTAACACTCTCGGTTTAGTTGAAGGCAATAATGTCTCTTTTGGTAATATTTCTACCGGTTACACTTATGCTTTTCCAAAAGCACAAATCACCTATAGATCACCTGATATGAGCGGCTTTAAATTAGCGGCTGGTATTATGGATCCTAATAAAGTATCTAAAACTTCAAATGAAGAAACACCACGTTTTGAAGCTGAATTAACATACAACACAACAATTGATGATGGTGCATTAACCGCTTGGGTTAACGGTATGTCACAAACAAGTGAATTAGCCGGTGTTGATTATGACTCATCAGGTGTTGGTTACGGCGCTAACGTTAAATTTGCAGGATTTTCATTAACGGCTTCCGGTTTTGGCGCTGAAGGTGTAGGACATGTTGCAGGTTTAGATACTTTTGTTGGAGCTGATACGAATGAGACTGATGGTCATCTAGTACAAGCCTCATACACTATGGGTGATAACCGTTTTGTCTTATCTTACGGTGAATCTACAGTAGATGACGGTACAACAGAGACAGAAAGTAGCAATACCAATGTTTCTTATTTCAGAACAGTGATTCCTGGAGTAACTGTGGTAGCTGAATTGAATAAAACTGAAATAGATAATAACCAGACTACAGTTGCAGAAGAGAATAATGTTTTCTCAATTGGTGCAGTGGTAACCTTCTAATTTATAACTTTATAGCCTGTCATAAGGAGCAGAAAATTCATTTCTGCTCCTTATCAATTAATCACTTCAATTAAACACATAAAATTAATGTAACAAATAGAGTTTAAAATTGATTGTTTTATAACTTAAAGATGAGATTCTTACGACTAAGGGATGATTAAATAGTTAAATTCTCTCTGGTAGAGTATAAAGGTGTATTTATTCAACAGGCAACACCATGTATAAAATTTTAGTCGCTGATGATCATCCTTTATTTAGGGATGCTGTTATAAATATTATTTCTCAAACTTTCCCTGAGTCTGAAATTTTTGAATCCAAAGACATTGAATCAACGCTCGCTTTAGCGCAAGAAACTAATGATATCGATCTTATTTTACTAGATTTGAACATGCCTGGCATGTCAGGTCTTGCCGGTTTACTTGATTTACGAAATCAATATCCAACAATTCCAGTCGTTATTATTTCAGCAGAAACTGAAAAACAAGTAATATTGCAAACTATTGCTTATGGAGCTGTTGGCTTTATTGCAAAGTCATCCGCGAAAGGTGTCATTGGTGACGCTCTTAAGAGTATTTTTGAAGGTAATGTTTATTTACCGGCAGATATTATGCGTTCACAAACAACAGTTAACACATCAAAAGAATTCGAAGTGTTACCAGAAAAAATGTTTTTATTAACACGCAGAGAATTAATGGTGTTAAAACACTTAACCAAAGGGGAAGCAAATAAACAAATTGCTTTTAACTTAAATATTTCTGAAACTACGGTAAAATCACATGTTTCTTCTATTTTGAAAAAGTTAGGCGCATCAAACCGTGTGAAAGTTGTTGTCGGTTGTAGCAATATAGATTTTAATCAATATTTAAAACGTTAATATTAAATATATGTTTTACTTAAATAAAATCAGAAATTCTTATAACGGTATCTTACTGTTTTCAGTATGAAAATCCATTATTATCAAAAAAAACTATATATTACTTCAATTCAAACTCAATTAGAGAATAGTAATTGATTTATAAAAATATATGATCTTGAGTCTATGCGGTAAATAGAGTCTACACTGACCTGGTCAACCAAATTCAGTCACCCTAGTTAAACAAGCATTTTTAATGCTTTACCTACTAACTAAAAATTATTTAGGCTTTGGAAATCCAAATAAAAATGAAGCCTATGCTTATTGCACCACATGGTTATGTAATTCAATATATCTTGCTGCACGTCATAACCTGCTTCATAGTGTCGTCAGTGCACAGGTTCTTGCTTTAGTAAGCATGGCTGATTAGATTACTCTACAGGAACACCAAATTTTTTAAGCCAAGGTTTTGCTATGTCCAAATCCCCCCCAAAAAAACTCCCGAGCAAGGTATTAAAAAACTAGAACAACAACTGGTAGACAGTCAACTCAAAGCGCAAAGACAAGTTATCAAACAAAAACATATAATACCTTAACAATTACAAAGGCTTGCTATTTTATTGGTATCACACGCCAAGCTTATTATAAACAATGTCTACGCAGGCACTGAGAACGAGAATGCCAATGACGAGTCAGAAAAGAGCAAATTTTAGCTATAGCTAAGTTATTTAAGCTTCAGATGAATTCGTGGAATTTGATACCGTATTGAAATATATGTCGAGGAGATTGATGACGCCAAAGGCGCCATCGTAGATAAATGTAATTCGATCCGCTGGGTTTAAGAAAGTGCAGATTTTGCTGCAGCCAACTCGGTTTGGCTGTTGGCAGTGAGTAAATCACCATCAGAGGATTCAAGATGGGCACGAATGAACCATTGGAACTGCTCAAGATCAGTCAACTGACCAATTAGCATGTCTTCCGATACCGGATCAAGTTCTGCCATTTCACCCATTGCTTTGCGATGATCACTGTTTACCCCGTTATACACTAAATCAAGGGCGGCCAAATGCTCGATGACCAATGCTTTGCCTAACGAATAGTCATGCCAAGTGCGACGGTCAGCAATAGATTGCGGAGTTCCTACCGGTGATCCGCCCAAAGTAGCTATTCGCTCTGCGATGGTGTCGGTCATCTCACGCACAGCTTCTACTTGAGGGTCTAGCATTTCATGAACGCCGATGAAATTGGGGCCAACAACGTTCCAATGAACGTGCTTTAGCGTAAGAGCCAAATCGATCAGCGCTACCATACGTTTGTCTAAAGTGGATATTGCTCGGTTAGCAGACGTTTCATCCATGCCTGGCACTGTGAATTTAGTTGATTTTTGCTGATTTCTTTGATTACTTATAGTCATTGTTTCTCCTATATGCTTCAAAATAACCGGAGAGGTATACCTTGCCAAAAATGGCATAAAGCGCCTCTCCCTGACCCATTCACACTATCAAATGCGCAAGCCCTTTGTCAAACAACAGAAACCGTATTGGGTGTCACGAGTGAAACATTTATGATGTCTGCAAAAAAGTATTACCTGCATCGATACCGGCACGATAATCATGCTGTAAATCCATATCCGAACTGCCTAAGCTTTTACTTCGAAGATGGTCTTTAGCAAAAATTTGAATGAGCTCGACATCGTCAGGAGGGTCAGCGATAAAGGCGAGCTCTTGGCGATAAGCTTGCTCATGCTGAACCAAGTAATCAATGGTTTTTGGGCAATGCCCAGACGAGTAAATCCATGACTTTAGTTTTTTTAGCCAAGCCGACTGAGCATGAAGATCAGCATTAACAGTACGAATAATAACTATTTTTCGAGCACCGCGGCGATAGGCTTCACGCACGGGTAAAGGCTCAGCTAGGCCACCGTCAAGGTAATAATCAGCTTGAGCTGCTTGTGCCTTATTAAACGAACGAGCATTTAACCTAGGCGTAAGTTTAACTCCTTCTTTATATAAAAAAGGTAATGCGCTCGAGGCTTTGAGCAACTTTCGCCAATGATTACTATTGCCGTTTGGGCGCAAAAAATAACCTTGCCTATCACGTGAATTTGTTGCGGTGATCAATAATTCTCGTTTTCCCAATGATTTCTTTGCCGCCGCAAAGTCTAAGGCAAATCTACCTTGAATGGTGTTATCAAAGTACCAATCCAAATCCACAACATTGCCCCCGACTAATCCACGGCCTAGCTTATAAAAACGCTTTTGACGCGATAAACCACGGATTAATTGTTTGGCATAGCCTTTTTGACGAGATAAAAAGCTCGTGATATTTTGCGAGCCCGATGACGTCCCTATAAATAAATCGAAAGGATCAAAATCATTCTCTAACCAAGCATCTAAAACACCTGCAGTGAATATTCCTCGTTGACCACCACCTTCAGCAATCAGCGCTATATTTACGCTCAAATCAATTCGCCCTTCTATTGTTGACCTTACACTTTGTAGTTCGTGAAGATAACTCCCCGAACACCCTTTGTGGCTCAGACAAATACAATCTAAAACAGAAAGCTTCTAACATGAGTTAAAGGTCAATTTTTTTAAAAATATATAAATGCTATCACAATTCAATAAAAAACCATTAAACCTTTGAATTAAATAAATAAAAAATCAACTAACATAGGTTAAGCTCGTTAAAGTCTAAAAGTAAGCAGCAACAATAGGTAGATGTGTAATTACAAACCCAATTAAACTATACACTTAACAAGTAAAAGCGTCTAACTGGAGGTCCACTCTGACCGACAAACCCCTTTGACTGAGTTTGTTTAATATTGCTTATTTAAACTTGCTTGAGCACCTTTGATAATTCACCAACGTTAACTTAGCGTACCCTGTTTATTTATAAATTAATTGAGGCAACCACTATCCTGACACAAGGGGGGTTTACATTCAAAACTCATGTACCATACTCCATGGTCTTAAATTTTTAAAAGACTATGGAGTTATGATGAAGACAACGGGATATGCAGCAAAGAGCCAAGGCTCTCAACTCACTGAGTTTTCTTTCGAACGCCGTGATTTACGCAATAACGATGTAGAAATTGAAATTCTATACTGCGGTGTGTGCCATACAGATTTACACGCCGTACGAAACGATTGGGGCGGCAGCAAATACCCTCTAGTACCTGGACACGAAATTGTAGGTAAAGTAATGTCGGTAGGTAGCGACGTTACAAAATATAAGCAGGGCGATACAGTCGCTGTTGGTTGCATGGTGGACTCATGTAAAAGCTGTGACCAATGCGATAACCACGAAGAACAACTGTGTCGCGAGGGTATGGTTGGAACCTACTCGGGTAAAGACAGAATAAGTGGAGAAATGACCCAAGGCGGTTATTCAAAACATGTTGTTGTGCGTGAAGAGTTTGTCCTCTCCGTTCCTGAAAGTTTAGAGCTATCACGCGTTGCACCACTCTTATGTGCTGGTATTACTACGTATTCTCCACTACACAAATGGGGCGTTAAAGAAGGTAGCCGTGTCGCAGTCGTTGGCTTAGGCGGACTTGGCCATATGGCAGTTAAAAACGCTGTCGCTATGGGAGCAACCGTCACCGTCATTGGCCGTAGTGAGTCTAAAAAAGATGATGCGATAAACTTAGGCGCACAACATTACTTAGTGTCAACAAACGATGATGAAATGGAAGGTTCGAAGTCTGCATTTGATATCATCATTGATACCGTACCTGTAAAACATGATTTATCAATTTACACACCACTACTCGATATAGACGGGACGCTTGTTATTGTTGGACAAATAGGCCCAGTTGACGAAGTTAACACGGTACCATTATTAATGGGTCGTCGTCGTATTGCGGGCTCATTAATTGGTGGCATTAAAGAAACTCAGCAAATGCTTGATTTTTGTGGTGAAAATAACGTATTGCCAGAGTGTGAAATGATCAATATTGACGAAATTAATACCGCATACGAGCGAATGGAACGCTCTGATGTTCGCTATCGTTTTGTTATTGATATGGCGTCGTTAAGCGCATAATTATTTAATGAGTAATTAATAACTAAAACCAGCACTGTAAGCAGAGCTGGTTTTTTTTGCCGCGCCGATTGCATAGTTTTCATGACATTTTAAAACAGCGACAGACAAGTAAAGTTATATTAGAAATAAATCAACAACCACTTAAAAGCGCTTTCATAATGTTAGTGTGAGTTTCAAACTTTAATGTCTTATCGCAAACATTAACATCCAGTTTCATACATTAATATGCTCGCACATTTTCCTGACTCTAAGACAACATAAATGGCGCCGTTAGACTGGTCTTCGATTTTGCTACTTGTGCTGGTGGTCCTTGTGCGACAACTAATCCACCTTCATCACCAGCGCCAGGTCCAATGTCGATAACCCAATCGCTGCTGCTAGCAACCTGCATATCGTGCTCGACCATAATAACGGTGTTACCTGAGTCAACCAATCCATTTAATTGCAGCATTAACATCGACACATCTTCTTGATGCAGCCCCGTAGTGGGTTCATCGAGCACATAGAGCGTATCGCCGCGCTGTGACCGCTGCAATTCTGTTGCAAGTTTAACCCGCTGAGCTTCACCTCCCGACAGTTCTGTGGCAGGCTGACCAAGTCTGAGGTAGCCTAGCCCAACCTGCAGCAACGCATCTAGAGCCCGCACTACTGAAGGTTCATTTTCAAAGAATTCGCGCGCAGTCTCTACCGTCAAAGCAAGGACTTCGGCGATGTTTTTGTCGCGATATGTTACCTCAAGTGTCTTGTCGTTATAACGCTGGCCTCGACACACTGAACAAGGGGAGTAGACACTAGGGAGAAATAACAATTCCACACTAACAAATCCCACGCCTTCACAATTCGAGCAGCGTCCCTTAGCAACGTTGAAAGAAAAACGACCAGCGTCATAACCGCGTGCTTTCGATTTTCGAGTCGAGGCAAATAACTTCCGCACATGATCAAACAGGCCGGTGTAGGTTGCAAGGTTTGAGCGCGGAGTGCGACCAATTGGCTTCTGATCAACGCTGACTAATCGTCGCACCAGTTCCATGCCCGCAACGATCTGTCCGCTGGTTGATGTTTCTAACTCTCGTTCAAGTAAGGCCGTCTCGCCACTGGGCACCTCAACGGTCTTTTTTTGACCCAGCGCATCGTAAACCAGTTCGACAAGCGCCTGACTCACTAGACTAGATTTACCCGAACCTGAAATACCGGTAACAGTTGACATAACACCGAGAGGGAACTCAATATTTAGCCCCTGAAGATTGTTTCGTTCAACCCCTTCTAACTTCAACCATGCTGTAGGCTTTCTTGGCAACTGTTTCGCGCTAGCAAGGGGTGAGAAAAGATGGCGACTGGTATGTGATCCTGTCACTGCACGCAAACCTTCTAACGGTCCGTTGTAAATCACTTCGCCACCGTGGTTGCCCGCGTTCGGGCCAATGTCTACAATCCAGTCAGCATGTTGAATAACGCTGACATCGTGCTCAACCACGAATAAGGAGTTGCCAGCTCGAATCAGTTCATCCAATGCCCCTAACAAGGATTGAGTATCGGCTGGGTGCAGACCTGCCGAAGGTTCATCTAATACATAAACGACGCCAAACAGCTGTGAACGGATCTGTGTTGCCAAGCGCAAGCGCTGTAGTTCTCCCCCTGACAAGGTTGGTGTGCTGCGCTCCAAAGACAGATAGCCCAAACCAAGCGTTGTGAGCGCTTCAACGCGAACCAAAATATCTCGGGTAATTCGCTGAACAACAATGTTTTTTTCTTGATGCGGGTCACTGTTTTTTGAGGCTTTATTGGCAGCATAGCGCAAGCGTTTAGCTAGCTCATTTAAAGTTAAGCGCGACAGTTCACCAATATCAAGTCCAGCAAATTTAACCCTTAAAGACTCTCGTTTTAATTTCTTTCCCTTACAGTCTGGGCATTGAGAAATATGCATGAATTGGGAAACACGTTTTTTAGTTCTTAGACTTTGGGTGGTCGCAAAGGAGTGCATAATAAAGTGTTTAGCGCTCGCAAACGTGCCCATATAATGAGGCTTTTCACCCTTATCAATCGCCTCTAACGTTTGCGCGAAATCATATTCGGGGTAAACCGGCACTGTGGGTGTTTCTTCAGTAAACAGGATCCAGTCACGCGTCTTCTTAGGTAGCATCTTCCACGGTTTATCAATGTCGTGTCCAAGAGAAACCAGTATTCTGCTAAGGTTCTTACCTTGCCACGCAGGTGGCCATGCTGCAATGGCACCCTCTCTAATCGTCTTAGTATCATCAGGAACAAGCATCTTTTCTGTGACTTCAAAAACTCGACCAATGCCATGACATTTGGGGCAAGCACCTTCTGGTGTGTTTGCAGAAAAAGAATCTGCATACAGTATTTTTTGCCCTTGCGGATACTGCCCAGCACGAGAATAAAGCATGCGTAATGCATTGGAAATTGTTGTCACACTCCCTACAGAAGAGCGAACAGAGGGCGTGCCTCTTTGCTGCTGCAGTGCGACCGCTGGTGGCAGACCGTCGATTGAGTCTACGTCTGGTTCATCTACTTGATCGATTAATCGGCGAGCAAAAGGAGAGACTGAATCAAGATAGCGGCGCTGTGATTCTGCAAACAGAGTCCCGAAAGCAAGCGATGACTTTCCAGAACCAGAGATGCCCGTAAATACAACGAGTGCGTTACGAGGTAAGTCTATATTGATATTTTTCAGGTTGTGAACGCGAGCTCCGCGCACTTGAACACAGTGTTCAGCATCACAAGGGACGCTATTTACTTTCTTTGGGGCGATAGTTGATCCTCCTTTAGCTTTACTCATTTAAACTTTTACTTCTTTTTGTTGCGTCACGTTGCCTAAGTAATAGTGCCATGACCCATACTGATTGAGGCCCAACCTATTCTAACTAACACAGCACATAAAACAGTGTTATTTTGTATTCCGCTAATTAATAAATGGAACGCTTAAAAAACTAAAATATTGAAAGCAATTAATATTAAAATAACTTTTACCACTTTATCTATTGTTCTTTTTAAATTATGAATTATGTTAAATCCGTTGATTAATAGACGAAAATAACCGATTTTGTCTCACTCAAGAATATAAAAGAGAGGTAAATATAGAAAATGAATCATATATTTTCATTTTATGAAAAATGACGTTTTATTCTACCTATAGACAAACTGAGTCCTAGTTCTTCACAAGCACTTTAGCAGTAATACCATATTCGTAAGCTTTGAGTAACGCCATACGATTAAGCTCAACAGAGTATCTTTGATAACGTTTACCTTTTGTCATAAAACATCTCCTGATGTATCCGTACAACGATGATTGTCTGTCCACGAAAGTGGGATAAGACGACTGAGTTCCAAAGATTAATTTGTCTCATTTATAGTCCATAAGCTTTGATTTTATCAGTTTCAAACTTTAAGCGATTTTACAAAGTTATAGGTAAGATAATAGATACGATAAATTAAGGGTTGCAAGACGTTTTAGTTTCAAAAATTGATACATCCTTACAAGTAACATGAGTTCAGGTCACTTGCACCGGTATCATTGAGTCTTTAAACATGAGATGGTGTGGAGTCTTATCTAAAATTTATCTGGACTCGATTTCTGCTAAGACTTAAAAAATTCGTAATTAATAAAAACTTAAGGAGGAAGATGAAGTATTTCTTTTTCATCGCAGCGCTTGGCTTACTTATAACTGCCGGTTGTGGAGATAACGCTGATAAAAGCACATCAGACGCTTCTCAAGATAATGAATTGCAAACAAAAGAGCGCCCTGCACACCAAGTTGGCGTGGTAACAATAAAAGAGCAAGCAATAGCGTTAAATCATGAGTTGCCTGGCCGCGTGAAAGCATTTATGACGGCTGATATTCGTCCTCAAGTGAGCGGCATCATTCAATCACGCTTTTTTGAAGAAGGTAGCCTTGTTGAAGAAGGTCAGCAACTCTACCAGATTGATCCAGCAAGATATCAGGCCGATTATCAAAGTGCAAAGGCGAGTTTGCAAAATAGCAAAGCTGAACTTGAGCTTGCCCTTGCATTCCAAAGCCGCTATCAAAGCCTGATAAAAACCAACACAGTAAGCGAGCAAACGTTTGATAGCGCAAAGGCAAGTGTGGCAAAAGCCAACGCCGCTGTTGCCCTCTCACTGGCTGAGGTAAAAAAAGCAAAAATCAACCTTGATTACACAAAAGTACATGCCCCCATTTCAGGCTATATTAGTCCATCAACTGTGACTAAGGGCGCCCTCATTACTGCGCAACAACAAACAGCTTTAGCAACAATCAGACAACTTGACCCAGTTTACGTCGACTTGTCTCAGTCGGCGGCCGATGCAAAGACTTTGCAGCAAAGTTTGATGACCAGTCGCATGACCAAAGGCGAAGATGCAAAATTTGAGGTAACGCTTTTATTTGGCAATAACGATTTTACCTATCCCCACAAGGGTAGCATGTATGCTACTGATTTAGCCGTAGATGAAAACACAGGTACGATTCGGTTGAGGTCTGTCTTTCCAAACCCAAATGGGGCTTTGTTGCCTGGCATGTTCGTGCGTGGAACCATTGAGGAAATGGGAATTGAAGAAACAATCATAGTGCCGCAAAAAGCCGTCAGTATAGAGGCCGATGGCTCAAAGGCGGTTTGGATAGTTGATGCTAATAATATAGCAAACAAGCGTGCAGTGGTCACCAGCGGCACTTACAAAAATAATTGGGTAATCAAAAACGGTCTTAAAACGGGTGATAGCGTTATTGTAGTGGGGGCCATGATGTTGCAGCCGGGCTCCAAAGTCGTGCCTAAAAAAATCAAATCGAATGATTCAACTAATACGTCCTCTGGTATGTCCTCTGGAGCAACAAAATCTGATGACAGTGCTACAGGTGACGCTAACAATAACAAAACGAGCTCGAATTAATGATCTCTAAATTTTTTATTAACAGACCCATTTTTGCGTGGGTTATTGCCATCGTTATTATGGGCTTAGGCTCTCTAGCCATTACATCACTGCCGGTTGAACAATACCCAAATATAGCCGCACCTAAGATATCAATATCGGTTACTTATCCAGGCGCATCGGCGCAAACACTCGAAAATACGGTGACACAAGTAATCGAGCAAAATCTGACGGGTATCGATAATTTACGTTATATCCAATCTCAAAGTTCCTCATCTGGACGTGCAAATATCAATCTTACTTTTGAGCCAGGAACTGACGCTGATATCGCGCAGGTACAAACACAAAATAAAGTGTCGCAAGCAGAGTCATCGCTTCCTCAAGCCGTCCAGAGACAAGGCGTTGCGGTCAGAAAAGCGGGCAGCAGTTACGCCCTTATCGTTAGTTTTTATTCAACGGATGATTCATATGGACGAAATGAAATCTCTGACTTCTTGGCGTCTAACCTTGAAGAACCACTCAGCCGGATAGATGGCGTAGGACAAATTAGGACATTCGGCCCTGAGCACGCTATGCGTATTTGGCTCAATCCACAATCCATGTACAATCTCAACATTACAACACAAGATGTCATTAATACCGTTCAGGAGCAAAATGTACAGCTAGCTACCGGTCAAATTGGCGGAGCGCCGAGTGTTCAAGGACAGCAACTCAACGCTACAATTACATCACAATCATTACTTGAAACCGTAGCAGAATTCGAAGCAATTTTACTAACGGTTGATCAGGATGGCTCCCAAGCAACCTTAGGTGATGTTGCTCGCGTTGAAATTGGTGCAGAAAGTTACAGTGTCATTGGACGCTACAATCGCCGGCCTGCATCAGGAATCGCGATCGAGTTGACTCCTAATGCCAATGCTTTACAAACCATTCAAGCGGTGAAAGACAGAATTGAAGAATTTAGCGACATCATTCCTGAGCAATTAGAAATCGCCTATCCAGTAGATATTTCACCTTTTGTACAAGCGTCAATTTATGAAGTAATCAAAACGCTGGTGATTGCTGCCTTATTGGTTATTTTAGTCCTTTACGCATTCTTACAAACATCACGTGCGACTTTGATCCCAACAGTGGCAATACCCGTTGTGTTACTCGGGACGTTTGCGTTTCTTTATGTTTTTGGTTACTCCATCAATATTCTAACATTATTCGCGCTGGTATTAGCCATTGGTATGTTGGTTGATGATGCGATAGTGGTTACCGAAAACATTGAAAACAAATTGGAAAATAATCCTGATATGACGCCAAAGGCTGCTTCAATTAAAGCCATGAAAGAAATTTCAGGGGCGCTTATTGGCACAACGGTTGTAATATGGGCGGTGTTTATTCCGATTACCTTCTTTGAAGGTTCAACAGGCGTAATTTATCGACAATTTGCGGTGACGATTTCCGTAGCGATGGGCATTTCGCTTTTTATTGCGCTCAGTCTCTCTCCATCCTTGTGCGCCATCGTTTTAAAACAAGGCAAGACAGAAAAGAAAACAGGATTTTTTGGCTTGTTCAATCGGGGCTTTAAAAAATTGAAGAGAGGACATGAAAACTTACTAGTGAAGTTATTGGCAAGTCGAATTGTTTTACCATTAGTTTTCTTAGCTATGATTGCGGCTGCAATTAGTTTATTCATTAAAATACCCACTTCATTTTTGCCTGATGAAGATCAAGGACGCATGTTCACCCTAGTTAGCGGGCCTGTAAGTTCAACGCTACAACAAACCGTTGAGAAAAATAAGCAAGTCGAGGACTTCTATTTAGACCAGACAAACGGTGCGGTTGAAGGAATATTCACTGCTGCGGGTTTCAGCTTTTCTGGCAACAGTCAAAATGTGGGTATCGGTTTTATTAAAATGAAACCTTGGGCGGAGCGCGAAGAAAATCAAAGCGTTTTCCAGATCAGTGAACAAGCTGGCAAGGCATTGTCAACTGTGCCAGACGCCATGATCATTCCAATTGTGCCACCGGCAGTATCAGCGCTAGGAAACTCAAGTGGTTTTGAATTTCAACTAGTCGATAGGGCCGGTTTGGGACAAGTCGCCTTTAATGAGGCAATGCAGCAATTCATTGGAGAGGCAAATCAAAGCGATCTGCTAAATAGGGTTCGTTTCAACGGACTGCCGCCTAGTCCACAATATGATATTGATATCGATGCCGGCAAAGCGTTAGCATTAGGTGTGTCAATGGCAACAATTAATCAAACCTTAAGTACCGCTCTTGGTGGTTCTTATATCAACGACTTCATAGAAAACGGCCGCATAAAGAGAGTATACGCGCAAGCGGACGCTGAGTATCGGATGCTGCCAACTGATATAGAACGATGGCACGTGCGCAATGACTCGGGTGCAATGGTGCCTCTGTCAACGTTTGGATCAGGCGAATGGACATATGGCGCATCCAAGCTAACGCGATTTGACGGCAATTCTTCTCTTGAAATTAAAGGTGAGGCCGCACAAGGCATTAGTTCAGGTGAAGCCCTTAACCAGATATCAAAACTCGCTGAAAGCTTGCCAAGTGGAATTGGTTTGCAGTGGACCGGCTTATCCTATGAAGAAAAACAATCGGGTGGTCAGGCATGGATTGTTTACATGATTTCAATCATAGCTGTGTTTCTAGCATTGGCAGCTTTATATGAGAGCTGGACAATTCCCTTGGCGATTATCCTAACGGTTCCACTGGGTATATTTGGTGCTGTTTTGGCCACATGGTGGTCTGGACAAGCAAATGATGTTTACTTTCAAGTGGGCTTATTAATGACCATTGCCTTGGCGGCCAAAAATGCAATTTTGATTATTGAATTTGCAAAAACCAACCTCGAAGAAGGCATGAATCCCTATGATTCAGCGGTGATGGCGGCTAAACAAAGACTTCGCCCTATTTTGATGACATCACTGACATTTATTTTAGGTGTGATGCCTTTGGCATTTGCCGCAGGGCCAGGGTCAGGAGCGCAAAACGCGATATCCATTGGTGTACTAGGGGGTATTACGGCTACAACAATATTGGTTTTATTTTTCGCACCCTTCTTCTTTATATGGGTCATGCGCCTATTTAAGACTGAAGAGTTAAAAAGTGACCGTCAAAGTTAGGGCAAAAATTCAATTTTATTCAGCGCAAAACAAGTGTTTAGGTTAGGTGCTTTTTTATGGGTCAAAGTGTATTCAAATATTTTAGTGAGCGGGACTTCAGTGGTCAGTCTACCGCTATTTTGATGAGCGAAAAATATTAACTTAATCTGCATAAAAATGATGAAGAGTACCCTAATGACAATGTGAGCTTCTGTTGATTCACACCAACTGAATTTTACATTCAATCGAACCAGTAAATTAAATTGTAATTAACTTATGTAATTGCAAAACATTTTTAAAAAATTTGAGGTGAAGCATATGCTTTTTAATAATTCAAACATCACTGAGTCCCCTACGCGTCAAAAAATTCGCGAGTTCTATCGTATTGATGAAAGTGTTGCGGTAGCGCATATTTTACCGTTAGCTGAAGTTAACGATGATGCTGTCAGCAGAGCGTGGGAAAAAGCCCGTAAAATGTCGCTGAAAATACGTAGAGACGAATCGGGAAACGGTGCGATAGATGCCTTACTGGCAGAATACACATTATCAAGTGAAGAAGGTGTGGTGTTAATGTGTTTAGCCGAAGCCTTATTACGTGTACCAGATAAGCATACTCAAGATGCCCTAATTAGTGACAAGATATCTAAAGGACAGTGGGACAGTCATATAGGCAGCAGTGATTCACTGTTCGTTAATGCCTCATCTTGGGGGTTATTAGTTACCGGAACCATGGTTGACTATGCTAATGAACGGGAAAAAGATAGCTTTGGTTTATTGAAGAAGGTTATTGGTCGATTAGGTGAGCCTGTCATTCGTAAGGCAATGAACTACGCCATGCAAATCATGGGTGAGCAGTTTGTTATGGGCGAAACGATTCAAGAGGCAACTGATCATGCGGCCAAGAAAGAGCGGCAAGGCTTCGTATATTCATACGACATGCTAGGTGAAGGTGCGCGAACCATGAGTGATGCTGAAAAGTATTTTAAAGCTTATCAAGTTGCCATAGATACCATTGGCGCAGTTGCTCGTGCGTCAGGTGAGAACGACCCTCGCAAATTGCCTGGTATTTCAGTTAAGCTTTCTGCTATCCATCCTCGTTACGAATTTGCCCAAAAAGAACGGGTAATGGCTGAAGCTGCTCCCAAACTTAAAGCACTTTGTTTGCAAGCCAAAAGCTACAATATTGGTTTAACTGTTGATGCGGAAGAATCTGAGCGATTAGATATATCCCTTGATGTTATTGAGGCGGTATTTAGTGATGATGAGTTAGCAGGTTGGAATGGCTTTTCAATGGCCCTGCAAGCTTATCAAAAACGCGCCACCTTTATAGTTGACTGGTTACGTGAACTAACCATGCGTGTTGACCGAAAAATGATGGTGCGCTTAGTAAAAGGTGCTTATTGGGATACTCAGATTAAAAACAGCCAAAAAGGGGGTTATCCGCATTTTCCGGTATACACTCGCAAGGCTTCTACTGATGTATCTTACATCGCCTGTGCGAAAAAATTATTAGAATATAGAGATACCATCTTTCCACAGTTTGCGACGCATAATGCTTATACTGTCGCTACTATTCTTGAACTGGCGGGCAATGACAAAACAAGTTTTGAATTTCAATGTCTATATGGCATGGGTGGCTCGTTATATGATCAAGTTGTTAGCAATGAAAATGTTCAATGTCGCGTCTACGCACCTGTGGGTCCTCATAAAGATCTACTCGCCTATTTAGTGCGTCGTTTGTTAGAAAATGGCGCTAACTCTTCCTTTGTTAATGCCATTATTGATGAGTCACAACCGGTCGAATCTTTACTTCGCGATCCCATTGAAAAAATGCATCGCTTAAAAGACAAATATAACGGCCAAATAATCAAACCCATCGCGTTATACCATGATGAAAAAGGTGTCGGTCGAGATAATTCCAAGGGCCTAGATTTAACCGATATCAATACACTAACCCCTTTAAAAAAATCACTGGATAACTGGCTTGTGAATCACTTGTTTTCTGAAAATGATCTGCCAGAAGGGTCAATCGCTATTAGAAATCCAGCAAAGCATAGTGAAATTATTGGTTTTCAACGACATCACAGCAAGGATGAAATGCTCGCGATGGTCGAAACCGCTCAAAACGCATTTGCTTCATGGTCACAAACGCCTGTATCTGAACGCGCGGCCTTATTATGCCGTGTTGCTGATGTTCTTGAACATCATATCGACGAGTTAATTGCCTTATGCATCAAGGAAGCAGGGAAAACGGCACAAGATGGTATTGATGAAGTCAAAGAGGCAGTTGATTTTTGTCGCTATTATGCACAACAAGCGATTGAACTTGCAGAAGATGATCGTTCAGAAGCCCGTGGTGTGGTGTTATGTATCAGCCCTTGGAACTTCCCATTAGCTATATTTATAGGGCAAGTAACTGCTGCCATTGCTACGGGTAATACTGTGTTAGCTAAACCGGCCCAGCAAACAAGTTTAATTGCATTGCGCGCTATTGAACTAATGACCTCTGTTGGATTACCCCATGGCGTTGTACAAGCCGTTATTGCAAAGGGTAGTGATGTGGGTAGAGTTATTATTCCTAATGCAGGTATACAAGCGGTTATTTTTACCGGTTCTAGTAAAACAGCAACTATGATTTCGCAAACATTGGCTGAGAGAGGCGGCGACCAAGTGCCCTTTATTGCTGAAACGGGTGGTCAAAACTGTATGTTAGTTGACTCTACCGCCCTACCTGAACAAGTCATTGATGATGTTATTTCTTCAGGATTTCAATCTGCAGGTCAACGTTGTTCTGCACTTCGAGTATTATTTTTACAAGAAGATATTGCTGATGATGTTATTACCATGCTTAAAGGCGCATTAGCAGAATTGCATGTGGGTAACCCAGAAAAACTGCGTACTGACGTAGGTCCTGTTATTGATCAAAAAGCGCTAGATTCACTCAATGCTCACAGTGACTATATGAAAACCCATGGTCAACTATTATACCAATGCGATATTGCTGATGAGATAACAAATGAAATAGCAGATAATGAACATTTCTTTTTTGCGCCGCGACTTTATGAAATAGAGAATATTAGCGTGCTGAAGCAGGAAGTATTTGGTCCTTGTGTTCATATTGTTCGCTTTAAAGGTGATGAAATAGAAAAAGTCATTGATGATATTAACGGCACAGGTTTTGGCTTAACTATGGGTATACATACCCGCATTGAACAGCGAGCGATAAATTTGGCGAAGCTATCACGAGCAGGTAACGTGTATATAAATCGCAATATGATTGGCGCTATTGTCGGTGTGCAACCTTTTGGTGGTCGTGGTCTTTCAGGTACAGGGCCAAAAGCAGGTGGCCCATATTATTTAACGCGTTTAGTTAAAGAAATAACAACGCCCGATGCTAAGAAACTTAATTTAATACCACAGCAAGCACAAGACTCAAACAGCGATACCGATGCGCAAGCCGTATTATTTATGGACAGAGCGAGTACAGCAGAAAAAATCTGGCGCTTGAGCGAGTTAAATACCCGTATATCTTGTGTTAGCGAAGTATTAGAAAAAATAGCTCATATCGATATCATTGATAATTTAGCAGACGATTTAACCCAGACTTTAGAAGCGGCGCGCTCACAATTAATTGATATTGAAAAACACTTGAAGGAGCCAAGCGTTTTACCGGGTCCAACGGGTGAGTCTAATATGCTATATTTAGAAAATCGTGGTAACATCATCTGTTTTGCTGACGAAAATGTTAGTTTTCACTTTTGGTTGCTTTCTGTCGTAACGGCTTTGGCAACCGGTAATACCGTGATCTCGGTTGTTTCTGACTTGTTTTATGATCAAGCAATCGCTTTTAGAGATGAACTTATTGCCACAGGCGAAGATGAGAATATTTTTCAAATTGCCCGGTTATGCCATTTAACAACCTTGCTGGCACAGCCTGGATTATCAGGTGTTGTTGTTGATAGTCATTGCGACCGTAAACATTATATCAGTGAAAAATTGGCAGAACGTCAAGGTGCAATTTTACCTGTGATCAGTTCAAAATATTTTGATAATTTAATGCAACGATTATTAACAGAAAAAGCTATCAGTATTAATACCACAGCTACTGGTGGTAATACGTCACTCATGACCTTAGATGAAGAAGATTAGCGATTAAGGGGCGGTTCGTTTTGGATACTAACATTCAAAGCGAAGCCCTTGACTGAGCAACCGTCATCTTAAGGTATTATTGACAAACAAAATCAGCAACGCGACGCTGACCTCTGCCCTACTTTTAGCATATATGGTAATCGTAGGGCAAAGGATTTTACTATAGCTTTACAAGGACGTTCGAGGCTATAAATCCTAGACAACATTTACCTTAAGCCGCTCTTGTGTATAGGTAAAATAAAGTGCTGTAACGCACTCTTTCGCTACATTCCCTAACCTTTCCAAACCTGAAGCTAAAATTTCCATGCTCTATTCCATGCTCTAAGTAACGGCTAAAATTCTGTTGAAAACGTTTCCTCTGTGTCAGTCCCCTTTTCTATGCTGTTTGCTTTGGCGCACAATACACTTGATAGAGGGTGGCAATGATCGCTTGCACTGCTGCGCTGGCCAACGAGTAATAGATAGTTTGCGCGTCACGTCTGGTGGCCACTAACTTTTCCCAGCGCAACTGGCTGAGATGTTGTGACAAGCTAGATTGTGGGATCGCTATCTGTTTGTTTAACTCTGAGACCCAGCGTTCCCCGTCATTTAACAAACACAAAATCATCAATCTATGCTGATTCGCCATGGCTTTTAACCATACGGCGGCCTTTCCAGCGTTGGCATACATGTCGTTGATTTCCATTGATAGTGCTTATTTTAACTTGGATGCCACTAGCATACCAAGCAGCATGCACAACACAAAGACCCAAATAGCGGGCAAACCGCCGGAAAGATTGGCTAATCCTGGCCCTGGGCAAATACCGCTTAATCCCCAGCCAATTCCAAATAAAGCTGAGCCAATAAGCAAGGGTTTATCTACCCCTTTTTTTTGCGGTACATGAAAATCGCCTGCTAATAAAGTACTTTGACGAGGCTTGATTATAAAATGGTAACCAGGTAAGTAGACCGCTATACCACCTAACATGACGAAGGCTAAAGTGGGATCCCAAGCGCCCAATATGTCTAAGAACCCCAGAACTCTGGCTGGGTCGACCATAGTTGAAATGGTTAAACCCGCTCCAAATAGCAGGCCTGCAATCAAGGCAGTTAAATTATGTTTCATAACAGTTATCCAATGACGTGATTGATCACAGCGACAGTAACGATAGCGCTGAGCATAAAGGTTAATGTGGCGACCAACGAGCGTTTAGATAAGCGGCCAATACCGCATATCCCATGGCCACTAGTACACCCTGAGCCGTAATGGGTGCCAACGCCAACGATTAATCCGCCGATAGCCAATTGCGGTAAGCCAACTGGCATGCTAGTGGGTAAGCCATAACCAAACAGGGTGGTAATTAACGGCGCGATAATTAATCCTACTAAAAACAACCAGCGCCACCAATTCTCGGGCGCCAATGAGGTGATCGCGCCGTGGGTAATCCCAGATACCCCTGCGACACGGCCGTTAAATAACATCAGTAGCAAAGACGCGACACCTATGAGGCCCCCGCCCATCAAGGCCTGTAGATAAATATTTTCCATCAGTTTTATTTCCTTTTCAGCTTGTTACTCTATCGGTTAAGGGGATCTTAATATATCGAACACCATTACTTTCACATTCAGGCAAAGATGCGCCCCACAAATTAACTTGTAAAGACGGATACAACAATTTGGGCGTGCCAAGCGTTGCGTCACGCTTTTTACGTAATGCGACATACTCGGTTTTTTGCCTGTGACTACCCACATATATGTTGGATTCACGACTTTCTTTTACCGTGGTTTGATAGCGCAGTTCACGCCCATCCGGCTGATAGTCGTGACATACCCAAATCTTATAATGATCCGGAAGCCCATGCAGGCGGGCGATGCTATCCCATAAAATATCTGCATCACCGCCAGGGAAATCACAACGGGCCGTACCTGCATCTGGCATAAACAGGGTATCGCCAACAAATACATTGTCTTCAATCAGATAACTGAGGCTATCACTAGTGTGACCTGGGGTACTGATGCCAGACAAAGCAGCTGAACCAAACACCAGTTGTTGCCCCTCTGCTAACAAGCAATCAAAATCAGGCTGTTCGCCAGGCCCACTAGTGGCCCGATTAAAGGTCTTGGAAAAGCGTGATCGAACCTCGGTGATCCCTTGCCCTATTACGGTCTTGGCCCCAGTTTTCGTGCGTAAGTAATTGGCCGCACTGAGATGATCTGCGTGGGCATGAGTATCCAGGATCCACACTAGCTGAAGGTTGTTATCAGCAATATATGCCAACTGCCGATTGGCAAACTCTGCTTTAACCTCGCCTGAGGCGATATCAAAATCCAACACGCTGTCGATGATTACCGCATGTTGCGCCTGACTGTCGACTACCAGGTAACTTAATGTGCCGGTGTCCTGGTGAAAAAAAACCTTAACCTGAACCGCCATAATTAACTCCTTGATTAAATTACCCTTTATATCATATATTCGTAATATTTGATATAAATCAAGGTATCTACCACTTAATGTTAGTAATGTTGCTGTTAAGCGCCGTGATCATAGGTTTAAGTTTGGGTTTGTTGGGGCGGGTGGCTCAATATTAACGGCGCCGGCACTGACCTTCTTCCTGGGCATGGATGAGCATGGATGAGCATGGATGAGAATACTGCGGTCAACAGCTCATTAAATAGTAGGCGGCATTGAACAATGGCGTAATCTGGACCAGCCGCTGTCCACTATCGAAAGTTGATCGCAGCCCAACCGGTAGCCATTTTACCGGTTGCAGAAATGCCGCTGACATCTAGGATCAGAACTGTTGATAGGTAAATCCAAACTAACTGACCAGTTTTTTTGCTTGCCAACCAAATATGGCGCGCTATCCAAGCTGTAAAATTACAAAGACAAATGACAAAGACTCTCATCGTAATAAATCACAAAACTATTTTTTTGGGCTGATCGTTATCATGGGAGTCCTGTTAACTACCAACGCCGCATTAAGCGGACTAAAATTGTTGACTATAATGTGTAGCGAAAGCGAGATATAAACGTAACAAACTGTTTTAGTTGTATTTTAATTTATTTTTAAGTACCTATTGAGCTGATGTCACAGCCCTTAATTCAACCATCAACTTTTCACCCTCTGAAGTAAAAGACCAGAACATTGCCATGCCACCTTTGGTTGTTTTTGTGTAATTGGTTTTTATTAGTCCCAGAGCTTTAAATTGGACAGCAATTGTTTGGAAAACTTGGTCATCAAGTGAATTTGTACGAGTGTTAATATTGTCCCTTTTTATTAGAGCTTGCTTAAGCGTCTCTTTTACAGAGTCTTGACTTGGGTTTTGTGACAAGTACGGAGAAATAATTGAAAAAATATCTAACCATGTAATTTCACTTTCCCAAGCTCTCTGACCACGGTCAGTATAATAAGTACCCGTTACAGTAAACGTTTCTTCTAATCCGGCTAGCCCTGCAATATCATATGACTCAGGTTTTGAAATTTTAGCCATTTCAATTTTTAAATTGCCGTTTTCTTTTCTCAGCTCATTTAGCTCCCCTAGAAGTTCCTCATTAGAAACATTGGTAGCTCTAACCCAACCAGTTGCAGGAAATATTTTTATTGTTTTAGAAAGGCTTAAAGCTACCAAACCAGGTAACTCTTTAGCTTCACTCCAAAACCTAACAAGGCGATTCCCCGAGACTTTGTCTCTAAATGCTTGAAGCTTTTCTCTTAACTCTGGTGCTATATCAGATTTCGCAACAGAGATCTCATCTGGCTTTTCATGCAATAGAGCAATTACCTTTAAACCTTTATCTACAGCGTAATCATATTCTTTTTCAGTGTAACTGATACCTTCATCTGTTGTTGTTCCGTATCGTCCACCAATAATTAATAGGTAATAATCACAATCATCTATAATTCTTTTAATAAAGTCCCACTGCTCTTCATCCGTAGCAGGAAATAACTCCATTCCCGCAGGAATACAATCCATCTCCATTAATGCTTGAGTTACATGTTGACGCTCTTCTTTTAAATCAGCATATGTTGAACTTACGAAAACTTGGTATCTTTTTTCCACAAAAACTCCTATTTACGGGAATATTGAAAGGCATTTAACGCCTCAAACACTGGTTTAGTGAAATTGGCAGCTTTTTTGGAACAAAAAAAGTGACAGCTTTACCAAGTCCGCGTGCTTTGACTTGTTAACCGTTTTCTCCCACGACAACATCCATGTATGCTTCGAACATTCTCGTTGCTTCGGGCCATTTATTATCCATTGTTAGTAACGTATCCAATTGATGAGCACCAGTTCTCTTAGCCTTTCCTATTGCCCACAGCAAATAATCTAGAACAATCGGCATACCAGATACCTCGAAAGCATGGAGGTTATTAATAGCCGTATGGGCTGGGTATTTTTGGTTTGCATCGTTAACTTTATCGATTAAAGCATCGCTTTTCCCCTTGAGGGCCACCGCAACATGCTGGGCCAACTGATCTTCTTGTGCAGCCTCTCTTTGTTTGGCGAATGCTAGTGCTTCTTTCAGGGCTTCGATTTCTGCTGCTGGAATTTTAGCAACAGTCTCTGGCTCACCTAACTGTCGTAGAAGCAGGCTAACTACAGCATCATATTGATCTTCGTCTGTGAAATCACCGTAGAACTTTCCTTTTAAGAATCCAGGTAACGCAACCTTTTCGATTAGAAGCGGAAGAACTACTACGCGCCTTTCTTCAATCTCTCTATTTGATGCAATATCTAACTCTCTTGTCACCCAAGGACTATCGATTGACGCCGATGATAGTATTGCAGCTACAAAATCAACTTGATCTAGACCTTCCCTGATTTTCTCAACTAGAGAGTCACCGATATTTATTTCAGCTTCATCAATCCATACACCGTGCCCAGCGGTTCGTAAGCTAGCAGCCAATTTTCTTGCAAAAGGTTTATCTGCATGGGAGTGACTAAGAAATACAGTACTCAATTTATATCCTCGATTTTAAAATGTGCCTGACGGTTAACGCCTACTTAAGCGGAAAAATATAGTTGGCTAAAATGTTGAACGGAGTGAAAACAGCCAACTGTATTTTTTCCGTTTGAAGTTCTTATAGGTATTTATTACGCATTGTTTGATAGCCACTCTTTATGTCCTTCTTGTAAAAGAATGGACTCAGGCAAGTTTTTAAAAAGCATAAATTCTTTTGCTAAAGGCATAAACTTTTGATTTCCATAATGGGAAAGGCAATTATAGTAAATAATAACAAGCTCATGATTAGATAGCTGAGCCCTAACTAAATTACTGTAGAAGTTTTTATTACCAATTTTTGAATTGTGAATAAACTTAAAAATATTATATAAATATCTAAAATAGTGACCCAATTCAATTTGATGTTCTTCATAGAAAATTTCATACGCTTTTAACACTAATTCTTTATCATCTGTAATATTATTAATTTTCTCATACTTCTCTTTTAAACGGGTGGCCATAACAGGGAAGCAATCTCTTCCTGTAGTTGTGACTACTTGCCGAGTGCCTCCACCACGAACAAAGTCTATAGAGTTAACAATATCATTATGGAGGCGTAACATTTGAAAGAATGAGTTTTCAAAATTTTGAAAAGCAAGAGTTTCATTTTGAGCAACTAACGCTTCAGATGAATTTCTTAATTCATCTCGGGTTAATTTAAGCTCCTTCGCTTGCAATGATATTGTAAGAAGTAAAGCTAGTAGACCTAAGAAACCAAATACAGGGTTTAGTACACCACCTAGAAAATCACCAAACTCGGCCCATCTGGAATGATCTTGAGATAGCACTCCACCAAAGTTATTCAAATACATCGTTATTGCAATTATTCCAATAATTACAGAAAAAATGAAAATTCCTTTTAAGCCACTTGTAAGACTTTTTGCATCGGTAGACAAATGGAGCTCCTTAAATACCTAACAGCTTATTATATATACGTCTCAGTAATACACGCATCATAAATAACATTTAATTAACATCAATATCCCATACTTTCAAAGCATTAGAAACCAGTAATGCTAAATCACATATATATTAGGGCGTGTTACTAAGACCGCTCAGTAATACAACCTGAACAAATATAAATAAAATAAATTAAATTCATATGGTTAAGTGGCTTTATTTAGTGTTTATTATAATAAATGGTGTGTTACTAAGACGTCTTAGTAACACACCTCAAAAAATCATACTGGCTTCCATATAAAAGGGCATTACATCGTTTACGCTAGTAGTTAATTCATTAGAAAATATATGGCAAGATTTTTAGCTGTAATGTCAGCACTACGCACAAAGTTAGTATTCGTAATAATACCAATAGCTAAGGTAGTTCTTTCCCATCAGAACACTCTAAACAGCGATTATTAGACACTTTTCCGAACATTAATAACAATATGCATCATTTAGTTTAAGTGCATTAATTTGATGGTTTGATGGTTTGATGGTCATTTTAAAACTGACTAATTGAGTGGCATATCAGATTAAAAATATAAATTTTATCTAGGATGAAGACAAATATAAGATCTATGTCAGGGAAGTATCTGCCGATATTGATAACTCACCAAAATAGTTAGCAACCAATTAGCAACCAAACGAAAAAAGGCCGATTCATTACGAATCGGCCTTTAAATGTCTATTTGTATAAGTTTAGTGGTGCGGTTGGGGGGACTTGAACCCCCACGACCTAAATCACCAGCCCCTCAAGCTGGCGCGTCTACCAATTCCGCCACAACCGCGCAATACTAAACTATACTATCTGTTTTACTAAGTTAACTTGCTAACTTGCTAATAATGAGGTTAATTAACAAGTTAACTTTTTGAGGCTACAACCCCTCAGTGTGGCGCGTCTACCAATTACGCCAAATCTGCAAATATCTTAAAACTAGTTTGGTACGTCGCTAGTTTTTTTTACAGCAGTGTCACTACCAGGTACGTCAGCGTTTTCAGCTTTAGGCTCAACGCTCTCAGTAGGTATAGCATCTGTCGCTGGCGCTAATTGCCCAGCAGGAGTTTCGATATTATTCCACTCGTCAGTTGCATTAACGCGGTTAGCGGTTAAGTTACCTAAAACTAAGCTGATGGCAAAAAATGCTATCGCTAAGTAAGTTGTCGCTTTTGTTAAGAAGTTACCAGAACCGCTTGAACCAAAAATAGTGGCTGATGAACCAGCGCCAAATGATGCGCCCATATCTGCGCCCTTACCTTGTTGCATTAGCACTAAGCCAATTAAACATAACGCAACGATCAAATACACTACAATTAACACTTGATACAACATTTTATTTTCCCTTTGCTGCCGAGCAAATTATTTTAAATTCCTCGGCTTTTAAACTAGCACCGCCGATTAATCCACCATCGATATCAGCTTGTGCAAATAATTCTTCACAGTTTGTCGCATTGACACTGCCACCATACAACAATGGCACTTTAACTGCGACGTTTTCATCAATTTTCGCGATAAATTCGCGTATAAACTGATGGGTTGTTTGTGCCATTTCTGGCGATGCTGTTTTTCCAGTACCTATTGCCCAAACAGGCTCGTACGCAATAACAACATCTACAAATGTCTCAATACCAATTTTATCAATAACCGGCTGTAATTGCGCCGCTAAAACGAGTTCGGTTTGTTCAGCTACACGTTCTTCTTCACTTTCACCTACACACAAAATAGGTTTAAGGCCAGCAGCTAATGCCGCCTGAACTTTTTCTGCAACCAATGAACTTGATTCTTTATAAATACTACGACGTTCAGAATGTCCAACAATAACGTAGCTAACACCCACTTCTTGTAACATTGATGTTGATACTTCACCTGTAAAAGCGCCTTTAGCATGTTCACTTAGGTTTTGCGCACCTAAACTAAACGTGCTTGCTAAGTTCGCCTTCGAACTTGCCAAACTAAATGCCGCTAAATATGGAAAGCTAGGACAAACGACAACTTCAACATTTTCATTTAACGTAATCTTACTTAACTCTGAAGCCATTGAGTTGACTAATGCCAAACTGCCATTCATTTTCCAGTTTGCTGCAACTATTGCACGTCTATTCATTTTTCATTCCTAAATCAAAGCGGCGAGATATTAACTAACCTGCCGGCAAGATACAAGTAATTCAAGCAATATCATGTTTAATTGCTCATTATTCACTCGACCGTTAAAATCAGCTGACATTCTTGACTAAAAAGCTTGTTTTACAGCGTCAGCAATTTCATGTGCTAAGCCAGTAACTTCATGATGTTCAGGGCCTTCAACCATCACACGAATTAAGGGTTCAGTACCTGATTTTCTTAATAGCACACGACCGCGACCCGTTAATATTTCATTAACTTTATTCACCGCGGCAACAACATCACGATTAATTAAAGGATCGCTGCTACCTGAAAACCTTACATTGACTAAAATTTGTGGTAATTTTTTCATGCCTTTGCGTAATTCAAATAATGTTTTACCGGTATTACACACGGCCGTTAATACATTCAATGCAGCAATAATACCATCACCTGTTGAGGTATGATTTAAGTTAATGACATGTCCTGAATTTTCTGCGCCTAATTTCCAGCCTTTTTGCTTTAGCATTTCCATGACATAGCGGTCACCCACCTTACTGCGGGCAAATGGCACATCCAAATCAGCAAGTGCAAGCTCTAAGCCCATATTGCTCATCAAAGTACCAACAACACCACCGTCAATATTGCCATTTTTTAAGTCGTTACAAGCGATAACATAAACACTTTCATCACCATCCATCACGTAACCTGTGTGATCAACCATCATTAATCGGTCACCATCACCATCGAGTGCAATACCTAAGTCAGCTTGGTGCTCAATAACCGCAGCACTGATGGCTGCCATCGATGTGGCTCCACATTCATGATTAATGTTGGTGCCATTAGGTGAGGTACCTATTTCAATCACTTCGGCGCCTAGCTCGCGAAAAACACTAGGGGCAATGTGGTATGTTGCACCATGCGCGCAATCAACAACAATCTTCATACCTTTTAAGGAGTATTGACTTGGAAAGTTACTCTTACAGAATTCGATATAGCGACCTGCTGCATCAGCAATACGGGTAACTTTGCCTAAATGTGCTGATTCAACACAGCCCATGTCTTTATCTAATTCAGCTTCAATGGCTAATTCAACATCATCAGGTAGCTTTTGTCCGTTTTGACAAAAAAACTTAATACCATTATCGTAATATGGATTATGCGAAGCACTAATCACAATGCCGGCTTCAGCACGAAAAGTTTTTGTTAAATAGGCAATAGCGGGTGTTGGCATTGGCCCTAATAGACCTACATCGATACCTGCGGCAGAAAGGCCCGCTTCTAATGCAGATTCCAGCATGTAGCCTGAAATACGAGTATCTTTACCAATTAAAACCTTTTTAGTGCCTTGTCCTGCCAAAACCCGACCGGCGGCATAACCTAATTTCATCACAAATTTTGGGGTAATTGGGTATTGACCGACTAAGCCACGAATTCCATCGGTACCAAAATATCTTCTTTCTGACATTACTTTTTCCCTTGTGCTAATCGCATTAGCGTTAGCCTTTTTAATACATCAGTGTTTAACGTAACCGATTTAATGCTGATCAGTTACCGCTTTTAATACTTTTAATGCGTCCACAGTTTCTTGAACATCGTGAACACGAATAATGTGAGCTCCTTGCTGAGCTGCAATAATTGCAGTAGCTAAACTGCCCGCAAGACGTTGTTCAACCTCACGGTTTAACAAGTTTCCAATCATAGACTTGCGCGACAAGCCGGCAAGTAAAGGTAAACCTAATTGATTAAATTTAGACAAATTGGCCAGTAAATAAAAGTTTTGCTCTAGGGTTTTCCCAAAGCCAAAACCTGGGTCTAATATGAGCCGCTCTCGGACGATGCCAGCGCTTAGGCAAGTGTCAATACGTTGTTGAAAAAACGCTATAATATCATTAATAACATGGTCATAGCTTGGGCTATTTTGCATGTTTTTAGGTATGCCTTGCATATGCATTAAACAAACCGGAATATTACTGTTAGCAATAGCCGCTAAACAGCCCTCATTCTGTAAGGCACGCACGTCATTGATCATATCAGCACCTGCATCTATCGCAGCATTCATCACCGAGGCTTTACTGGTATCAATAGAGACTAGAATATTAAATCTTTGTTTAATTGCCTTTAATACCGGAATAACCCGTGCTAATTCATCGTTTTCGCTAACCGCTTCAGCGCCAGGGCGTGTTGACTCGCCGCCAATATCAATAATGCTGGCGCCATCAGCAATCATCTGCTGAGCTTGCTCAAGCGCATAATCAAATTGAGCATATTTGCCACCATCTGAAAATGAATCTGGCGTAACATTAAGAATACCCATTACCTGTGGTGTTGATAAATCTACTAATGAATTTGAAAAATTAAGACGATTTAACACCGCATTCTCTCTGTTGATTTTTTGTTAATTAATAGCAATTGAAATAAATAATCAAACTTCACATAATACAAAGCCCCAATAGTTAATAAATCGAATGATTTAAACCATTGGGGCTCTTAATACTGTATTGCTAATTATTTAGCAGGAGCATCTGAAGCATCATCGGCGTTAGTAGGTTCAGCTGATGGTTTTTTATCTTCATCTTTTTTTTCTGATGGTTTGCTTGAATCGGCATTATTATCTGATTTACCATCAGAGTCATTGGCACCAAAATCAGCTGGTGGACGAACTTTCGTGCGATTCATTAAATCATCAACTTGCAATGCATCAATGGTTTCATATTCCATTAAGGCATCTTTCATCGCATGTAAAATATCTTCATTTTCTTTTAAGATAGTTGACGCACGTTCATAGTTACGATTAATGAAGTCTTTAATTTCGTCATCAATAGCACGAGCAGTTTCATCAGACATATTTAACGACTTAGACGATGATCTACCTAAAAATACTTCACCTTCTTCTTCAGCAAATAGCATAGGACCCATTTTTTGAGAAAAGCCCCACTGAGTGACCATTTTACGCGCAAGTTGTGTCGCACGTTCAATGTCATTTGAAGCACCCGTTGATACGTTGTCAAAACCGTAAATAAGTTCTTCGGCAATACGACCACCATATAAAGATGAAATATTACTTTCTAAATGCTGCTTACTGTGACTAAAACGGTCTTGTTCCGGCAAGTACATAGTAACACCTAGAGCACGACCACGAGGCATAATACTGACTTTATATACTGGATCATGATCTGGCACTAAACGACCCACAATGGCGTGTCCTGCTTCATGATATGCGGTCATTTCTTTCTCTGACTCACTCATCACCATAGAACGGCGCTCAGAGCCCATCATGATTTTATCTTTTGCTTTTTCAAACTCAGCCATACCAACAACGCGGCGTGCTGAACGTGCAGCAAATAAAGCCGCTTCGTTAACTAAGTTAGCTAAATCAGCACCTGAAAAGCCAGGGGTACCACGAGCAATAACTGATGCTTTAACATCATCGCCTAAGGGTACTTTGCGCATATGCACTTTAAGAATTTGTTCACGACCACGAATATCCGGTAAACCAACAGTTACCTGACGGTCAAAACGACCAGGGCGTAATAATGCTGGATCTAATACGTCTGGACGGTTAGTAGCAGCAATAACAATAACGCCTTCATTACCTTCAAAACCATCCATTTCAACTAGCATTTGGTTTAGTGTTTGTTCACGCTCATCATTACCGCCACCCATACCAGCACCACGTTGGCGACCTACAGCATCAATTTCATCGATAAAGATAATACAAGGTGCAGCTTTCTTCGCTTGTTCAAACATATCACGAACACGAGAAGCACCCACACCAACAAACATTTCAACAAAGTCTGAACCAGAGATAGTAAAGAAAGGTACTTTCGCTTCACCTGCAATAGCCTTAGCTAGCAAAGTTTTACCCGTACCTGGCTGTCCAACCAGTAAAACACCTGATGGAATGCGACCACCTAATTTTTGAAAGCGTGAAGGCTCTTTTAAATAATCTACTAATTCAGCAACTTCTTCTTTTGCTTCGTCACAACCCGCAACATCGGCAAAAGTAGTTTTAACTTGATCTTCACCTAATAAACGCGCTTTCGATTTACCGAAACTCATCGCGCCTTTACCACCACCACCTTGCATTTGACGCATGAAGAAAATCCATACACCAATAAGCAATATCATGGGGAACCAAGAAACAAAAATAGTGGTTAAGAAACTAGTTTCTTCCGGTAACTCACCTGATGCATTAACACCTTGCTTCACTAAATCGTTGATTAAATCACGATCATAGCCACCAGGAATAACGGTAACGAAGTTTTCGCCGCTACGTTTAATACCATTAATGACGCCGTTTCTATCAACGTCGACCTCTCTAATTTGACCTTGACGTACGTCTTGGACAAATTGTGTGTAATCCACTTGTTGTTCTTTGCCGCTTCCAGGGGTAAAACTTTGGAAGACAGACATCAATACAACTGCAATAACTAACCATAAAATAAGATTTTTTGCCATATCGCTCAACTTAATGACCTCTTGCTAATGTTCAAAATGGTGCGATGAAATAATTCCACCCAATATACTATAATTTACTACAATTTAAAGCCAGTCGCCACAAGATAAACTTCACGTGAACGAGCACGTGATGATTCAGGCTTGCGAGTTCTAACGGTTTTAAATGCGACTCGAGCATCTTTCATAAATTGCTCAAAGCCCTCTCCTTGAAACACTTTCACTACAAAAGCGCCGTCTTTCTTTAAAACTTGATTGCACATATCAAGTGCTAGTTCCACTAAATACATGCTACGGGCCGCGTCTGCAGTATCATTACCAGTAAAATTTGCTGCCATATCAGACATAACAACGTCGATATTTTTACCATTAATGCGAGTTAATAAAGCATTGAGTACCGCTTCTTCGCGAAAGTCACCTTGCAGGAAATCAACACCGGCAATAGGGGCCATCGTTAAAATATCACATGCAACAACTTGCCCGTTATCACCAACCACTTTCGTGGCGTATTCAGACCAACCGCCAGGAGCCGCACCTAAATCAACCACCTTCATGCCAGGCTTGATCAATTTATCTTTATTATTTATCTCTTCAATTTTAAAAATAGCACGTGAGCGTAGGCCCAGTCTTTGTGCTTTTTTTACATATTCATCATCAAAGTGCTCTTTTAGCCATCGGGCACTACTGACACTGACTTTATTCTTACTCATTCAATCCACTTATATATTTTTGTTGTTTAAAGCTTGCTTGCATTTCGAGATACCGATTTGTTTTATTTGCCACTAAAATAGCGACATGACTATATTAACCAAAAAAAAACCATAAAAATACGGTAAAAAGCTGACACTTCGTAAACAAAATTAGTAATACACACTAGATGGAGTTAAAATAGCAAAAATTCAAGCTAACTTGTAATGATAATTGTTAATGAACTTAAATAAAAAACAAATCCAGTATTTAAAAGGTCTGGCACATAGCCTTAAACCCGTTGTATTACTAGGTAATAACGGCCTTACCGAAGCAGTAGTTGCAGAAATTGACTACGCGTTAAACCACCATGAATTAATTAAGATTAAAATCCCCACAGAAGATCGTGAAACCAAAGCACTTATTATTGAAGCTATTTGTCGTGAAACAAATTCAACTCAAGTACAAGTGATCGGTAAAACCTTAGTTATTTTTCGCCAAACAGAAGAAAAGAAAATTCGTATACCAAAAATGTAATTAATTTAAATGCTTTGGTAATGTAAAAAAGGGCTTCGGCTCTTTTTTTATATCTTAAACTTTATATTTTGTTAAAACCAAACTCATCCATAAATGACTCGTTTGCTGCTAGTGAAACTAAGCGCCAAACTAAACATTAGAAAAAACAAACATTAGAAAAAACTAATATACAAAGTTTTATGCTTAGCATAGACTATAGCTATCACATAAATTTATGTAAGGTTTTAGAATGATTTTATCGGTACCTGAATTAGTTGCGCAAGCTAAAAATTCTGTTGATTGTGTTAGCGCCGCACAAGCATTTACTCACAAAAATGCCACATTTATTGATGTTAGAGAGCCTGCTGAGACTGCTGCCTCGCCAGTAACAAATTCAATAAACATTCCACGTGGTGTATTAGAGATGAACATTGCTAAATATTGTACTAACGCGGATATGGAAATTTATCTCCATTGCGCTTCTGGTGGTCGCGCTACATTGGCTGCTGAGCAGTTGCAACGCATCGGCTACAATAATGTTAAAGCGATTAGTTGCGATCATAACAATGTTTGTCTAGCGCAAAAAAACCAGTAACATATAATAAATTAATGCCACTGGTTTTAATCACCTTAAACCCACTTATCTGCTATTAAGTGGGTTTGCTTTTCATTTAACCATTTAACCATTTAACATAGTTTTCATTTAACATAGATAACTCATGTCAAATAAGGTTAAATGACCATAAATGCTAAAGGTGGTCTACCGAAATAATTTCATATTCAACCACGCCACCCGGTGTAGTAATTTCAATTTCACTATCAACTACTTTACCAATTAAACCGCGAGCAATTGGCGAGTTTAATGAGATACGTCCAGTTTTAAAGTCCGCTTCATCGTCACCCACTATTTTGTAAGTCACTTCAACGTCAGTATCAAGATTAAGCAGCTTCACTGTTGTGCCAAAAATAACTTTGCCGGTATTAGGGATTTTTGTTACGTCAATGACTTGTGCGTTACATAACCTGCCTTCAATATCTTGAATGCGACCTTCACAGAAACCTTGTTCTTCTTTCGCCGCATGGTACTCAGCATTTTCTTTTAAGTCACCATGCTCACGAGCAGTAGCAATATCTTTGACTATACGTGGGCGCCTTTCTGTTTTTAAAATTCTTAATTCTTCTTTTAACTGTTCAGCACCAAGAAGTGTCATTGGGTATTTTGTCATTTCACTCTTCTTTTTCTAGCAAGAAAGGCGGCTTACCCTAACTACTATGAGTAGGTTAACCACCTTTAGAAAATAATTCGCTTAAATAAAGTTTAAAATGAATTTGCTCTGTATTCATGTTTTCACACCATGAGCAAATTCATTGTTTAGCCGTTTATTTGCAGCGTTTATGTAACTCTTGTATTGAAGTTACGGTATTACGATCATCTGCAGCATGCGATTGGCAAACGGCAAATGCAGCGTTCAAGGTTGTAGTATATGCGACTTTGTAACGTAAAGCACCACCACGCAAGACTTTAGAATCTTCAATCGCTTTACGACCTTCTGTGGTGTTAATAATGTAGTTATATTCACCATTTTTGATTCTATCAAGAATATGCGGTCGACCTTCTTGCACTTTATTCACCAGGCGACAAGGAATATTAGCTTCACCTAATATCACTGCAGTGCCATGAGTAGCATCCACGTCGTATCCTAAAGCAACCAATTGTTTTGCTAATTCAACTACACGTACTTTATCACTATTACGAACAGAAATTAACGCGCGACCCGATTTAGGTACAGAAACACCAGCACCTAAACAAGCTTTTGCGTACGCTTCTTCAAACGTATTACCCACACCCATTACTTCGCCCGTAGAGCGCATTTCAGGCCCTACTAAAGGATCGCTACCATGAAATTTGTTAAACGGAATAACAACTTCTTTGACAGAAAAGTATGGAGGAATAATTTCTTTAGTGATCCCTTGCTCTTTCAATGTTCTGCCAGCCATAACACGGGCACCCACTTTCGCTAGAGGCACTGCTGTCGCTTTTGAAACGAATGGAATGGTACGAGCAGCACGAGGATTGACTTCAATGATGTAAACTTCGTTATCCTTTACGGCCATTTGCGTATTCATTAAACCAATAACACCGAGTTCAAAAGCTAAGTCAGTCACTTGCTGACGCATAACATCTTGTACTTCTTGACTTAAACTATATGCCGGTAATGAACATGCAGAATCACCCGAGTGAACACCTGCTTGCTCAATATGTTGCATAATGCCGCCAATAACTACATCGGTACCATCACAAACAAGGTCAATATCAACTTCAATCGCATCATCAAGGAAATGATCAAGTAATACTGGCGAGTCATTTGAAACGCTAACAGCTTCTGTCATATAACGACGTAAATCATCTAGGTCATAAACAATTTCCATTGCACGACCACCTAATACATAAGATGGACGAACAACAAGTGGGAAGCCTATTGCTTCTGCTTTAGCCATTGCCTCTTCTAGTGACGTTACCGTAGCATTTTCAGGTTGTAATAAACCTAAACGGTCTACAGCTTGTTGGAAACGCTCTCTATCTTCTGCTCTATCGATAGCATCAGGAGATGTACCGATAATGGGTACACCAGCTGCTTCTAAAGCACGTGCTAATTTAAGTGGTGTTTGACCACCATATTGCACGATGACACCTTTAGGTTTTTCAATGCGAACAATTTCTAAAACATCTTCAAAAGTGATAGATTCAAAATATAAACGGTCTGATGTGTCGTAATCTGTTGAAACTGTTTCAGGATTACAATTCACCATAATGGTTTCATAACCATCTTCACGTAATGCTAATGCCGCATGAACACAACAATAATCAAATTCAATACCTTGACCGATGCGATTTGGACCGCCACCTAAGATCATGATTGAT
This sequence comes from Colwellia sp. MB3u-8, assembly GCF_014076985.1. Lineage (NCBI taxonomy): Bacteria > Pseudomonadati > Pseudomonadota > Gammaproteobacteria > Alteromonadales > Colwelliaceae > Colwellia > Colwellia sp. MB3u-8. The sequence goes on from NZ_JACGVA010000030.1 coordinate 410,319, forward strand.
TCTTTATCTGTCGGATTTGCTTCACACTCTTCATCGTAGGTTGAGTACATATATGCGGTGTCTGAACTAAATTCAGCCGCACAAGTATCAACACGTTTGTATACTGGAAAAATATTAGCTTTATGACGCTTCTTACGCACTTCAGCTTCAGCAACACCAATTAAATCAGCAAGACGAGAATCAGCAAAACCTTTACGTTTTAATTTACGTAAATAATCGGCTGTTAATACTTTTAAACCGCCTTCAGCGACTTTTGCTTCTTCTAAAACAATATCTTCAATTTGAATGAGGAACCAACGGTCAATCATAGTTAAGCGGTAAATGTCGTCAACCGTTAAGCCTAAACGAAACGCGTCAGCAATATACCAAATACGGTCAGCGCCCGCTTCTTGAAGCTCATGCATGATTTTAGTTTTAGCACCCGGTTGAGTGACATCAACCATAGAGTCAAAACCATTCACGCCAACTTCTAAGCCACGTAATGCTTTTTGAAGTGATTCTTGCTGATTACGACCAATTGACATAACTTCGCCAACTGATTTCATTTGAGTGGTTAATCTGTCTTCACAACCCGCAAATTTTTCAAAGTTAAAACGTGGGATCTTAGTCACAACATAATCGATAGTCGGCTCAAATGACGCTGGTGTTGCGCCGCCAGTAATATCGTTAGTTAACTCGTCAAGCGTATAACCTACGGCTAATTTTGCAGCAATTTTTGCAATAGGGAAACCCGTTGCTTTTGAAGCAAGTGCTGATGAACGAGAAACACGAGGATTCATCTCAATAATAACCATGCGGCCAGTCTCAGGACAAATACCAAATTGTACGTTTGAGCCACCGGTTTCAACACCAATTTCACGTAATACCGCAATCGAGGCATTACGCATGATTTGGTATTCTTTATCGGTTAGCGTTTGCGCAGGAGCAACCGTAATAGAATCACCGGTGTGAATACCCATAGGGTCAAAGTTTTCAATCGAACAAATAATGATGCAGTTATCATTTTTGTCGCGAACCACTTCCATTTCATATTCTTTCCAACCAATTAATGATTCATCAATCAGTAATTCTGACGTTGGAGAAAGGTCTAAGCCACGCGTACATATTTCAGTGAACTCTTCGATATTATAAGCAATACCACCACCCGTGCCACCCATAGTAAATGAAGGACGAATGATACAAGGGAAACCTAAAATTTTACTGGCGGCGTGTGCTTCTTCAATCGTATGTACAATTTCAGCATTTGGTGTGTCTAAACCAATTGCTTTCATGGCTTTGTCAAAACGAGAGCGATCTTCTGCTTTATCAATCGCATCAGCTGTTGCGCCAATCATCTCAACGTTAAATTCTTTCAATACGCCTTTTGCTTCAAGCTCTAAAGCACAGTTCAACGCCGTTTGACCACCCATGGTCGGTAATACAGCGCAAGGACGTTCTTTTTCAATAATTTTGCGAACAACTTCCCAATGAATAGGTTCGATGTAAGTTGCATCGGCCATTTCTGGGTCAGTCATAATGGTGGCAGGATTTGAGTTAACTAAAATAACTCGGTAGCCTTCTTCGCGAAGTGCTTTACAGGCTTGTGCACCTGAATAATCAAATTCACATGCTTGACCAATTACAATTGGACCCGCGCCCAAGATCAAGATACTTTTTAGGTCAGTACGTTTTGGCATTTTATATTCTCTCTTCTCTTGTCTAGGGTCTACGCTTTTTTAGCAGCAACGATTAAATCGATAAAATGATCGAACAATGGTGCGGCATCTGCAGGGCCAGGGCTAGCTTCAGGATGACCTTGAAAACTAAATGCAGCTTTATCTGTACGATGAATACCTTGAATTGAACCATCAAATAATGAGCTATGGGTTACTTTCAAGTTTTCAGGCAAGCTATTTTCATCAACAGCAAAACCATGATTTTGCGCTGTGATCATGACAATATTTCGCGCAAAGTCTTTAACCGGGTGATTTCCACCATGATGGCCAAATTTCATTTTAACCGTTTTAGCACCGCTGGCTAACGCCAGTAATTGATGGCCTAAACAAATACCAAACACTGGAATATCTGTTGTTAAGAATTTTTTGATTGCTGTAATAGCATAGTCACACGGCTCTGGGTCACCAGGGCCATTTGATAAGAAAATACCATCGGGCTTCATGGCTAATACTTCTTCAGCAGAAGTTTGCGCCGGTACTACCGTTATTTTACAGCCGCGGTCTACTAACATACGTAAAATATTACGTTTAGCACCGAAATCGTAAGCAACGACATGAAATGGCAGTTTTTCAGGCTTATCTTGAAAAGAACTATGGCCCTTGCCTAGTTCCCAACTCCCTTCATGCCATTGGTAAGCTGTTGTAGTAGAAACAACTTTGGCTAAGTCCATACCTTTAAGGCCAGGAAAGCTTTGTGCTTGTGCTAGCGCCTTGGCTTCTTCTGCACTGGCGTCAACTAAGTCACCCGCGATTATGCAACCGTTTTGTGCGCCTTTCTCACGTAGAATGCGCGTTAGTTTACGGGTGTCGATATCGGCAATGCCTAAAATATTTTTCGCTTTTAGGTAGTCACCTAAACTTTGTTCACTGCGAAAATTACTCGCTAATAGTGGTAAGTCACGAATTACTAAACCTTTTGCCCAAATAGTGTCAGACTCTTCATCTTCGCTATTGGTACCTGTGTTACCTATATGTGGATAGGTAAGGGTAACAATTTGCTCTGCATAAGAGGGATCTGTCAAAATTTCTTGGTAGCCTGTCATTGAAGTATTGAATACTACTTCACCAACAGCAGCCCCTTCTGCACCGATAGCGGTGCCCTTAAATACAGTGCCGTCTTCAAGCACTAAAATGGCAGATTTAGTCAATGTAACCTCCGTTAAGAAGAAAGAAAATTAATGGTAAAATAACTAAGAATTTAACCATTAACGATAAAAAGCGATACGCACAAAAAATGTCAAAAATATTAACCCGTTCGTCATGAACAGTAAATTTTTGACAAAATCCACTTATAATACGCTTGTAAGCGTCTTTCGTCTAGTAATAATTGTAAAAACTCTCTGTTTTTGACGTTATTGATGTAAAGACGCCAAAAACAACACTTTTCTATAAAATTAACCCGAAAATAGCACAAATTAATCTGCTAGTATTTGGCTAAATCACTTTAGGATTTTAGTTATCTTTAAAACCCAAAACATCTTGCATATCATAAAATCCAGCATGAGCTTCGCTTAACCAAAACGCCGCCCGCATTGCGCCTAAAGCAAAAGTCATTCTTGAACTTGCTTTGTGAGTCAACTCAATACGCTCACCAATATCAGCAAAATAAGCGGTATGTTCACCGACAATATCACCCGCCCTTACGGTAGCAAAGCCAATAGTTTCTCGGCTGCGCTCTGCCGTAATACCTTCTCGGCCATACACGGCTACTTTATTGAGGTCTCGGCCTAAGGTATCAGCAATAACTTGGCCCATTTTCACTGCTGTGCCTGATGGTGCATCTTTCTTAAATCTATGATGTGCTTCAAAAATTTCTATATCAGTATGCTTGCCAATCGCTTTGGCAGTGACTTCAAGCAACTTGAATAATAAATTTACACCAACACTGGTATTAGGTGCCAAAATAACGGCTATGTTATTACCTGCCATTTTGATCGTTTCTACTTGCTGATCAGAAAAACCTGTTGTGCCAATGACCAAGGCTTTGTTGTGTTGCTGACACCAGTCAAGATGCTCAAGCGTAGCTTCAATCGAGGTAAAATCAATTAACACATCAGCAGCCAACAAGGCTTTATAGTCTGTCGTTGTTTTTTGACCAATCGCACCAATACCAGCGATTTCACCTAAATCAAAATTTTCAAATGATGAACCCACACGAACACTGCCACCTACAAGTTCAACTGATTTGTGCTCAATAGCCGCTTGTATTAAATTTCGGCCCATGCGCCCACTACAGCCTAAAATCGCTACTTTCACTTTCATGACAACGTCTTCCTACTCGGTAATGTTATAAGGGGTGTTCTATACTTTATTATAAAAAATATTAAAAGCGTGTTTTAAATCAACTGATTGGCTAAGGTCTTGTGACACTACATTAAAAATTCGCCATTGGCCTTCGCTCAAAGCTAGATGGTAAAATGCTGAAAAATCGGTAAAAACTTCGGCCTTAGGGCCAATAAACTGCCAATCAACACAAGCCAGTATCAGGTTTTCACTCAACTGACTAAAGCTGGCTTTTAAGGCGACAAAACGCTTTATCTCTGCATGACTTAGTACGGTAAATATATCTAAAAATTCTTGTTCAAATACTTTATCACTCGCAATTAATACCACTTTATCGGGCGTATGCATAGTACAAGGCAACTGATAGCATTGTTGCATATCTGACATGTTTTGCTGATGAAACGCCGTTAGGTAGCGCTGGAAAAATTGTTCGATAGCTGATTTATGCATCAGTGATATATAACTCAAACTGGATTTACTTTATATAAATTATACTTATAAAAAAGCCCTCATTTGAGGGCTTTTAAAAAATAGTTTACTTAGCTAATAATCGCTAATAACTCAACGTCGAATACCAAGGTAGCATACGGAGGAATTGCACCTTGAGAGCCACGCTCACCGTAAGCTAAACCGTAAGGCACATATAAACGCCATTTTGAACCTTCAGCCATTAATTGTAATGCTTCAGTCCAACCAGCAATAACGCCGTTAATTGGAAATTCAGCAGGTTGGCCACGATCAACAGAGCTATCAAAGATATCGCCATTGCTAAATGTACCGTGGTAATGCACACGAACTGTGCTAGCAGCTGTTGGCTTTTCGCCTTCACCTGTTGCTATTACTTCGTATTGCAAACCTGATTCAGTTATTGTTACTTCTTCACGTTTTGCATTTTCTGCTAAGAAAGCTTCGCCTTCAGCTGACTTTTCTTTAGCTTCTGCTTGCTCTAGCTCTTGCATCTTTTGTGATACAACACCAAATGCTTCATTAAGTGCTTCGTCAGATACTTGGCTTGCAGTATTAGCAATTGCATCAGCTAAACCAGCTTGCACAGCAGATACGTCAAAATCTTTAAAAGGATTGTTACGTAGTTGGTCACCTAGTTGACGACCTACACCATAACTTACGCGTTGTTCGATTGATTCAAGTTTATTTTCAGACATTATTTAATCTTCACTTAATTGATACGATAAAAATTCGCCGATACAATAGCATAAATTTAACCTTCTCTGTAGTGCTAGCACGGGTGAATTTGTTATTTATTATAATTTTTTAACCTTAATCCTGCTAGAGAACTCATCACTAGCAACCTCACTTCACTATGGCGAACCTGACATTATTTTCTGGTAACACTGAGTTAACACGGGAACTGAGAGATTAAATTCTGTCACTAAGGTCATAGGATAAGCTATTAACACATCAAACTCTGAATGCTGTCCAGCGGCCAAATCTCGTTGCATTGATGTTTCGCTACTATCAGGTAAGCGTGATAAAAAACTTAAGGTTTCTTTTATATGCTTATCGCCAAGCTTTACCCCTGCTTTGCGCGCAATATCGGCATATTCATTAACAATACGTTCTAATAAAAAGATAATATGGCTTTGTGCTCGAATTTCGCCCAAGTTCAATTGTCTTGCCGAAGCCAATGCCCCCCAAGCAGCAACAAGTATAAATTTTCGCCATAATGCCAGCTTAATATCACTGGTTACCCCGACGCTAACACCCGCTAATTTAAAACATTTCGCTATCGCACTAAGCCGCTCTGTTACTTCTGCCTTAACTTGAGCAGCTTTTACTTCATTAACTTGTTCAACTCTTGAGTCCACTAACACTTCATCACTAAAAGCGCCTAAGGTGATATGAGGCTTTGCTCCGGTATGATTTATCACGCCATCAGCCGTTTTCTCAGCAATAATTTTTGCTAAACCACCAAAAATATTTTCTAAAGCAATACCGTGCTCTTGCATAACATCAACAGCATTAACACCGTTTAATAAGGGTATTACTCGCGTGTGAGGTGAAATCAGAGCTTTTATTTGGGCAATTGCCGCCGGTAACTGAAACGACTTTACACAGAGAAAAATAACATCGGCAGGCGTTGGCAAAGTGTCTGCCGTTAGGCTTTGTGCATTAACCACATTAACCTGATCAAGCTGCACATCGCCTTCAATACTTTTAATGGTTAAGCCCGAGGTTTGCATGCTTTGAAATTGCTGGCCACGGGCAACAAAGGTAACATTTTCGCCATGCTGCGCTAAACGGCCACCAAAATAACCACCCACAGCACCACAACCCACGATAACAAAATGCATTACTCTTCCTTCTATACGATAAATTATGCTCAAGTTTACCATGGCGAAATTAAAATGGTCAGGCGCTTAAGCTTGAAAATAGTGGCAAAAGTACACTTTATTCAATATAACTCGCTAGCATTAATAATGTTCAATCCAACTAAATGATGACACCTAGGTTTTTCAATTAGATTTTTCAATTAATCTTGTCATCTAAAGATGGCCTGTAAATAGTATGCTCTCAAGTCAATATTGCAACGCTAGGCATAACAGCAAATTCACGCTTAAGCTCTCTAGCCTTTTTACTTTAAGATAAAAGCTTTGCTTAAATAAAGCGTCCTTAAGCAGATTAAGCTTAAGCCTTAAGATTTGGCGCTTTGCCGGCTGCTATTAACGTCTCAAAAATAGGTTGCCAACCACAGACTCATTAAGTTCGTGCGCAGTAAATTAGATTAGCGCTTTGGCTTGTGAAAGCCAATAGCACTAACATTGAATAGATAACACTGTTATCGTTAGGCAAAAGTCATTTCTTGCTCGCGACTCCATTTAAAAAAACTTACATTTTATTAGAAAGGCTTATTACACATGTTAACTAATTCCCTGGCATGGCAAAACTTACAAATTCATTATTTAGACAGTAAAATAATACACTTAAAATCTTTATTTCGTATTGACCCTGAACGCTTTGATAAATTCACCATAACCGCATCAGGATTAACCTTAGATTACTCCAAAAATCATTTGGTGCCAGAAACAAAGGACTTACTTGTTGATTTGGCGAAACAGTGCGGTGTTGATGAAAAAATAGAAAAAATGTTTTCCGGCGCACCAATAAATACCACTGAAAATCGCCCAGTGTTACATACTGCCCTACGTAATTTTTCTAATGAGCCGGTTTATGTTGATGGCGAGAATATTATGCCCTTGGTCAATGACACCTTAGAAAAAATCAAAGGCTTTGTGAATGATGTTTCATCGGGCGTTACCAAAGGTTATAGCGGCAAGGCTTTTAAAGATATTGTTGCTATTGGCATTGGCGGCTCATTTTTAGGGCCTAAAATTATGTCTGAAGCCTTAAAGCCATATCGTCAAAAACACTTGAATGTACATTATGTCGCCAATGTGGATGGTTGTCATATTCATGATGTGCTGTCGGGTTTAGATCCAGCAACAACTTTGGTGATCACCTCATCAAAAACATTAACCACCCAAGAAACCCTAAGAAATACTGAAACGGCAAAAGAATGGTTTTTAAAACAAGCTAAATTCAGTGATATTCAACATAACTTTGCTTGTGTATCGGCTAATATTGCAGCCGCTAAAAGTTTTGGTATCAGTGAAAAAAATATCTTCCCCATGTGGGATTGGGTCGGTGGGCGATACTCTATTTGGTCAGCCATTGGTTTACCGCTTGCTATGGGTATTGGCTTTGATAACTACTTAGCGTTTTTACATGGCGCCTTTGAAATGGATGAACATTTTAGACAAGCACCATTTGAAGAAAATATGCCGGTAATTATGGCGCTACTAGGTATTTGGTATAGAAATTTCCATGGTGCACAATCGCAAGTATTATTGCCCTACTACCACTATTTACGTGGTTTACCGGCATACATACAACAACTGGATATGGAAAGTAACGGTAAATCGGTCAACTTAGATAATAAAGAAACCAACTACGATACCGGCCCTATTATTTGGGGTAGTGAAGGAACCAATGGACAGCATTCTTTTCATCAGTTAATTCATCAAAGTAAAACGCCGATACCGGTCGACTTTATTCTCCCGCTTAACCCTCATGTTGATATTTCAGATCATCATGACATGTTAATTGCCAACTGTTTGGGACAAAGCCAAGCGTTAATGGAAGGTCAAACTGAAGAACAAGTTATTGCCGCTATGACCAAAGCAAAATGCAGCACCGATGAGATAAGTTACTTATCATCTCATAAAGTCATGAAAGGCAATAAACCCAGTAATACTATTTTAATGCCCAAATTAACCCCTAAAGCTTTAGGTAGCTTAATTGCCCTGTACGAGCATAAAGTATTTGTTCAAGGCGTTATCTGGCAAATAAACTCATTTGATCAATGGGGTGTAGAATTAGGCAAAGCACTCGGTAATGACATATTTAGTAAGCTTTCAAATATTGATATACCTTTAGATATGGATGGCTCAACTAAAGGGCTGATCAACATTTGTCGAAAAAGACGTAGCATAACTTAACACCATAATACCTTAAATAAATGCTAGAAAGCCTTTAACGACATGAGTTAAAGGCTTTCTAGCATTAAAGTTTTTTATACAACAAAAACATTAACTTAAAGAGTTTTTATATTGATAATTAAGAGTTAAGAGTTAATAATTTCATCGAGTACAAAGCTAAGGTGGAACGCGATACTCTATTTACCAAATAAACAGGCGCTAAAGTGAATATTCAGCAAGATATGACTTAATAAATTTACGTTATTATTCAGACTATTCATTGCTGCTTGATGATCAAAAACTCATGAGAAATTTTCAGCTAGCTATGGTATTTGTATTTGTATTTGTATTTGTATTTTGCGCAACATTAGGAAATTCAAGAGAAAAACAACATCCTTCGCCCAGTTGAGAGTCAACTAACACCCGCCCATTATGCTTATCCATAATGGTTTTCACGATCGTCAAGCCAACCCCACTGCCTTTTATAGTGGATAACCTTTCAAATAGGCCAAAAATTATTTTGTGATATTTTGGGTCAATACCTATGCCATTGTCCTTGATATGAAGGGTGGTTGCAGTCGACGTTTTTGTGGTAAATATCTCAATAATTAAAGGCCGGGCAGGATCTAAGTAACGTAGTGCGTTACTTAACAAATTTAATATTCCTTCAGACAGTAAGCGCTCATTCGCACTCACAGTATCTAAATTTTTAGCAATATTGATTCTCGCACTCGCTTCTGCAATAGCTGCTTCTAAAGCAAGACACTGCTGTTCAATCACCAGGTTAACATTGACATTAGCGGTAGTAATAGCTTGTTGTACAATGCGAGATAAGTCGAGTAAATCGGCTAATAGTAGTTCCATGTTATCAGCATTTTGTATAATGCGGCTCAACCTATAGCTTTGCTTTTCTGTCAAGGTATCAACAAGTTCTGTTTGCAACTTTTGGCTGAATGCTGCAATGGTAACTAAAGGTGATTTAAGATCATGAGACACGGTGTAAATGAACTGCTCCATCTGTTTGTTCTTATTGATTAATTTTTTATTAAGTGTGGTGGCCTGACGTTTTTCTTTTTCCACATCTTGCATCACACTCAATAAAATGGTTTGTGAACGTGCCATATCAATTTCGTTACTTTCCATTTTGACATTTAGCGCCTTACTTAGCTCGAGTGCTTCTTGTTGCTTTTTGAAGAAAAATCGGATTATAGCCACTAAGGTGAGTAACAAGGCAACCATCACTAATAAACCCAACTTAAATTTTTGATCAAGTAAATCCAACAACTTGCTGGCAAATAAGACAGAAATTTTCTGGTATATCGCTTCTATTTCCAAATGAGACGGTTCATCGTTGTAACGCAGATAATGACCAAGTTCACGAACGTTGGTATTGTTATCAAGTAAACTAGGCAGCAAGGTTAAGCGTTCTCTGTAAGCTGTCAGCATATCCCTAGTCGCTGGCATTTTCAGCTCGCCAAGGATTAACCCACCTTGGTGCTCAATCTTATGCAATTGAATGGTAGCGACACGTAAATTTTCCGAGGCTTTGTCGATATGGTGGCTATCTTCGGTGCGCAAAATAGCATTTTTAAAATTATCAATTAAACCGACGTAGCCAATCTGGTTTTTAAGTTCACTGATCTGGGCATAAATCGCAACACGCTTTTGATTTAACTCTTTTTGTTTTGACTTATAATCCAAGGCAATTAGCACTTCAAGTGTGATAAAAAACAGCAGCAAGGTAGTCAGTACAGCATTTTTGGTATTCATTTAGACTCCTGACAATAACGGTTTTGCATAAAAAACGTTAACATAGGTATTTTTTTCTTTAAACATCGTAGCTCTGTGCTCGATCGAGTTCGCTCATCAGCGCATTCACCTCTTTTTTCAACTCAAGTATCCGATCCTCTCGGTCAAGTGTGACTGAATAAACTGAGCTCATTTGCTTGTTTTTTTGTTTTATCGCTTCAAGCTCTGCCATAGCGCTATGGTATTTAACTTCCACACCGGGTAATCGAATAAGCTGAGGTAGTTTGGGCGCCAAGACAATCGCGGTTAAAATGGAGGTAAAAGCGGTCAGTGCTTTTATCCAACCTTGATATTCATAAGCGGGATACCAAGTGACATAAATCGCCACAAAATGTGTGGTACCACAAAAGAAAATAAACGCCATAAATAAGGCAAATATGTCTTTGTGTGGCACGCTTTCTTTGCGTTTATAGAGCAATATCCCGATAATAAGGGTGATCAGATAATACGCAACACCAATGGTGATATCGGCTGTCACGTGGGTCCATAATATGTCAGGTCGCCAAAGGTAACAGTGTCCGTGAGGCATAAAATTGGGGTTAGCGAATTGTTGCAACCATTCGTTCATCTGCATTCCTTTTATGGCGTGTTTAATTGATTGTGATTGTTATTGTTAATAGTAAAAATGATAGTGCTTCACGCTTTAGGGAAACGCAGTTCAAAGCAACTACCCTGACCTAATTCAGACACTAGGCTTACCAAGCCGTTATGTTTTTCCATGGCGGCCTTAACTAGACTCAAACCAATACCTGTGCCTTGGCATGAATTAATTTGCTCAAAGACATTAAAAACACGTTTTTGATCGCTTTTTGCTATGCCTATGCCATTGTCACTAATAAACAAAGAGACTGAAGTTTCCAACTCTTCGGTGTGAATTTTTAATTTTAAATCCTGCTCAGCACTTCGATACCGAATGGCATTGCTTAACAAATTATCAATGCATTGAGACAACAGGGTTTGATTGGCACAGATGGCGTGCAGCGGCTTGGTTAGAACCAATTCAACCTTGACCTCTTTGTACCCTGTCATCAATCTTTGCCAATTTTGCTCAATCAGCGTTGTTAGATCAATCGGCGCTGTGCTAATCTCAGCTTTCATCACTCTTGAAAGCGCTAATAAATTAGTCAACAAATCCCCCATATGAGTCAAATTTTCAAGTATTCTTTGAAAACGATGTTTCTGCTTTTCCGTGGTATGAGCTGATAACTCTTTGGCTAACATACTGGTGAAACCGTTGATGGTCACCAAAGGCGATTTCAAGTCATGGGATACCGTATAGACAAACTTCTCTAGCTCTTTGTTTTTTGCTTCTAAGCTTTTAGTTAATAACAGCGATTGTTCTAATGACCGTGATTGCGCTAAAAGATCATGTTGAATTCGCCCCGCTTTTCTCAGTTCTAATTGCGTAACCACTTGTTGGGCAATAATGATCAACTGCCTTTTTTGTCGTGTAGTCAAGGAAGATGGTTTATGGTCGATAACACACAAGGTGCCTAATCGCAGGCCACTGGGTGTTACTAGCGGGGCTCCGGCATAAAAAATGACTTGAGTAGGCCCAGTCACTAAAGGGTTATCATGAAAACGCTGGTCTTTGCGGCTGTCTGGTATTTCAAATAATTCATTATGGTGAATAGCATGCGAGCAAAAAGCAATCTCGCGTGGGGTTTCTTGCGTGTCAAGCCCGTGATGAGACTTAAACCATTGTCGCTGCTCATCAATTAAAGAAATCAAAGCAATGGGGGTGCCACAAACACTAGACGCTAGCTCGGTTAGCTGATCATAAGCCTGCTCTGCTAGCGTATCTAAGATGTTATACTCATCCAAAGCGGTTAAACGAGCCAATTCATTATTGGGTATTGCCGCTGACTTCATCTTTTTAGCTCACTCGGTTTAGTATTGGCTTGTATACTTAATATTGCGGCAGCTAATAAAGCGCCGCTTGGGGGATTAACTTTGTTCAAGTAACTTTGCCTCTAACAAATCCGCTGGCATAGGCCGACCGAGTAAGTAACCTTGTATTTTGTCAATTTTCAACTTATGGCATAAGGCCAACTGGCTGGCTGTTTCAACCCCCTCGGCAACAACGGTAAAACTGAGTAACTTCAGCATCTGGGTGACCGCTTCCAACAAACATTTTTTATTGTTAGTATCCGATTCATTTTTCTGTAGTGATTTATCCAGTTTAACCACGTCAATCGGAAAATTGTTTAAATGGGCGATGGAGGAAAATCCCATGCCAAAATCGTCCAAGGCAATTTTAAAGCCAAGTGATGAAAGTGAATGCAATGTATCTCGCGTCACCTGGTCATCGGCGAGTAATGCTGTTTCCGTAATTTCTAAGGTAATGGTATCGGGAGAGACCCCATGCTCTTGGGTTTTATTTTTAATTTTTTGCGTCAATTGCTCATCCTGCAATTGCAGCGCTGAAATGTTAATGGCCATGGTAAAGTTAGGATCAAAACGCTTTTGCCATAAGGCTAAGTCAGTTAAAGCAGCATTAATAACCCACTGTCCTAAGTCATGAATTAAACGTGTTTCCTCTGCAATAGGAATAAACTCATCGGGTGTATAAAATTTGGGTGTATCAGGCCATCTAATCAGCGCTTCGACACCTTGTATTTTTTCGTTATGGGCAGAAAAAACCGGTTGATAGAATAACCTGAACGAAGAGTCTCTGAGAATATCGCTGATCTCACTTTGGATTAAGTAGCGACGGTTGAGCTCATCCTGATAATGTGACTGATAAAAGCGTAATGAGTTTTTACCGTTTTGCTTTGCTCGGTACATAGCGATATCAGCACACTTGACCAATTGATGACGGCTCTCAGCATCATTAGGATACAAAGCGGCGCCAATACTTACCGTGCAATTAATGCGTTGACCATCAATATAGAAAGGTTCTTGTACTGACTTTAAAATGCGATTGCCAATCATGTTAACTTCTTCAACCGAATGTATATTCGCCAAGGTGATAGCAAATTCGTCACCACCGAGTCGTGCAAAGCCATCGTTATCTCGGAGATATTTTTTGGCTCGAGCAACCCATTCAACCAATAATTGGTCTCCTGCATCATGACCCAAGGTATCATTGACGTACTTAAAGTTGTCTAAATCCAGCGCTAACATACCCACTGAGACCTTCAGTCGTTTGCTATTGGCAATCATGAATTTAAGCGTCTCATCAAAATAATAACGGTTCTGCAAGCCAGTTAACTGGTCTTTTTCCGCCATATTTTTTACGGCTAGGTAGCTTTGGTGCATTCTTTGCTCCATCTCAAAGCGCTTGGTCGAATGAATAATCGCTTGATGGAGTTTAATATAGGAAACATCACTTTTGGGGATAAAGTCTTGGGCACCCGCTTCAATGCAATTAAGCGCGATTGCTGAGCCTTGCGCTGCACTGATAACAATGATGGCTGTATTGCCTAAATTTGGCCGGGAGCGTATTTCAATAATCATTTCAATGCCATTAACTTCAGGCATGTGATAATCCAGCAAAATAATGTCGAAGGGTTCGGCATCTATCATCGCAAGACCGCTGGCAACAGAGTCGGCGTATTTCACTTGGTAATTATTTTTCAAAGAAGAGGTTAGCGCTCTTTTAACGATCGCTATATCGATTTCGTCATCATCAACAATTAATATTTTCATTTTTGATCTCATCCCTGTATGTATATTGGCTTTAAAAGCTATTAATCCGGCTATTTAAAACTTTTGCAAAATCAGATCATATTAAGCGTGTATTGAAAGCTTTTTTTTCAAAATTAAAGCTGCCTTTGGCTAAATACGCAAAAATATATTCTGATCCATTACGGGTAGTACTTTAGATCGCTCAATGCCTATTTCACACAAATTTCTCGTTGTGATATGCATTTACATTATCAATATAAGTTGATAATGTCTAAGAATATTTTATATATAAATCGCTTTGCATGTGTATATTTTGTATATAAATTGTAAACATTTCGTGTTTAAATTATGTACAAGATATTTAGATTAATGACCACGGATAACACCTAATATGAAAGTGATAGTAATAGAAGATAACCCCGATCATTTTGAGATTATTGAAGATGCGTTTGCGTCTATTACAGCAATACAGGCTCAAGTTGTTCGAGCTGACACTTTAGCCGCTGGAAAATCATTGCTATTTTCTGAGCACTTTGATATTTGCTTGTGCGACTTACAGCTTCCTGACTCAACAATAGCACAAACAGTAGAGTGGTTAAGTTCACAAACCCATCCATTGCCCATGGTAACATTAACCTCACTACACAGTATTGAAATAGCCCAAAACCTGCTGCACAAGGGCGTGCAAGACTATCTATCTAAAGACGAACTGACAGCACAATTACTCTACAAAACATGCCAGTATGCTATTGAACGTTTCAGACACCAACAAGAAGCCACTGGATATAATCAAGACATGCAAGTATTCTGTGACAGTTTATCGCACGATTTCAATGGCCACATTAACCGTATTAAAGGTGTATCCAGAGCGTTAAAGTCAGATTTGATGGAGAGAACCAGTTGCACAGCAGATGAATTGCAATGGTTTGATTATCTTGAAACAAGTACCTCAGAAGTACAAAACTTAGTCTCTGACTTGCAAAGTTACTTATCGGTTGGCTATGTAAACCAGAGCTTTGAAAAGGTCTGTTTGGAGTTGGTCGTCAAAAAAGTAGTGGCGTTCCTAAAAAGCGCCCTGCAAATTGATTTTGAAGTTAATATGCCAAACGAACTTGCGACCATTTCAGGCAACCCTGCGTTGTTGCAACTACTGTTCCAAAATCTTATCGCTAACAGCATAAAGTTCAATAATAACCGGCCAATTATCGACATAACCATGCAAGATAATGGTAATTATATTGATATTATTTTACAGGACAATGGCATTGGATTTGATCCAATACACGCCCAAAATATATTTTCGCCGTTTAATCGACTGGCTAATGGTAAGAAATTTTCAGGCTCTGGCTTAGGCTTAAGTATCGTTAAGCGCATCGTTGCACACCACGATGGCAGCATAGAAGCAGACTCAGCATTAGGCGTAGGCAGTAAATTTACCCTTAAATTAAAAAAAGAAGTATAAAAAGACTCATGTTTCACGTATCAACCATGGGCTAACTTATCTTAAAAAAGCCCAAACCAACAAGGAGACAAGTGTGGATAATTTTAAACCTATTTCGGCATTAATGGTAGAAGACAATATCGATCATGCAGAGCTGATGATAGATGCTTTCAACGATTTTAATATTAAAAATGCCATAGCACATGTCATGGACGGTGAGCAGGCTATTGCTTATCTAAAAAACGCAACACCTTATGAGGACAAGAGTAAATTTACCCGTCCAGATATTGTTTTTTTAGATATTAGAATGCCTAGACAAGGCGGTATTGAAACGCTAAAAATAATGAAAGCCGACGATGACCTGTGCAGTATTCCTGTTGTGATGATCAGTACCTCAAAAACGGCGCCAGAAATAAAAGAGTGTTATCGTTTAGGTGCTAGTGGCTATATTACTAAACCCCTAAAATTTGAAGACTTTTCAAAAAAAATGAAGGAATTAAACTACTATTGGGTACTCACATCTGAGTTACCAAAATAAAATATGAGCTGTTGTGAGCATGGTGTTAACTCGCCTGTTTAACAAGCGAGAAAATAATATCAAGACTTGAGCCATATTGGATAATCTCTGCTAGCGAAAACCAGTAGGGATTTTTTTGCTTATCAAACTAGCAAGCAACTCACCTGATGTTCATCGATTGCTCTCACTATTTTTAACTAAGCTTCCTGAGCTTTAACTAAGCAAACAGAGCTTAACTTAAACATGAGTTAAGCATGAGTTAAGCATGAGTTAAGCATGAGTTCAGTAGTATTAGCCCCACAAGTAGTCTCCTTGTGCAATAAACAGCTATTGAAAAATAAAAACGAACTTCTAGACGTCTAGATTGACAAGTGATATTAACACCATATAATACTATTCAATATAGACATTCCACAAAATACAGTTATTGTTTAGTTTGAATATAATAATAACTAAAAAGATCCTATTCATGAGCCATAATATTTCATCTAGACCTACGCCAACGTCATCGCCCAAAAACAACCCAAAACAAAGTTTAAAAAGCCTGTTACCTTTTGGCGCTTTTCTCGCCATATTTTTGGGTACGGGTATCGTTTTAACACTACAAGGCGTTGACTTTGCCTTCTACCAATTACCCGCCAGCATTGCCATTATTCCAGCCATATTATTAGCTATTTATATGGGTAGAGAGACAGTAAATGAGCAAATTAGCCAATTTATCGCTGGGGCTGGTCATCAAAATATCATTACTATGTGTATTATTTATCTTTTGGCTGGCGCTTTCGCGACTGTGGCTAAAGCAACGGGTAGTGTTGATGCGAGTGTGCAGCTAGGGCTATCTTTTTTTCCTGATTACTTTTTACTGCCTGGGCTTTTCTTAGTGGCGGCATTTCTTGCCACCGCCATGGGAACGTCAATGGGCACCATTGCTGCCATAGCGCCGATTGCTTTAGGCTTTATTGAGTCTGCTAATATCGATGCTAGCCTTATTGCTGGCTGTATTATATCTGGGGCTATTTTTGGTGATAATTTATCGATAATTTCTGATACCACGATAGCCTCGACCCGCAGCCAAGGCGCGCACATGAAAGATAAGTTTCGGGTAAACTTTAAGTTTGCTGTGCCTGCCGCATTAATCTGTTTAGCTATTTTAGCCGCCAATGGGGTTGCCTTAAACCACGAGGTTAGCCAAGACCTTGATGTTATCGGTTTCTTGCCTTATATCGTTATTTTGGTATTAGCGCTGTCAGGTGTGAATGTTTTTATGGTGCTCATTATCGGTATTATCTTAGCCGCGGCGATTGGTATGCTCAACAACGGTTATCAATTGGCGAGTTGGGTAAGTGATATCAATAAAGGCTTTGCCAGTATGCAAGATATCTTTATTTTGTCGTTATTTATTGGTGGTCTAAGTGAATTAATTAAACGCCAAGGCGGCTTAAGTGCTCTAACAGCGAGTATTGAAGGCTTAACGCATAAGATTAGCCCACACAATAAAAAGCGCGCTGCTGGTATTGGTATTGGCGCTTTAGCCTTTTGTTGTAATTTTTTCACTGCAAACAATACGGTTTCTATTATTGTGACCGGTGAAACGGCAAAAGACTTAGCCACTGATGGTGAACTCAGCCCAGCTCATTCAGCCAGTTTATTAGATATTTACGCTTGTATAAACCAAGGTTTATTACCCTACGGTGCTCAAGCTTTATTGCTGGGCGCTACCTTAAAAATATCCCCTTTAGAAGTGGTCGCCAATGCCTACTACCCGATGATTTTATTTTTTGTGGCTAGTTTTGCTTTTTGGCGTATTACGAAAAAATAAGCGACTTGCTCAAGCTAAAAAAAAACCGCTACGCTAATATGCTCACTTAACATGAACAAACATTAGCCTAGCGGCCTTTGTTTTTGTTTCAGTTTCAGTTTCAAGCTTAAGTTTGAAACTGAAACAAAACTAAACTTACCTAGTTAAATTAAGTTAAGTTAAGTTAAATTGCCGGTTGTAGACATTTAGGCGCTGTGGCTTGTTTGAAAATTGGCGTTGATATCGGCAAGTGTGCGGTTAACTGTTTAATACGCGTGGCGTTTGACGGATGGGTCGACATAAATTCAGGTGGCGCAGCTTTTGATAGTTTCGCCATATTTTGCCACAGCTTGATACTCGCTTTTGGGTCAAAACCTGATGTTGCCATTAAGTCTTGGCCAACAATATCCGCTTCACTTTCATGGCTGCGACCATAGGGCATTAACACCCCGTACTGCACACCTAAACCTAAACCTGCCATCACGGTATTTCGACTTTCAACATTTTGGCTTTCAAGTACCCCACTGACAATTGATAGGCCTATTTGGCTAACCTGATTTGACGATAAGCGCTCGTTAGCATGATGTTCGATGACATGCCCGACTTCGTGACCAATAATAGCGCCTAATTGGTCTTGGTTTTCTGTTACTTTTAATATCCCAGTATAAACGCCAATTTTACCACCTGGCAGTGCAAAAGCATTGACTTGTTCCGAATCAAACACCACCACTTCCCAAGCGCCGTTATGAGCAGATTTTGGCACATTTTTGGTGATCGCATTAGCAACACATTGCACATAACGATTGATTTGGGGCGACTGGCTAATTTTTTCTTTGCTTTTCATTTCTTCAAATGAGGCGCTGCCCATTTTATTAAGCTCACTTTCTGACATCATCATTAACTGTGAACGACCCGTTGAAGACGTTGTACAACCCGTTAAGGTCATTATTGCTAGGCATAGTGCCAAGGTTAGTTTCATCTCTTCTCCTAAAATACAGTCTAAAAATGCAGCCTAAAAAAATGGCTTGAAAAATTTATTTTAACATAAATACTTTAATCACTTATGCTAAGGAATGAAATTTATACTAATTTCATTAATTAGGTGGTCTACTTTATACGCAGGAAAAACGACCAAATATAAGGCATTTATTTTAATAACTAGTTGTTCTAATTATTAAATAAATAACGCAGTAATTGGTTATTTTAACCAGTAAAAATGATCAGATAATTAGTGAGATTGGTATTATTTGTTGATTAGCGTGTCTTGGCCTTTACTGACCCCATAAATATCATCAGGGAAAAAACCTAAGGTGACATGAAAGTCTTTATTTTTTAACAATAAGTTTTGACGAATAAATTGTCCATCCGCAGAGGATGCAACCACAAAGTAGCTGTTTTTCTCATCATTTTCAACGTGACCTAAACCATGTAAAATAACACGAAATTGCTCAGGTAATTTCAATTGTGCTTTATTAATAGTTTGATATTCATACGGATTGACCAAGGTAATATGAAAAGTTTGCTGATCACGCGCCGCTTGATACTGGCGATAAATAGCATATTGCTCTTCGCCTAATGCCGTTTTTAGTTGCTCTAAGTAACCGCTAAGGTCAGCCAGAGAAACTTTACCCCCTAAGTAAACTAAACCACTATTGTCTCTAAGTTCACTAATCTCTAAGCTTAAGGTTTTATCTTCGTTAAAGCTGTCGGCTGACAATGGATTTGCCGACTGCGCTAGCACTCTGGCTAAAGGCGTGGCTTTTTGTGACTTGGCTTCTAGTTTAGGATTTTCTTCTGTATAAGTACTGATATCATTATTTATATAAGTACTGCCAGTAATCATGGCAACTTGCTCAAGGCTTTGAACCAGTGATTTTTTTTCTTGTGTCAGCACTAGATGCTTTGTTAAGGGGGTTGCCGTAGCAGAATTAGCTAGGGTGGAGATCATGATGATCACAGCCCAATATATTTTTTTATTCATGAGATTAATTTCCTTCATGGCGCGCCACCTTAATGTTATGTCATTTATTGACCTAAGTTAGCACTATGTTCACTAGACGTTTCAGCAGACTTTTTTCAACACAGTGTTTTCAGCATTTTTTTCAGGGCTTAAGCACCTAAGCAGAGAGCTAGTATACTGTGAAAGTTTACCTTCACTAACGCAGACCCGTTAAATTTTTTATCTTACGGGCATAGTATCACTGACATTTCATCACGTTAATCGATATACTGAACCCGCGTCAGTATTTTGCCTAATAGCAAGGCAACAGCGACAATAAAAATTAATCACTTTGGGTTTTCTCAAGTCTTTATCTACATTAACTTAATCATAACGAGCAGGAGTTACTTTTCACTTAATGCCATTTTCAATTACCCCAGAACTCTTTAATTATATTGCGATTACCTTTGCCCGTTTTAAATGGCAACTTTTAGCCTGGAGCCTATTCTTTTTTGTGCTTTATATTGCTTTGCAATCACAAATTCAACTCAAAACTCCTAGTGTATTGGTTTGGTTAGCAATACTTATTTTATTTGTTGCGATTGAAAGCTTAGTGGTTTCAGCATTTATGTTTTTCTTTCAGGTGCTGCCCTCAACACGAGAAGAAAATGGTCCTTGGTTTACCTTCTATCGAAGCATTGAATGGTGTGAAACAATACTATTTGCCATATTACTGCCTTTACCCATAGTATTGTTTATTTATGCCTTTGTCCGCTTAGCTATTTAGTTGCTTAGCTAGTTAATTTTTTAACTATTGAGTAGCGCGATCATCTCATCTTCTGTTAAGACGCTAACGCCTAAGGTTTGTGCTTTGACTAATTTAGAGCCTGATTTTTCGCCAGCAACTAAATAATGGGTTTTGGCTGAAATACTGCCCGACACTTTTGCACCTAAAGCTTGTAATGCCGTTTTAGCTTCATTGCGGCCCATTTTACTTAAGGTGCCGGTGAGTACAAAAGTTTGATCTTTTAGTGGTAATTCGTCGTCACTCTTAGGTTCAATATCTGGCCATGATATAATATTTTCAAGCTCTTCAACGACTTCAATATTATGCGCTTGAGCAAAAAAGTTAATAATATTTTTTGCCACTATCACACCCACATCGGGTACTTGTTGTAATTGTGCTTCGGTCGCCGATTTAATCGCGGTAAAATTAAGAAAATATTGTGCTAGGTTTGCTGCGGTAGTTTCACCTACTTCCCGAATACCCAAAGCATAAACAAATTTTGCTAAGGTGGTGTTTTTCGCAACCTTAAGGCCTTTAATTAAATTATCAGCTGACTTTTGCCCCATGCGCTGCATGGTACTGACATCAAGTGTGGTTAATTTAAATAAGTCGGCAGGCGTTTTTATCAAGCCTTCATCCACTAACTGCTCAACTAATTTATCGCCTAAACCGTCAATATCAAGCGCCTTGCGCGAAGCAAAGTGTTTAATGGCTTCTTTACGTTGTGCCTGACAATATAAACCGCCAGTACAACGTAATACCGCCTCTCCTTCTGCCTTTAAAACCGCAGACTGACAAACCGGACACAGGGTTGGAAAGCTAATAACTTGGGCATTTTCAGGGCGACGTTCAAGCACCACACTGACGATTTGCGGAATAACGTCACCGGCGCGACGAATGATAACAGTATCCTTTATCTGTATGCCTAAACGGTCGATTTCGTCTTGATTATGCAAGGTGGCATTGCTAACAGTAACGCCACCAACAGATATGGGTTTAAGGCGGGCAACCGGTGTTATTGCACCGGTTCGGCCCACTTGAAAGTCGACTGATTCCAGTATGGTTAGCTCTTCTTGAGCTGGAAATTTATAGGCGGTAGCCCAACGCGGAGCGCGAGCAACGAAGCCAAGTTGCTGCTGCAGGGCAATGTCATCCACTTTAAATACAGTACCGTCAATTTCATAACTTAAGGCAGCACGTTGTTGTAAAATATCTTGATAGAAGGCTTCTACTTGCGTGGCATTTTCCAGTAGTTTTACTTCAGGACACATAGGTAAGCCTAACGCTTTTATTTGGCATAAACGCTGATAATGAGAATTTTCCAACCAGCTTTCGTCAATACTTTTTCTGTCGTCGTCACGCTCTGCTATCTTTACTAAAGCGCCGACAAAGCCGATACCATAAGCATAAAAGCCCAAGTTACGTTTTGCGGTAATTTTAGAGTCTAACTGTCGTAAGCTGCCTGCGGCGGCATTGCGTGGATTAGCAAAACCTTTTTCACCTTTTTTTATCGCCTGTTTATTTAAAGCGTCAAAGCTAGCTTTTGGCATAAACACTTCGCCACGAACTTCTAAAATATCAGGAAAACTTGTCCCTTGTAAACGTAATGGAATAGATTTTATGGTGCGCACGTTTTCGGTAATATTTTCACCCACTGTGCCATCACCACGAGTAGCCGCTTGAACAAAAACACCGTTTTCATAACGTAAACTTACCGCTAAACCGTCCAACTTAGGCTCGGCGCAAATGGCAAAATCAAGCCTTGATTTTATACCGCCTCGATTTAACCTATCGAGTAGTCGTTTAACAAATGCTTGCCATTCATCTGCTGAAAAAACATTGTCTAACGACAACATAGGTAATTGATGTGTTACTTGACTAAAAGATTTAAGCGCCGCCCCACCCACCTTTTGGCTAGGTGAATCAAGGGTTTTCAGTGCTGGGTGTGCGGTTTCTAAGGTCATTAATTCCCGCATTAACCGGTCGTATTCAATATCAGGTACACTAGGCTCATCAAGCACGTAATATTGATGATTGTAGTGATTAAGCAACTGACATATTTCAGTAATGCGTTTAGTAACCGTTTGTTCAGACATAAGTTTTATTTACTTTGAGAGTTGATTTTTTACGGTCAATAATGTGCGGCAAGTTTACCAGTGCACATTATTGACCATGAAATTTATCGAGCAGAAAAGTTTTTACTGTGAGCCGATGCGACTCTTGCGTTCAAACTCGCGAATAAGGCCAATATAATGCTGTTCAGTTTGTTTGGTCATCACACTACGCTTGTGATCGAGTAATTGCCCATGAAACTCTACCGCCAGTTGTTTAGCCGCATTTAACATTTGCTCAAACACTGAAAAAGCATCACCTGGATTAGGTAAGGTCATAAAAAGGGTAATGCCTTGGGTGCTAAAGTTTTCCATATCATCAAGATTAAACGTACCCGGATTCATCATATTGGCTAGGCTAAAGGTCACTTTTCCATTACCGGCGTTGTCTTGATGACGATGAAATATATTCATTTCGCCATATTTCATTCCTAAAGTCAGTAATGAGGGTAATAACGCAGCGCCTGACATCACTTGTCCTTTTGGCATAACAACCGAGAGCACGATAACTTGCGGCTCAATATTGATAGCGGTAGGTTTTTCACTTGCCGGTGTTGCCGACAGACTAGGCTCATCTTTGTTAAGCGCAGCGGCTTTATTCACTAATATGTCTGGCTTTGCCTGTGTCACTGGTTGTTGATAAACCGGTTTGGTTTGCAGGGCTTTTTTTCTATTAGCTTCATGGGTGGCCGTTTTATTAGCGGCTGACTCTTCAAAGCAGTCTTTGTCATAATCAGCTGTGTCTGACAAGGTTTGTTGCTTTAAATGCTCTGGTACGGCTTCAGTATCATTGTGCAGAGCACCGAAATTTAGTCCTTGCTCTTGGCCTTTTTCGTCAAAGTCAGCCAGAGGAACATCATTTGGCATGGGTGCTTCGCTATAAAAATCTGCACTACCTTCAACACGATGAGACTTAACAGCAAGCTCATCATCTTGGGCGCTAGCGCCAATCACTTTTGGCTTACTCACCCCGTCTTGATCAAAACCTGAGCCATCAAAACCCCGTGGCTTTGATGCCACAGGATCTACTTTAGTTTTTAATTTATAGGGATTTTTTTGTTTTCTAATAGTCCAATAACCATGAATAAAAATAGCGACTATCACGATAGCACTAATAATAATTAATGTGTTTCTGAAATTATTTTCCATTACCTTGCCTATGCTTATACTTCTGCCATGGCGATTGCTTCGTCAATATCAACCGCTACCATACGTGAAACACCTGGTTCAAACATAGTAACTCCGGTTAAATGTGACGCCATCTCCATAGCTATTTTATTATGACTTATATATATAAATTGCACTGTTTGCGACATTTCTCGCACTAGATTACAAAAACGACTCACATTTGCATCATCTAAAGGTGCATCCACTTCATCAAGTAAACAAAATGGTGCCGGGTTCAATCTAAAAATCGCGAAGACTAATGATAATGCGGTCAGCGCTTTTTCTCCACCAGATAATAGATGAATTGTGCTATTTTTTTTACCTGGCGGTCTGGCCATAATGGTAACCCCTGTTTCCAATAGGTCTTCACCGGTCAAGGTTAAGTACGCTTGACCACCACCAAAGACCTTAGGAAATAACACCTGTAGGTCTTTATTAACCTGATCAAAAGTCAGTTTAAACTTATGACGGCTTTCTTTATCTATTTTTGCAATTGCCGCTTCTAGAGTACTAATTGCATTATTGAGATCTTGATCTTGTTGGTCAAGGTAACTTTTACGCTTGAACTGGCTTTCATACTCTTCAATGGCGGCTAAATTAATCGCCCCTAATAACTGTATATCTTTAGCCAATTTAATTAACTGCGCTTGCCAGAGCGATTCTTTCGCATTGGCGGGCATGGCCTCAATGACACTAGCAATATTTTGTTGTAACTCAGCTAGAGTCTCCAAGGTACTTTCGGCTCTTAATTTAAAACCTTCGCTATCTAATTGTAAACGCGCTAATTGCTGATTAAGCGCACTGATTTTATTTTGACTGCTTTTTTGCTGTAATTCTAATGTCGCTAAACGTGTTTGGCTGTCATTCAAAGTTTGCTGATTAAATTGCAGCTTGTCATTAATGGCGACTAGGTTATCGAGCCATTCGGGTAACTGTTGCTCAAACTCTTGTATTGGCTGACTGTTATCGGTAAAAACTTGGCTATTACTGCTCAACCTTTGGGTCAATAAATTAACATTTTCTTGATTAGAGCGAATACTTTGTTCACCTTGCATACGCTGATTTTTAAGTTGTTCAACCACTAAGCTCGATTGATGTCGTTGTTGATGCAATGTTTGGCTGCGCGTTTGAATTTGCTCAATTGACGCTTGTAATCGTGTTTGTTGTTCAGAGAAATTATCCACGCTATCGCCGCTGTCATCAGATACTTGTGTTATTTGCGCTTGAAAATCAGCTAACTTTTGTTTAGCGATATGCTCACTGTTTAGCAAGTCATCTATTTGCTCAGTTAATTTTTGCTGCTGACTTTGTTGTTGTTCACTCGCCTGAGCTTTTAATGAAATTAAGTTGTTAAGCTCATTAAGTTTAGCGTGTTTTAAGCTGATATTTTGACTAATAGCACTTTTTTCACTTGCTAATCGTGCTTGCTGTTCGCTGGTTTGACTTTGCTGCTGCTCGGTATTTTGTTGTCTGCTCGATAAATCCTGAATCGCAGTTTGCTCACTGGCAAGTTGGCGTTGCAAGCTAATATAGTCGTAACCTTGTTCAATCTTGCCTTTGGTTAGCATGTGATGATGCAACCAAGTGCCGTCTGGGCAAATAATACTTTGGTGACTCGCTACATTCGATAATTCCTGCTTAGCTTCACGATAATTTTCAGCCAGAAAAATAGTATTAAAATAACTCGTGAGCGCACTAACACCACTCACTTTATTGGCTAAAGTATTCGCTTTAATTGTACTTAACGCGATGTTATGTTTATCCATACTTTGAGCACTGCTTTGATCAGGGCTTTGAGCCAAACTTTCAGCGCTGTGTCGATAAACAAAACACAAGTTATCCGCCGCTAAGTTGCCATCCGTATCAGCGTTGGGCAAGGTCTCAATAACATGGCCAGCTAACCAATGTGATAATACCACTTCAACCGCTTGCTCCCAGCCAAGAGCCACGTCAAGTTGACTTTGCAACGACACAACATCAGTAATGTTTTGCTGACTAAACCATAGGGCTTGTTTTTCACTCCAAGGCGATGTATCAGCAAGTTTTATCTGTAATGCTTCAATCACTTGACTTTTAACCGTGTGCTGGCCTGCAGCTACCGCCAACGTTTGACTTAATTCTCGGGACACTTGCTGCAGGCTTGCTGCTTTATCCGTTATCTGATCCTGTTGTTTTTGCAACTGTTCAATAGCGCCTGTTACCCGCGTTTTTTGTTGCCCTAATGCCTGCTCAGCAGCCGGGTCTTGTCGTGGTAATAAAGTTATTTGCTGATGCAATTTAATGCTTTGCTGGCTAACCTGTTCAATAATGGTTTGTTGTTGAGTAATATGAGCATGTATGGTCAATTTTTGCTGCTGATTTTTGTCGCGCTTTTGCTGGTGTTGCTGCCATTGGCTTTGCAATTCTTTCTGTTCTACTTGCTGTTGTGCCAACGCTGTTTGACAAGTTTTTAACGCCGCCTCTGTCGCTTGCAGTTGCGGTTGTTGTTCATTTAATTGTGTATTAAACAATTGCAACTGCGCTTGTTCGGTTAAAATTAACTGTTGTGCATTGAGTAATTGCTGTTGAGTGAGTTCGTTGTCGGTTTGACTTTTTTCTGACTGCTCTTTTAAGTACTTAACTTGCTGTTCAGCGCGAGCAATATTTTGCGTGACATTAAGCTTTTGCTGATGCAGTGTTTGATTATTATCATTGCATGCCTGCATGCTGGCTTTTAACTCAATCATCACTAAATCATTTTGACTTAGCTCAGCATTTTGACTTTCAACTTTACTTTCAAGCGCTAGAATTCGCGTTTGATGTTGTTGACGTTGCTGATCAAATTTTTGCCAGCGTAACACCGCTAGCTCGGCTTTATATTTGCGCTCTTGTTGTTTTAAGGTACGAAAGCGTTTGGCTGCTTCTGCTTGTTGATGCAATTTATCAATTTGTACATCAAGTTCAAGACGAATATCACTGAGCCGTGCTAAGTTTTCTCTGGTGTGACGTATTCTAGTTTCGGTTTCTTTACGGCGTTCTTTATATTTTGATATGCCCGCCGCTTCTTCAAGAAACACCCGTAACTCTTGTGGTTTTGATTCGATTAAACGAGAAATAGTGCCTTGTTCGATAATGGCATAACTGCGAGGCCCTAAACCGGTACCAAGAAAAATATCGGTAATATCGCGACGCCGGCACTTTGTACCATTTAAAAAATAAGTATTGATACTCTCGCGATTAACCACTCGACGCACCGAAACTTGGCTTCTGTCGGCCATATCACCTTGAATGCGGCCCTGAGTATTATCAAAAACTA
This sequence comes from Colwellia sp. MB3u-8, assembly GCF_014076985.1. NCBI lineage: Bacteria > Pseudomonadati > Pseudomonadota > Gammaproteobacteria > Alteromonadales > Colwelliaceae > Colwellia > Colwellia sp. MB3u-8. The sequence continues at coordinate 437,307 of NZ_JACGVA010000030.1, forward strand.
ACTCGACACTCGCTTGGCCAATAGGTTTTCGACTGGCTGCACCATTAAAAATGACATCAGTCATGGCTTCGCCACGCAGGTTTTTCGCAGAACTTTCGCCCAAGACCCAACGCACAGCATCAATAATATTGGACTTGCCACAGCCATTTGGTCCAACAATGGCGGTCATTTGTTGTTCAAAGTGAACTTTGGTGGGATCGACAAAGGATTTAAAACCTGCCAACTTTATATGCTTGAGTCGCATTAAATCGAAAAACCTAATCGCAATATTTTATTGGCTAAAATTAAAGCAAGAAACTCGCTAAATTTCTGTTAGCTAATAAAATTAGAATAAAACATCAGTAACTAAGGTAACTGTATCAGAGATTGATGTACTTTGTAACATCACAATACTGTTCATATTAGCCTAAGGAACCTATAATCGGGCTATGAATATCAATTAGTTAGGTTAATAAAACAACAATGAACAATAATAATAAACCCCCTTTGGCCGACGGTGGTGCTGGATATTTTATCAAAGGCTTTGAGTTGATCCGCACGCCTGGCATTCGACGTTTTGTATTTGTACCCTTAGCGGTTAATTTGATCCTTTTTAGTTATGCTTTTTATTATATGTTTTTGCAGCTCGAAAGTTATATGCTGACCTTAGACGATTGGCTGGGCGAATCGTTTTCTTGGCTCAGTAATTTTATTTGGCCATTAGCTGTGTTGTTTGTGTTAATTGTTTTTTCATTTATTTTCAGCTCTGTTGCCAATTGGTTAGCCGCACCCTTTAATGGTTTGTTATCAGAGAAAGTTGAGGCGTTATTAACAAATCAACCCTTAAATAATGCTGGGGCTTTCGACGTTGTTAAAGACATTCCTAGAACGCTAAGTCGCGAGTTAACTAAACTGGCTTACTATTTACCACGCGCACTGGCTTTCTTTTTACTTTATTGGCTACTACCGGTTATCGGCCAAGTGCTTTGGTTTTTATTTCTTGCTTGGATGATGGCAGTTCAATATAAAGATTATCCGTTTGATAACCACAAAATTAGTTTTAACCACATGCGTCAAGCCTTGAAGCAGCGCCAAGGGTTAAGTTATAGTTTTGGTATAACCACTGCCGTATTCTCGATGATCCCAATAGTAAACTTAGTTGTGATGCCCGTGGCTATTTGCGGTGCTACAGCACTGTGGGTTGACCATTATCGTGATGAATTTGTTGACCGTTCATAACAAATCAAATAACAATCAATAAGTTACTAACTTTTAAACGATAAGCCCAAACATTATGCATATTGTGATGTTTGTTTAAACTCGCGTTTACCTGCGGTTCAATGAGCTCAACGAAGATTTTACTATAATGTGACAGCAAAAAATCAATGGGCACACTTAATAATCTACCTGTGTCATTAATTAAATGATCTAGATTACGAACTTAATTACGGCCTTTATTTAATAATTTGTCGTGCTAATAATTAAATAAATAAACCTATTATGGCTGATTTCACTTAATATAAGTGATCATAGCCTTGGTGAACTGGGTTAAAATTTATCATTCAGATTATATTCATATTACATTGAGATTTAAAAGGAACTGGCAATGCAAGCACTGGACTATATACCCCAAACCTCATTTTTATGCCGTACTTTATTACTGCTGATGTTAAGTTTTAGCATTAACGCCGCCAGTATTGAGTCAGAAAAGATTACTAGAGATACAATGGATATTCCGGTCATTGAAGGCGCGCGCATATTTGCCAAATTTGATGATAAAACACCTATGGTGATCAATTACTTCACCTCAGTAACTGAAGATGACGTCATAGCGTTTTATAATAAAAATTATGGTGAGCCGATTCAGCACGAGCGTAAACGTGGCCGTTTAACTTTAAAATACCAAAAAAATTTACAACAAATACGTGTGGTTATTTCACAGCAAAACAAGCTGCGCCAAGTTGATGTCCTTGTTGATGTTATGGTTGATAAACGCACAGTAGAGCCATAATTATTTGTATAAAAAGCTAATGGCTAGACATAAAAAAACATCGCAAATAGCGATGTTTTTTTACTTTCTATTACCTTAACTTTTGAAAATTAACTAACTAACTCGCTCATTAATGCAATCATTGATCGCAACAACTGGACTTAAGTTGAACTTAATTTAACAAAATAGCGTCAACAGTACCCTGTGCTAATGGGTGGTAACCTGGACGTGCCTTTTTATATACCGCTTGTGCCCAACGCTTGCCTTTTGCAGATGTTGCCAACTCTTTATATAAAGGCACAATGAGCTTACGTCTACCTATTGATTCTAAGTAGTTTGCCATCGCCGGATACACCACGTCATAACCCGAGCGTAATGCTAACAAATACCAAGCATGAGCAACCTCGGCGTTGCTACTTTTGGTGAGGTTAAAGGCTTTATCTAAACTGGCCATACGCTGATGAGAAATACTCAAAGGCAGATTATTAATAAAGTGTAACCATTCATGTAAGGTCCAGTTTTGTGTCGGTATTTGCGCCAACTCGAGCTGATCACTGGTCCATTTTGAAATAGTATCATCAATTTTAATAAAAGCATTTGAGCGTGGCTTAGGGGCGTAACTAGGTAAACCTTGCTCATAAATCCATTCATTGAGTTCGACATCACTCACGATATTAGGGTATTTATCCGTTAAATTAGCTTTGAGATAAATAACAAAGTTTTTGGTACCTAAACTTTGAAAGGCGTGATCATCAAAATATTGCATGATGAAGGTATCAAATTTGTCTCGACCAAACTTTTCTTCTAAGTAAACTAAAAATAACTGCCCTTTAGTATAAGGTACGCCAGAAAAAGCATCATCAGGGTCACGACCTTTAAGGTCGATATACAACTGAGTATCGCCTGGTGGTAGTTCAGCCATTTCATAACTTAAATTTTGCGCATCTAATGCGCGTTCCATTAAGGCTCTATCGGCGCCAAATACGGCTTCCATAATACGATTTTCAACATAACTGGTAAAACCTTCGTTTAACCATAAATCGCGCCAGCTTTCATTGGTCACTAAGTTACCTGACCAAGAGTGTGCTAGTTCATGAGCAATTAAATTGACTAAACTTTTATCACCCGCAACGACGGTTGGCGTAATAAATGACAATCTCGGATTTTCCATGCCACCAAAAGGAAAACTTGGTGGTAATATTAATAAGTCATATCGACCCCAACGATAGGCGCCAAAAAGCTTTTCAGTTTCATCGATCATCAATTGCGTATCATCAAACTCAGCAACGGCCCGATCTAAAATGTATTGTTCGGCATAAATACCGGTTTGCTTACTCATAGCTTTAAACTGTAAATCACCCACGGCAATAGCAATTAAATAAGCGGGAATAGCTTGCGGCATAGCAAACGAATAATCGCCATCACGTAAAGCATCAGGTTTATTGTCCGCACTCATCACGGCTAACAAGTCGTCTCTGGTGGTAATGCGAGCGTTGTAAGTCATGCGCACGCTAGGCGTATCTTGTATGGGTATCCAAGAGCGGGCATGAATGGCTTGGCTTTGGCTAAACATAAAGGGTTTGTCTTTACCGGCGGTTTGCTCAGGAGATAACCACTGTAAACCAGAGGCTTGCGGCAGTGAGTTATAATAAACTCTAATCATTGGCGTTTGAAAAGGTGTGTTAATGGTTAGCTTTGAACCCATCACATCATCACGCTTAGCCAAGTGGTAATTTAATTTTACCCACTGATCACTGGCATTTTTTGCCATCACACGATGAATGTCTAAATCGCGGGTATCTAAATAAATATCAGCGACATCATCGTTCAGCCAGTTAAGGCTTAATTCAGCAAAGCCCTTTAATGACTTTTGCTCAAAATCAACATTCAAGTCTAGATAAAGGTGGCTAATTTTTACTTGGTGATAATTTGCATAAGTTAATGCATCGGCTGCTTGCGCCGAGGCTAATTGAACCCAGGCAAGCTGTACAACGCAAAGCGTAGTGGCAACAAGGCGAACTAAAAATTTCATAAATCACATCCAAAGCTAAAAAGGCCTGTAGGTTACAGTGAATCTACAGGCCTCTTCAAGTGCTATTTATTTTTAACCGCTTAAGATAAAACTATGGCTGTTCCATACGGATAACAACTCGACGGTTTTTGCCACGGCCGATAATGGTTTCATTAGAAGCTACGTGGCGCTTTTCGCCATAACCATTCGCTTCAATGCGACTCGCGTCGATACCGCTGCTAACAATAAGTTCTCTGACATTATTTGCTCGACGTTGTGACATTTTCAAGTTAGTGTTTCGGCCACCATAACTATCTGAATAGCCATCAATGAGCACTAAGTCTAGTTTAGAATCAAGTGCTAAGTACTCAACAATCATATTCATCCGCTTTTGTGATGCTTTGGTTAATTTATCAGAGCCAAATTGATAGTTAAGCACGGTGTAAGAAATATCATCAAAGTTAAAGTCTAGTAAATTGCTCACGCAACTGACAAAGGCTTGATACGCTTGCTGAAAACGTGCGGTAGATAAACCAACGGTAATTTTATCGTTATCACTGTACCAGTCGTTATAATAAAATGTTGGGCTCATGCCTTGATCAAGCTCATTAAGCATATTCCAAGCAATTTTTTTCGGTAGACCGGGTGAGAATTGTTTATGTAGTGTCATATTCGCCAACGTTCTACCGGCAATGCCAGGTCGCCAATTAGGCGCTTCAGAACGTACTTCGGCTAAAGAATAGCTGTCAGGCAGACGCATCATGTCCAGTTCAAATTCCATATTCATTTTTCGGCTCGCCGAACTATAAAATTTGGCTTGACCATAACGTGGAATTTGATGTGATAAGGTGCATTGCAAGCGAGAATTATCGGTTAACTGCCAACTAGAGTTTGAAATATCTGCGCGATATTGCCTAATCCCCGCATTTGTTTGGGCAATCAGTAAGGATAATGTAACTAGCGTAATAGTTTTTTTCATAAAAATAATTTCATGTCAATTAAGGTAAATTTTATAGCGACATCTTTACTATCGACAAAATCGTCAATAACTTTAACAGTTAATTAAAATATAGCCAAAAATAAATTCACGCTTTTAGTTTTGGGTGATGTCTTAACCGTTTATTTCTGCGATAATCTCAAATAATATTTTTGCTAACCAGTACCCTTTGCCTTTATGTCTGATAATAAAACAGCGACTAACACCACTACTGAAAAATCACTATTTGCTCAACGCTTTCGAGGCTACTTCCCTGTCGTTATTGATGTTGAAACCGCCGGTTTTAATTCACAAACTGATGCCTTACTGGAAATTGCCGCAACCACACTGACCTTAGATGAAACTACTGGCCAATTAAGTTTAGATGAGACCATACATTTTAATGTTGACCCTTTTGAAGGCGCTAACCTAGAGCCAGCCGCATTAGAATTTACCGGTATCGATCCCACTAATCCGTTACGTGGCGCAGTCGATGAGAAAAAAGCGATTACTGAAATATTCAAACTCGTGCGAAAAAAAATGAAAGCGGCTGGTTGCCAGCGCTCGATTATAGTGGCACACAACGCAGCCTTTGATTTAGGTTTCGTTAATGCGGTCACTCAACGTTGTTCAATTAAGCGCTCACCTTTTCATCCTTTTGTTAGTTTCGACACCACAACCTTGTCAGGCTTAGCATTAGGGCAAACGGTATTAGCAAAAGCCTGCGCAACAGCGCAAATTGATTTTAATAATAGTGAAGCGCATTCGGCATTATATGACACAGAAAAAACTGCTGAGTTATTTTGTTATATCGTTAATAAATGGCAACAGTTAGGTGGTTGGCCATTAATTCAACCCGAAGAAACTGCACAGGAAAGTGCTGCTGAAGAATAATTTCAGTTCTATTTTAGCGCTATTGCTATGTTACACATCTACAACAGTTAACTGGCTAAAATTAAAATAATGACTTTGCTTTTCGGCGATTGTTGACTCTGAAAAGCAAATTTCTTAATGCCAGCATCATTAACAAAAAAGCTAAAAACTGTAAACTGGGTAAACTGGTTTTTAATAACATAACCGTAGCAAAAGCAAAGTAGGTATAAGGTAGGTATTCGTAAAGCCATTCAGGTAAAATGTTTTTTTTATTTGGCTGCTGTTCATTAGCTTTATAACGGTCAAGGCGACGATAGCCTGAGCGAGTGACCAAAGTTGCACAACCCGCCAGATAGAATAAACCGACAGAGGCAAACACAGGCCAAGTATCATAAAAAGCAATTAAATAACCACAAACTAAAAAATAAGCGTACGGCAGATTTTCATAAATGCATTTTGGATAAAACATCAGCATTCCTTTGTGGGTTTATTTTTTAGCTAGTCTTTGTAGCATTAGCTGGTCTTTCTAATAAAGAGTGATTTGTTTCATACCAAGCAAATTAATTCTGAGCGAACTCAATATTAGCTTAGTTATAAAATGCTATTTTTCAATGCCTTTTATATCCCTTTTATATCCCTTTTTAAATTTTCAATAAATTTTAGCCACAAAAAAAGCCGCTAAAAGCGGCTTTTTAACTGATAAATTAACTTAAGCGTTAAAGTTTATCGGCGTTATCTTTAAGGTAAGCCGCAACACCTTCTGTCGTCGCTGTCATACCTTTATCACCTTTGTTCCAACCTGCAGGACATACTTCACCGTGTTCTTGGTGAAATTGTAAAGCGTCAACCATACGGATCATTTCATCAACGTTACGACCAAGGGGTAAGTCGTTAACCACTTGGTGACGAACATTGCCTTCTTCATCTATTAAGAATGAAGCACGAAAAGCTACACCAGCTTCTGGATGCTCAACATCATATGCTTTACAAATCTCATGTTTAACATCAGCAACTAAAGTATATTGAACTGGACCAATACCACCATCGTTTATCGCGGTGTTGCGCCATGCGTTATGAGAGAATTGAGAATCGATAGAAACACCGATAACTTCAACACCACGGTTTTTGAATTCTTCAATACGGTGGTCGAAAGCTAATAACTCTGAAGGACATACAAAAGTAAAATCAAGTGGGTAGAAAAATACGACCGCTTTTTTACCTTTAATGGCTTGTGCAAGATTAAAGCTATCTACAATTTCACCTGATCCTAAAACTGCTGCTGCTGTAAAGTCTGGTGCTGCGCGACCTACTAATACACTCATTATATTCTCCAATTTTTAAAATAAATTTAAATTACTTAATGTTCACTCCACCTGATATGGTGGTGTTAGCTGATAATTCAATAGTTATTCTGAACTTTCTGCTGCGCTATGCTTAGCGGCAGATTCAGTGATCAAGGTTTGTAATTCACCTTGCTGATACATTTCCATGATGATGTCACAACCGCCAACAAGTTCACCGTCAACCCATAGTTGTGGAAACGTTGGCCAATCAGCATATTTTGGTAATTCAGCACGAATATCAGGATTGAGTAAGATATCAACATAAGCGAATTTTTCACCACATCCCATCAACGCTTGAGAAGCCTGTGAAGAAAAACCACAATTAGGTAATTTTGGTGAGCCCTTCATGTAAAGAAGGATGCTGTTTTCACTGATTTGTTCTTTAATGCGTTCGATCGTATCCATAATAACCTCAAAAATTAATACTTATTGTGCTCAGTACTTAAAGTAAAACTCATGAAAATAAACAGAACAATAAATACTAAAGCAAAAAACTTATATATTAAAACATAATAGCCTTGATAAAACCTATGGTAATACCTATATACATGAGTAAACTATGTAAGCTTTAATACTTGAGTAGTTTACTAGGTTTTAGAAAAACAAACTACCTCTTTAAATTTGCATAAGAATAATTTTTTATAATCACTATCTGGAGAATATAATGACTATCGAGTTACCCGCACTACCATATGCTATGGATGCACTAGTACCACATATCTCAAAAGAAACGCTAGAGTTTCATTATGGTAAGCACCACAATACTTATGTTGTAAAGTTAAACGGTCTTATTGAAGGTACTGATTTTGAAGGAAAATCTTTAGAAGATATCGTTAAAACATCAACAGCTGGTGTTTTCAATAATGCGGCACAAATCTGGAACCATACCTTCTACTGGAACAGCTTAAGCCCTAACGGCGGTGGCGAACCAACAGGTGCATTAGCAACCGCTATTGATGCAAACTTTGGCTCATTTGCAGAATTTAAAGAAAAATTCACTGCTAGCGCCATTAATAACTTTGGTTCAAGTTGGACGTGGTTAGTTAAAAATGCTGACGGCAGCCTTGCTATCGTTAATACATCAAACGCTGCGACGCCACTTACTGATGAAGGTGTTACACCCCTTATCACAGTAGATTTATGGGAACATGCTTACTACATTGATTACCGTAATCTTCGCCCTAGCTACATGGAAGCTTTCTGGGCCTTAGCGAACTGGGATTTTGCCTCAGCAAACTTCGCTTAATCGCTAAAGCAGATTAATTTCAATTTAAAAGGTCAGCATTAATTGCTGGCCTTTTTATTTACCTTAAATTTAACCAATACACCTTTTCAACCAACATACCTTAAAGTTGATCGTCTATTCAATAACATAGCTTCCTCACTATCACCCTGTGGTTACAATTCTTTTCGCTAATATTTACCCGCTTTCATAATTAACATCTAGACTTATACATATACTAAGTAAAACAGTAGTGCTAAAAAAAGTCACATTATTATGTCGGGTTTGATAAGTAACATTCTCAACTAGTCGCGTTATCAGCCCAACCTAAACGATTTATCTTCTGGAGGCAGTTATGAGTATATTTCAACATTTCCAATCACGTTACGACGAAGCACAAGAAGAGTGCTATTCAATTCAAGACTTTCTTAGTCTATGTCGTCATGACCCTATGGCCTATGCAAGCGCAGCGCAGCGGTTATTAAAAGCCATTGGCAAACCAGACATGATAGATACCTCGAATGAGCCTTGTTTAAGCCGGATTTTTTCCAACCGAGTTATTGCCCGTTATCCCGCTTTTAAAGATTTTTATGGTATGGAGGAAGCCATAGAGCAAATTGTGGCCTATTTAACTCACGCTTCACAAGGCTTAGAAGAACAGAAACAAATTCTCTATTTACTTGGCCCAGTGGGTGGCGGTAAGTCGTCATTAGCTGAAAAATTAAAAGCGTTAATACAGCAAGAGCCGATTTATGTCCTGAGCGCGAACGGCAAACGCAGTCCAGTCAATGATCACCCTTTCTGTTTATTTGATGCCAATGCCGACGGAAAAATATTGCAACAAGAATACAATATTCCCGCACGTTATCTCAGTACCATCATGTCACCTTGGATTGCAAAGCGTTTGCATGAGTTCAAAGGTGATATAGCAAAATTTGAAGTGATAAAAATCTATCCTTCCATTCTTGACCAAATTGCCGTGGCTAAAACCGAGCCAGGAGATGACAACAACCAAGATATTTCTGCTCTGGTCGGTAAAGTAGATATTCGCCAATTAGAGCACTTTGCCCAGAATGATCCTGATGCCTATAGCTATTCAGGTGCTTTATGTCGTGCCAACCAAGGATTAATGGAATTTGTTGAAATGTTTAAGGCACCCATTAAGGTGTTACATCCGCTTTTAACCGCAACACAAGAAGGTAACTACAATCCGACCGAAGGCCTTTCCGCCCTGCCATTTAATGGCATTTTACTGGCCCACTCCAATGAGTCTGAATGGACAACCTTTAGAAACAATAAAAACAATGAAGCCTTTTTAGACCGAGTTTATATTGTCAAAGTACCTTACTGTATGCGCGTTTCTGAAGAAGTAAAAATTTATCGAAAATTATTAGAAAATAGTGAATTAAATCATGCCCAATGCGCACCAGATACCTTAGAAACCTTAGCCCAATTCTCAGTACTTTCACGCTTAAAAGAACCAGAAAATTCAAGCATATATTCTAAGATGCGCGTGTACGACGGCGAAAGCTTAAAAGATACCGACCCAAAAGCAAAATCATATCAAGAGTATCGAGATTATGCCGGTATCGACGAGGGTATGTCAGGGCTTTCAACACGTTTTGCCTTTAAAATATTATCTCGTGTCTTCAACTTTGATCATTTAGAAGTGGCGGCAAATCCGGTGCATTTGTTTTACGTACTTGAACAGCAAATAGAACGAGAGCAACTACCCAAAGAGATCAGTGAGCGTTATCTAGCCTTTATCAAAGGTTACTTATCACCACAATATATTGAGTTTATCGGCAAAGAAATTCAAACCGCTTATTTGGAGTCTTATTCTGAATATGGCCAAAATATTTTTGATCGTTATGTCACTTACGCTGATTTTTGGATTCAAGACCAAGAATACCGTGATGCTGAAACTGGGCAACTATTTAACCGTGAAGCACTGAACAATGAGCTGGAAAAAATAGAAAAACCTGCGGGGATCAGTAATCCAAAAGATTTCAGAAATGAAATTGTTAACTTCGTCCTGCGTGCAAAAGCCAATAATAATGGTAAAAATCCTTTATGGACTAGCTACGAAAAATTGCGCACTGTTATTGAGAAAAAAATGTTTTCAAATACCGAGGACTTATTACCTGTGATTTCATTTAACAATAAAACCTCCAGCGATGATCAGCAAAAGCATGATGATTTCGTTGAACGCATGATGACTAAGGGCTACACAAAAAAACAAGTCAGATTGCTTTCTGAATGGTATTTACGCGTAAGAAAATCTTCTTAGGTTGTACTTAGTACCTCTAAGTTAGGAGCATAGATGACAAACTTTATCGATAGGCGATTAAATAGTAAAAACAAAAGCACTGTCAACCGACAGCGCTTTATCAGACGTTATAAAAGCCAAATTAAACAGGCTGTTTCTGAGGCGGTCAATAAACGTGGCGTCACTGATATTACCAGTGGTGAAAATATTACCATTACTAAAAAAGATTTAAATGAACCCGTTTTTCATCAAGGTAGTGATGGTATTAAAGACCGCGTTCATCCAGGTAACGACCAGTTTACCAGTGGCGATCACATTGCTCGACCACCACAACAGCAAGGGCAAGGCGGCCAAGGTGATGCAAGTGATTCTGGCGAAGGCGATGATGACTTTGTCTTTACTATTTCCAAAGATGAATATCTACATTTACTTTTTGAAGATTTAGAGTTACCTAACTTAGAAAAAAATCAGTTAGATAAAGTCACTAATTATAAAACTGTGCGTTCGGGTTATTGCGCTGAAGGCGCAGCTTCCAATATCGATATTGTGAAATCATTACAAGGCTCAATAGCGCGCAGAATTGCCATGACCGCTGATAAACGCCGTAAACTTAAAATACTCGAAGCTGAGTTAACCTTGCTAGAGCAAGATAGACACGATAACACTCTAGCTAAAAATAAGCTTATTACCGCCATTGGCAATCTTAAAAATAAAATCAGTAAAGTACCTTTTATTGACTCCTTTGATTTACGTTATCGTCATTACGCCAAACAAGCGGTGCCAACATCAAAAGCGGTGATGTTTTGTATAATGGATGTCTCAGGTTCGATGGATCAAGCCACTAAAGATATGGCTAAACGTTTTTATATTCTTTTATACCTATTTTTAACCCGTACTTATAAAACCATCGACGTGGTTTATATTCGTCACCATACCCAAGCAAAAGAAGTTGACGAACATGAGTTTTTTTATTCGCAAGAAACCGGCGGTACCATAGCATCAAGTGCTTTAGAGCTAATGATTGAGATAATGACGCAGCGCTATAATGAAAAAGAATGGAATATTTATGGCGCTCAAGCGTCTGACGGCGATAATTGGGCCGATGACTCTCCACACTGCCAGCAATTAATGCGCGAAAGTATACTGCCAAAAACCCGATACTTTAGTTATATAGAAATATCTCAGCGTGCTCATCAAAGCTTATGGCAACAATATGCTCAACTTGCTGATACCGACGATGCTTTTTCAATTGAGCACATTAAAACAGTGGCAGATATTTATCCGGTATTTAGAGCCTTATTCAAAAGAAAAAAAGTACAAGCCGCCTAGGAATTTAATACATTGGAGCTTTTATGACTAAACGTAAACCACTCGACGATAGCAGTGACTGGACATTTACTAAGCTGGAGCAATACCAAAGTGAAATTGAGCGTGTTGCGCAACATTATCGTTTGGACACCTACACTAACCAAATTGAAGTAATCACCGCTGAGCAAATGATGGACGCCTACGCGGGTGTCGGCATGCCTATTGGCTATAATCATTGGACCTTTGGTAAGAGGTTTATTCAAACTGAGCAAACCTATAAACGCGGACAAATGGGCTTAGCTTATGAAATTGTTATTAACTCAGACCCCTGCATTGCATATTTAATGGAAGAAAACACCATGGCGATGCAAGCCCTTGTTATGGCACATGCTTGTTATGGGCATAACTCATTTTTCAAAGGTAACTATTTATTTAAATCATGGACAGACGCAAATTCAATTATTGACTACTTACTGTTTGCTAAAAAATATATTGCTGACTGCGAAAATAAACATGGTATTGACGAGGTTGAAGCTTGCCTTGATGCTTGCCATGCCTTAATGAATCATGGGGTTGACCGCTATAAACGACCACAAAAAATATCGATGGAAGCAGAATTAAAACGTCAAAAAGAACGTGAGTCTTATCTGCAGTCACAAGTGAACATGCTGTGGCGAATTGGTACAGATAATGAGAAAGAAGGCAAAAAACCCAAGGCAAATTTTCCAACCGAGCCCCAGGAAAACATCCTTTATTTTATCGAGAAAAATGCCCCGCTATTAAAACCTTGGCAACGAGAATTAGTGCGCATTGTCCGAAAAATTTCACAGTACTTTTACCCTCAAAAACAAACGCAAGTGATGAATGAAGGTTGGGCTTGTTTTTGGCACTACACTATCCTAAATCATCTCTACGATGAAGGCTTAGTAACAGATACCTTCATGCTAGAGTTTTTACATAACCATACTAATGTGGTCGCACAACTTGACTATAACAGCCGCTATTATTCAGGTATAAATCCCTATGCACTAGGCTTTAATATGTTTATGGATATTAGGCGGATATGTGAAAATCCAAGCGAGGAAGACAAGCTTTGGTTTCCAGAAATAGCCGGCAGTAATTGGCTTGATACTGTGCATTTTGCTATGGAAAACTTTAAAGATGAAAGCTTTATAAGCCAGTTTTTATCACCAAAATTAATGCGAGATTTTAAACTATTTCATTTACACGATGACAGTGATAAAAACTACATTGAAGTGGGCGCTATTCATAATCAAAGTGGCTATCAACAAATTCGAACTATGTTATCTGACCAATACAATTTAAGTAACCTAGAAGCAAATATCCAGATTATTAATGCCGATGTAAGTGGCGATCGTTCATTAACTTTACGCTATATTCCGCACCAAAAAGTATCACTCGCCGACTCTAAAGATGAAGTATTAAAGCACTTATATTACCTGTGGAAATTTGATGTAAAACTACTACAAGAAAATAAACGCGGGGTTGATGAAATTATTGCGCAATGCCCAGAGCCAGGTGAATTGGCAAAAAAAAAGGCAACTATTTAGTTGCCTGATTTACTTTACATGCTTTACTTTACATAATAACGTTAACTTCAGATTATTATTTCTTAGCTATGACTTATTGATAATTGATTATTACTTCTTAGCTATAGTTATTAATTATTCAGCAAGTTCTTTTAATACTTCGTCTTTTAGCTCAATCCAAAGTTTACCTGATTCAATGCCATATTTTCTGACCGCAAATACAGCTTCGTCGCATTGGCCCGCTTTAGCTAGTTCAATCAGTTTTTTATAATAGGTTCGTGATATTTCACGGCCGCGCGGATGAGAATAATACAAAGTACCTAAACGCGAATACAAACCTCTGAAGCCATTTAGAATCAACAAATAAATAGAGTTTCCTGAGGCTACAACCAAGTCTTTATTAAGCTTGTAATCAAATTCTGCAAACGCTTCGCCAGTATCTTCAACATCTTCAATGGCTGACAATAATTCAATGGTTTTTTCTGGATTATTTTTAATGGCGCCACGAACATATATCGCACTAATATTGGTACGCGCCGACATTAAATTATCCACTAAATCAGGAATACCTTCTTGATCAAGCTGTGCTAACGTTTCAAGAATGTTAAGGCTAGAGGTTTCCCAAAAATTATTAACTTTTGTCGGCTTACCATGTTTAATGGTTAACCAACCATCGCGTGCTAACCGTTGTAGCACTTCTCTTAATGTCGTTCTTGTGACGCCGATAAGTTCTGATAATTCACGTTCAGCGGGTAAAATAGTACCCGGTGGAAATCCACCATTCCAAATAGATTCTACAATATACTGCTCGGCAAATCCTGCTGGGCTGTGCGCTTTTATAACCATGTGGCTCCACATCACTTAAATTTGACTGTAATTGAAACAGATTGTACCAGAAGATCCAATGGACACAAGCGCAATAGAATTGATAATAATTGACTAGTGCCACTTAAGTCGATAATTCAGGCAGCTTGAGAATTTTTATCATTAAAATTTAGCAGCAGATTACAGCTAGGATTGTTTAGGCAGCTTAAGGGGATTCAAAATCCGGTTTCGAAAGAAGTGACGGTTCAAGTCCGTCCTGCGGTACCAAAATATGAAAGCCCTGATTCGAAAGAGTCGGGGCTTTTGGTTTTTTAAATTCAGAATTTTAAATCCATATCTTGCCTAGACTGTACAATTTCGTCTAGCTGTTATTTTTCATTGCCATTCTTATTTACTAGCAAGATAATCAGCATCATTGCGAATAAGGCCACAATACTCACCTGTAGGGGACCTGAAATGTTAACCCCTAACTTGCTGCCGTTAAGGATATCGAAGATATCTTTCAGTGCACCTATAGATATCAATGCCATTGAACCAGATAAAACACGGGTGAAGCGTTTACTATTTCGAGTGCGTATCTTTTCATACAGCTTGGCTGTTTCTGAAATAATTTCTTCTTGGCGATTTTGAATCTTATCTAAAGTGCTCTGAGTGCGCATATGGAGTTTTTCAAAATCCATATGCTTGAAGACCTTTTGGATCATACGTGTATGATCCGGAAAGGTCATCATACTACCTGCGCTTATCAAATCCAGTAACCAATGGGCATCGTTGGTGAACTGTTTGAGGCACTCCCCTTCAGTTTGTAAATTTTCTACACGTGATTTAAGCTTTGAAGCAGTAATTTTTTTATCGCTCAGTGTTGGTAATACTTGATCTAAGCTAAATTTCAGTTGTTTATCTAATCGTTTATTGGTGAGCTGAAATAAGTTATTAATGGCGGCGGCAACACCCATCATTTCGGCAGATTGTTCTATCACCCAATTAGGTTGTTGAAGTAGACCTAAAACGCACTCATGATGATTGGTATAAGCAAACTCTTCATGGTTATAGCAATCTTGGTTCAAGTTAAACGATTCTGAGTTCACTGTCCTAAGGCACCAGTCATCAACCGCGCTTCGCAGCTCTCGTTGCTGCAGGACAAAAACAGGGTAAGCAAAATGTGATTTAATCGATTTAGCCGTGACTGCAGCGCACTCGCCATCGACACATTCAACTATCCGGTCCAGCAATGTAGATACGTAGCGATTCTCTGTTTTATTAAACGAGAGGATGTCAGAAACAGGTTTTTCATAATGATCAAAATTGCTATTGAGGCTATTGGCTAATTCGATAAAACGATTTTCAGCGAACTCTTCTAGTAAGCCCATATCTTGATTGTGCCAGCGCATTTTTTGGTCCATAGCAAATGGGGTGCCCAGTGACATGGCATGTCGAACGCCACTTGCGCTAACATTATTTAATTGTGCTTTTAGGTTTAGTGCAAAAATACCCATGGGATAATAAATCAACTCAACTGCAAAATTAAGATTGGAGTCTTTGCCGTTTTTATTGCGGAATGGCATAGTTAATTCTGGTAATTGCCATGAATAAATATCTTCAAAGTTTTTTGAAATTCCAGCCCAAATATCATTTAGCATATTGCGTTGAGGTGCTTCTGCTCCCCAGTCTTCAAGATAGAGTTTATGTGTTTTTGGGGCTTGGTCAACGATGTTTGATAGCGATTGCCTTAACTCTCGTGTCACCGTGTGATTGACGCAAGCAAAGTATGAAATATTAATTGCCCCACGTTCGACAAAGAGTTCTCCTGAACCTTTTGGCCTATTTTCACTAAAAAATCTTAACGATGGCCAAAGCGCTTCCAAATCCGTCGACATAATGTATTTGTCATCGTCGGTTAATGCCTTTACTGCTTCCAGAAACTTTGGCCGAAGCTTGGCCATTTGTTGAGTAAGGATTTCAGGATCTCCCCAGCGGATAGCACACAACTGGGCAATAATTGAAACGCCTGCACTAAAGTGACGATATGAATTGAACTCTTGCACTAAATGCTCAGAATATAATTGGCACTCAACGTCATTAAACTCAGCGGTTAGTTCGTTAATACATACTAAGTGGGCATCAATATTTTCAGCTGCTTGTGTCATCAACCATTCTTGACTGGTATAAATACCGCGATCGATATAGCAAATATCAATTTGAATTACGGCGAACTGTTGTAGCGTTTTGTTGAATGCACACGAGGGTAACGCTTTTAATGCGGTAATGCTTGAGCGCACTAATGTTTCAGCATGATTATACCAATTACTCTCTTCGACCTCGTGGCGAGCGTAGCCATAGCAAGCACAAAACAATAATAATATTTCATCGTTGTTAATGTTCTCGATACTTTGAGTGGTTATTGTGGCTTGGTCTTCTAATTGATTAACAAGCGTAAAAGCGGGAGAATTGTTGGCTTGTAACTCTGTTTTTGCCCAATGGAAACATTGTTCAAAATTTTCTGAGCGAATATATTCAAAAAACTTGGTTAAAATGAATTGTTGTCCGATGTTCTGCTCGAATGACATTAATTTTCCTTGGATAAGATACGGTTGCGTTGTTGCTCTAATCTTGGATCATCAGGCATCAGGTAATAGCTTTGCAAGAATATTTGTTCAATGATGTCAGCAAGTTGATATTTAGAGGGGGGGGGGTGTTTCGAGCTAGCGTGATACATCAATGCCATTGGCGTTGATTGCATATTATCATAATGGGGTGAAAGATATTCAACATTGAGCGTGGTAAACCCTAATTGCTTGTAAAAGTCTTCAGGTCCCGACTCGGCCTCGACTAATAACCATTTTAAATCAGCGTTAGCATCGAAAAAATTAAACAATTCATTGCATAGCAGTTTGCCCAAACCTTTGCCCTGATGATGCGGCGCAATGAATAAATAACCTAACATGGCAAAAGACAAGGGCGAGTAAAACTCAGTTAATGACATACCGAGCACTCGATTATCTTTGCACAGCAAGATGCATCGAGATTGTCCGTTGTTAATAGCTTGTTCAATGTCAACTATCGGCTCTCGCTCCCATTGAGGAAATATATCGCAATACAACGCAATAGCCTCTTGCCAGAGTGGACCCTCGGCATGTGTAAGTTGTCTAGTCTGCATGAATTTAACTACTTCTTCTTTTTCTAAATAATATCAAAACTAGGCCAGAAATGTTTCTTATTTTTCAACCATAACCAGAGATTATGAATATGGCCAAGCGGAGTATTGTCCTTCTATGTTTTTTATGACAATTCCTATAATCTCGGCTCCAGATATATTGAAAGCTATAGGAGAAGCAATGATCGGTTTAATAGATTTTTCTCAGCACAACAAGATCACAAACTTAATGAGATTGGTATAAAATAAATAACCTATCCAAAAATTTTACTTTACAGATTTTTCTGTATCTGAGTCGATTCTTCTTCTCAGCAAGATAAACGCATTATGGACTTCCCACATTTACCTTCAATAGGTATGTCATGGTCAAACTTCATTGGATATAATGCACGTAGCTCAATGCCGTTTTGGGATGGCATCATTTTGTTCTTCTTTCTCAGTATCTTTTGTATACCATTTTCTATCAATTCTAAAGGGGCGTACCAGAGATTTCTATTGTCATATTTAACAATATGTAGTGTTTTATCTATTACATATCTATTACATGTCTAGCAACTTGTTTAGCCATTTATTGAGTGTTTTAGAGGTAAATAATACTGGGATTAAGAGTACGCTCAGGAATTAACTTTTGCAAAGTATATGCAAAGTGTGTTTTTGGTATATTTAATTGTTTGGCTTGGCACTATACTTTAATATAAGGCGACTGGCTTTTCATATCTATTCATCATTAACTATGCCATTTCACATCTCGCTCGACAGGCCAGTTTTGAATATTTCGAATTAGCACGTCATGGGTAACAACGTAAAATAGGTTGAGGCGTCAACACACATTTTTAGCATCTAGTGTTATCGCGGCTAATGATATGTTACTGACCGATATAGAAAGAACAGCTAAAATGCATGCAAAATTGCTGTATTTGATTATTTATCGATTACCTGTGGATTTAGCAGATATTGACATACACTTATATTGGCACAAAAATCTAAATTTTTAATTTGTAAATAAATGACTGATAAATAAAGTTATTCAATAAACACCGAGGGCTTTAACACTCGGTGAAGATACAGAGTACGGTCAACCAAAAAGCGCTTTAACTTTACAATTGAGACTCAATTAACTCTAGTGCTTCATCTAAAATAATCGTCACTGCGTTACGAGCTTTTTCGGGGTTTCTAGATTTTATGGTATCAATAATTTCAGCATGCTTTTTAACATCAGCCCCTGGTACACCTTTAATCTTGTTTGTATAACGTATACTCACTCTGAGTGCAGTACTGATAAACTCGGTAAGTTGCCCAAAGAATCGATTACCACTAGCAACCAATATGCTGGTATGAAATGCAATATCTGCCTCTAAAGGGTCATCTAATCCTAGTTCTGCTTCTTTCATACGAATAAGCGCTTTATCAATAGCTTCCAATTGTTCAAAGGAAGCATTCATCGACGCTAATGCAGCAGCTTGAGGTTCTATCGCAAGTCTTACTTGAGTAAATTCCTTTAACAAAGACAGAGAAGGTTTGTTGCTTAATATCCAAGTTAATACATCAGTATCAAACATATTCCAACTACTTTCAGGCAAAACTCTTATGCCCTGTTTAGGGCGTGATGAAATAAGTCCTTTGGCCGACAACATTTTTACGGCTTCACGAGTCGAACTGCGACTAACATTATGTTGCAAACAAAGATCAGCTTCTGATGGAAGCCCTTGGCCAATTGGATAAGTACCTTTGACTATTGCCATCCCTAGATCATGAGTCAGTTGATGGGTTAGGTTTTGTCTAGGAGAATGCTTCATTTAGTGCTGTTCCGAACTTGTGAATTAATATGTTATATCATATTTAATTTCATGAAAATATGATATAAGTTTATCTCATTAATCAATAGTAATGCGGTAATCCCCCCTAAAAATAATCGAAGTCAAAAGTAGAATCTTCTCTTATGCCATAAGCAGGAGAACATTCATGTAAAACAAACACTTTAGTGACAGTCAAATATTAGCTATTTTAAAGCGAGCTGAAAATGGCGTTTTAAATACGGCGGCATGGATGCTTCACTTATGACAAGAATGAAAGAGCTAGAAGAAGAAAGTAGACTTTTGAAAAAAGTGTCTGCTGAAGAGCGTTTAAAAGCATAAATTATTCAGGAGCACTGACAAAAAAGGTGAAAGCTTCTGAGCGTAAAATCATGGTTCAAGAAGCGATACATCATCATAATGCCAGCATCAGTCCAATCTGTAGAATATTCGCCATTAGCGAAACCTGCTATCGGTATCAGCCAAAGCTGAGTAGTGATAATGAAAAAATAGCAATTCTCCTCTGACTTTAACGTTGAAGCAACGATGCAGATATATCCTTGCCCGCAGAGCGTGTTATTCGAGCACTTAATAGAATTAGTGAGTGGCGTGGTAAACGTATTCGCTCTGATAACGGGCTTGAATGTATTAGTCATAAACTCGCAACTTGGACAAAACAGAACGACATTGAATTATGCTTTATTCAGCCGAGTAACCCACAGCAAAACGCATATATTGAGCGTTTAAATCAGACAGTAAGATATCACTAGCTCAGTCATTAGATTTATCGTGATATTGAAAAGTTACAAAACAGAGCACCACAATGGTTATAGACTTATAACCATGAGCGACCTAACATGGGGTTTGGCGGTATTACTCCAATTTAAAAAATTAAACTAACACAGAGTAAAGTGTCTACTACCAACCGCCATTAAAATGGGGGGATTACCATACAAGGCATCATAATACTTTGTATGCTATTAAGAGAAATATATAACCTTTTTAACTAGTTGGAGTATTGAAATGGGTTTATCAACTCAATATAAAAATTTAAAAGATAAAGTCGTTTTTATTACTGGTGGCGCTAGTGGTATTGGTGCATCTATGGTTAAAGCGTTTGTGCAGCAAGAAGCAAAAGTAGCCTTTATAGATTTAAATCAAAATCTAGCTGAAGAATTAATAAGTAACTTGCCTTCAACCACACTCGATAATGTGTGGTTTAGAGCGATTGACGTGACAAAATCTGAATCATTAAAACAAGCTATTACCGATGCCGCAGAGCATTTTGGCAGTTTAGATGTACTCGTCAATAATGTTGGTAATGATAATCGTCAAGATATTGAAAAAATTTCGGCACATGATTGGCATAAATGTATGCAAGTCAATCTAGACCCTGCATTTTTTTCTGCTCAAGCTGCATATAGCATTATGAAAAAAAATGCCTCTGGTAGCATCATCAACTTCAGCTCTATCAATGCATTAATGGGACAACAACATATGACAGGGTATGTTACCGCTAAAGCCGGATTAATAGGCATGACCAAAGCCCTTTCAAAAGAATTTGGTGATCAAAATATTAGGGTTAATGCAATAGTTCCAGGCTGGGTAGCAACTGAACGTCAATTAGCAAGCTGGTTGACGAATAAAGAAGAAGACAAATGGACTGAATCTATGGCGCTTAAAACAAGAATTTTGCCAGAAGATGTTGCAAATTTAGCCTTATTTTTAGCGTCGGATGATAGTGCGTTAATCACAGGACAAAACATAATAATTGATGGCGGGAGAACATAATTGTTAATTCATGAATATATTGTTGCTGTTGATTGGGGAACAAGCCATTTACGTGCTTTTTTATGTAAAGTAAATAAAGATAACCCCCTGACATTGGTTGATAAAGCGAATAGCTTAGGAGTGAATAAAGTTATTCATAGCTTTGAACAAACCCTATTTGACTGTATTTCCCCTTGGCTTTCACAATATGGCAAAGTTCCTATTTTTATGATCGGACAAATTGGCTCAAGTCTTGGTTGGAAAGAAACTGACTACCTCCCTTGCCCAACTAAGCTTGGAGGCATAGCAGTAAAAGGTGTTAACTTTACTTGTGCTGGCCATGACATCACTATTATTCCAGGGTTGAGCTGTCGTTTAAGTAATGATAATTATGATGTGATGCGAGGTGAAGAGCTGCAAACGCTTGGGTGGTTACAACAAGATACTCAAAGATTTAAAGGGACACATCTAGTTTGTTTACCAGGCACTCATACTAAATGGGTGTTGATTAAAGAAGGTAAAGTTGAACTCTTTAAAACAGCGATGACAGGTGAACTTTTTGACTTATTAACCAATCACAGTATTTTAATTCAAAAAGGTAATGCGACTTTCGATCAACCTGCATTTAAAAAAGGCGCTGACTTTACGCTAAAAAGTGAATTAGGTAGTTTTACTCACGGTTTATTTAGTGTGAGGAGTAAGCAACTTTTTGGAGAGTTAACTAATTCGCAAGCATCCTCATATTTATCAGGTTTGTTAATTGGTAGTGATGTGCGTGCAGCAATGAATGCTGAAGAATGGAACTTACCTGAATTAGGTGAGGTCTCTATAATAGGCGCTAAGCACTTAAGTCAGCAATTTTCACAAGTACTGGAAATACATGGGATCAAAACAAATATGTGCAAAGTTACTGATATGACTTTATTAGGTTTTAATGCCGTATACCAGCAGATTCTAGCATTACCGAGCCAACAAAATTAAAGAGTTAATAGTTTATTAACTAAGGATTATCGTTGGAAAAATATATTAAAAAGCACCCTGTCATTGCTATTTTACGTGGTATAACACCTGAAGCTGTCGTCGAAATAGCACAATGTTTATACGCTCATGGGATCCGTGTCATTGAAGTGCCTTTAAATTCGCCTCAAGCAATTAAGTCGATTGAAAAACTTGTTAATGCTCTGCCAGATGACTGCTTAATTGGTGCTGGTACCGTGTTCAACATAGAACAAGTTATACAAATAGAAAATGTTGGCGGTAAACTCATTGTTTCACCACATTGTGATCCAGATTTAATTCAATATTGCCAATCAAAAAACTTACATGTTATAGCTGGAGTAGCAACACCAACCGAAGCCATTTTAGCTTATCAAGCTGGAGCAAGGTGGTTGAAACTATTTCCCGCACAAACTTACGGTTTTAGTCATGTTAAGGCACTAAAATCTGTTTTACCTAATGACGTACATATCATTCCTGTTGGGGGTGTTTCACAAAGTAATGTTTTACAATGGTTATCATCTGGGGCTAGTGCTTTAGGCTTTGGGAGTAGTTTATATCAAAGTAATGACTCTCTTGATGAAACTATGGCTAAAGTAATTAAATTAAATAAAGTACTCAATATAACACCCAATACTAATATAAATAAACAATGGCAAACATAATGAGTACTACAACGGCTACGTTATTGAAAATTATTCCTTGTCAATGTCAGTTAGGTGAAGGCGTTTTATGGCATGACGAGCAACAAGCTATTTATTGGCTCGATATTGAAGCATGTGATTTGTACCGATATTATATTTCCAGTGAGGTATTAGAAAAATTTACCTTACCTCAACGTATGGGCAGCTTTGCATTTACTCCGGTTAATAATCAAATCATTGCAGCCTTTGAACAGGGTTTTGCTCGATATAACTTTATAACATCTCAGATAGATTGGATAAATCAACCTGAGCTTCACATAAAAGGTAACCGCCTTAATGATGGTCGAGTAGATAAGCAAGGACGATTTTGGGCAGGATCAATGGTTGAATCAACAACTACACCCAAACAGAAGTCCGCATTATATTGTGTTGATCATCAACTTAACTGCCATAAAAAGATGGATGATTTACTTATTTCTAATAGTTTATGTTGGAACAAAGCAGGAGATATTCTCTATCATGCAGATTCTCCTAGCCATCAAATATTTCAATATGATTTTTGTAAAGAAAAAGCCGCAATCAGCAATAAACAATTATTTGCGACAACAAACACTTCAACGTTTCCTGACGGTTCAATAGTAGACGCCCAAGATTACTTATGGAATGCGCAATGGGGTAGCAGTAAAGTCATAAGATATAATTGTAATGGCGAAATTGACTTATCAATAGTGCTCCCTGTATCACAACCTTCATGTGTTACTATCGGAGGCGCAAACTTAGATTGGTTAATAGTCACCAGCGCTAAACAAGGCTTATCCAGTTCCGCTCTCACCAAAGAACCCTTATCAGGTAACCTCTTTATTTATCAGTTAACTGGTGCTTCTGGTTTAGTAGACCCTCAGTGCACAATTTGCTTTAACTGGTCTTCATAAAATAATACAAATCCCCTTAATTATCCTAAATTTATCACTAGACAAGACTACATCTTAGTGTTTTAATTTAGCTAAATTATCATATAAATAATATTTAACTCAATTATGGCCTCAATATTTTTAAAGAGTGATATTGCTAGCATAGAGATTTCACCTGAATTAGGTGGAGCTATTTTGGCTTATGATGCCAAATTACATAATAGCTTTGTACCTATATTAAGAAACAGCAATAACGCAAAATCTGTGCTAGGTAGTAGCTGTTTCCCGCTTGTACCCTATTCTAACCGTATTAAATATGGTCTTTTAAATTGGCAAGAAAAAAGTAGTCAACTTCTGCTGAATCATTTACCTGAAAAGCACAGTATTCATGGACATGGTTGGCAATTACCTTGGAAGGTTATACATCAAACCGATACTAACTTAACGCTCGAATATCATTATCAACAAGCCGAATGGCCTTTCTCTTATAGCGCTCAACAAATTTTTACACTTAAAGGCAGTGCGTTGAGTATTGAACTTTCATTAATGAATAACTCAAAGAGTCAAATGCCGGCAGGATTAGGGTTACACCCTTACTTTAGCTTAACGAAAAAAACATCTTTAAAATGTTCTGTCGAACAGATGTGGGCTGTGGATGACGAAAGTATGCCAACAACACTGATGGGTGCGCCTAAATCGTTGGCTAAGTCGGAAGGGTTATTAATAACAAATAGTAATTTAGATAATGTATTTACTGGTTTTTCTGCTGCAGCGACAGTCGTTTGGCCAGAATGGAAGGCTAAAGCCGATATAACCACGTCTTCAAACTGTAAGTTTATAGTGGTATACAGTCCAAAAAATCAAAACTACTTTTGTTTTGAACCTGTTACTCACAGTACCGATGCTATAAATATGTCAAACAACGGAATGGATAATACGGGCATTATGACGTTAAACCCTCAAGAAAGAATGACAATATCAATGTCTATTACTCCTAAAGAAACTTAGCCTATTCTCGAAACACAATTGACTACAATGGTGTTGCTCACTTAATAATAAAATGCAGGCTTAAGCTTTAAATGAGAAGGTAAAAACGTATTAAGCCATGTTTTGTAAGATAATCAATCAAAACATGGCTTATGCCCTTTCAGTATTGAACATTTTGTATTAAAACATTCTCTGAATTTTTTAATTTCAACGACTAAATCCCTTTTATGTCGACGTTAAAAAATCCAAATATATTTAAAACAGTTATTGCGTATCGTTCAATTCAAAAATTAATGACGTCTGAGGAAATAATACTGGCAACTGCATACCCAACTGCATAAGTGATTCACCCGAAAACTTTTGGCCCTGAATTTTACTTAAAACAGAAGGTGAATATTCCTTAAGTTTAGTAGGCCAAACCAGTGTTAATTTATAGACTTTATCTGCAGATAACCCGACAAATCTATACTTAGGTGGCGTAGTTCTTTTCGTTTCATTAATACTATTATAAGCAAAAAGTGCTTGTGATTTATCCTGGTTAATTATACCGAAATTAATTGAGTCACCATCTTGATTCAAACGAATTAACTCACCACTGTGAATTAATTGACGATGTTTTTTATGTAACGCAATAATTGTAGATAACTGTTCACAGTCTTCATCCGTTAATTCTCTGGGGTCCATTTCTAACCCCATATGACCAAAAAATGCCACTGCAGCACGCATTTCCATACTGACAATTCTACCTGTGATATGGCATTCTCTTGGCCCGATATGAGCGCCCATGACTTCACTAGGGAAGAAGAATGAGCAACCTCGTTGAATCGATAATCTGTCTAAAGCATCATTCGAATCAGAGGTCCACACGCGGTCAGTATGAGCCAGTACACCATAATCCACACGAGCTCCACCTGAAGAACAACTCTCAATTTCAACATGTGTGTGCTTTTGCTTTATGCGATCAATTAATTGATATAAAGCTGTTGTTTGTTGATGTATAGCAGGCTTACCTTGTGCATTACCTGCGTGATTAATGTCTCGATTCATATCCCACTTAATATAAACAATTTTAGGATATTCGGTAAGAATGTCATCAATCGCATGAAATAAATAATCAACCACTTCGTTACGTGATAAATCGAGTACTAACTGGTTACGAAAGTTTAATTGTTGATTACCTGCTGTTGCTAAAACCCAGTCAGGGTGCGCGCGATATAAATCACTGTCTGGATTCACCATTTCAGGTTCAAACCATAGTCCAAACTCCATGCCCTGTTGATTAACATGATCAATAAGAGGCGATAAACCGTTAGGATAGATTTCTTTGTCAACAACCCAATCACCTAAACCAGCAAAATCTCCACGACGGCCTTTAAACCATCCGTCATCTAAAACAAAACGCTCGGCTCCTAATCCTGCGACTTTATTCGCAAGCTCTTTCAATGTGTCGACATCATGCTCAAAGTATATCCCTTCCCATGTATTATAATGTACAGGACGGGCCTTTTGGCTGAGTTTTGGCGATAATAATTCACTGCGAACATATTGATGGAAACAGTTAGATAAGCCACTAAAGCCTTGATCAGAATAGCCAGCATAGAGTATTGGGCTTTGATACGATTGTTGCGGCAACAATACTATCTCTCCCGGCATTAATAATTCACCTAATTGGACATAACTGCGACCTTCAGGCAACAGTTCTGCACGCATTTTATGGTTACCGCTCCAACCAAGATGAAAGCCGAAGCATTCACCCGCTTGTTCATGGGTGAAATTATTGTGCATTACCATCCCAGGAAAGTTGTCATGAGAGGTTTTTCCTTTACGGTTTTCACGTACAAAACTGCCCAGAAATAGATCAAGTGAATGGCATTGAAATTCATTTGACCATCGTCCTTCAAAAGACATTATTTTATTCATTTGATCAGACAACGGAATTGTGGGTGTCGCACACCAATTAACCGTTACTGATTGTTCACTCAGATTCACTAACTCAGTATATGCGCTCAGCACATCAGTATCGTGATGTAATGAAAGCGTATGGACTACTTTAATTTGACGAATATCATCTAGTGTTTCAAAACAAACTTTATGTTCATCTATCTGAATAATATCAACAAGTTCACCACCCAATGACCATGCATAATCGTCATTGTTAATTTCAATACCTGGAGATCCTGTAAAACCCTCTCCTAAAAGAGGAGACAATGAAATAGGCGCTTCAATAACCAACGAACATTTTGCTTCTTGGCGAGTAGACAGTAGCGATAACATATCTGCAGAAGTTTGTTTAGATAATAGCTTTCCCCAATAAATTATAGCGGGTGTTTTACTCTGGCAATCAATAATTAAGCTAGCATTAGAACTATTGAGCTGAACAAAGTGTTGGTCTGATTTCATTGTAAACGTCCTTCAAATTTAAAATTGATATTTTATTTATAGTTTATTGAATGTAATTATGATTACTATATTAATATATTTACTGAATTGCATTATTTGATCTAAAGCATCAAGAACTGCCAAACGACTGCTTAAGAT
Source organism: Colwellia sp. MB3u-8 (assembly GCF_014076985.1). Taxonomy (NCBI): domain Bacteria; kingdom Pseudomonadati; phylum Pseudomonadota; class Gammaproteobacteria; order Alteromonadales; family Colwelliaceae; genus Colwellia; species Colwellia sp. MB3u-8. The sequence goes on from NZ_JACGVA010000030.1 coordinate 464,446, forward strand.
AACACATTAATAATTTCACTGGAATATATCATATAAATAAGGTTAATATGCATAATATACTTTCAAATAATAAATTGGTAAAAAGTAAATGTTAGGTGTTTGTTATTATCCAGAGCATTGGCCAGAAAAAATGTGGGCACAAGATGCTAAAGAAATGCGCGAGCTTGGCTTACGTTATGTTCGTATTGGCGAATTTGCTTGGTCAAGAATAGAGTTTAGTGAAGGTGTTTATACTTTCGACTGGTTAGACCGTGCAATAGAGACTTTAGCTGACGCTGGTTTAGAAGTCATTATGTGTACGCCGACAGCGACCCCACCAAAGTGGTTGATTGATAAATATCCTGATATTTTACCTGTTGATATTAATACAGGAACCAGTCGCGGCTTTGGCTCTCGTCGACACTATGATTTTTCTAGCAAAAATTATTTTCGTGAAGCAATGCGTATTTCTGAAGTTTTAGCAAAGCGTTATGGTGAACATCCAGCAATATGCGGTTGGCAAACTGATAATGAAATTGCATGTCATGATACCACTCACAGTGGTTCACCTGCAGCAAAAAAAGCATTTCATGCTTGGTGTCAAACGCGTTATAAAACAATTGATAAACTTAATACCGATTGGGGCACCGTTTTTTGGTCAATGGAATATCAAAGCTTCGATCAAATTGAACTCCCTATATTAGCGGTTACAGAGACTCACCCCGCTCACCAATTAGCTTATCGACGTTTTAGCTCAGATCAGGTGATCCAGTTTCATAACAAAATGATAGCGATAATTCGCCAATATGCACCTGATAGGTTTGTCACCCATAATTTTATTCCCATGGTGGACACCCAAACTGATAATTATGCTCTCGCTGAAAATCTAGATTTTGTTAGTTATGATAATTATCCACTGGGTCGATCTGACATGTTCTTTAAAGATAAACCTGCTAAAGAATTCAAACCTTATATGCGTACTGGCCACCCAGACTTTGCCAGTTATGACTTTGATCAAAGTCGCGGTATCAGTAAAAAGAACTTCTGGATCATGGAGCAGCAACCAGGCCCTGTAAATTGGGCACATCACAATCCTCGTCCAGAAAAAGGCATGGTACGTTTGTGGTCATGGCAAGCTTTTGCACACGGAGCAGATTGTGTCTGTTATTTTCGTTGGCGCCAAGCACCGTTTGCTCAAGAGCAAATGCATGCGGGCGTTAAAAGAAATGATAATTCAAAATCAGCCGCATGGGCAGAAATCGAACAAATGCGCGATGAGCTAAAAACCGTAGACTTTTCTATTGATGCACCAATACAAGCAAGAGTTGCTATATTATCAGGTACGACTAACCAATGGGTGAGTGAAATTGAACGCCAAGGCGACAGTTACAACCACCAAAAAATAGAGTTCTCCTACTATTCAGCATTGCGCCAATTAGGCCTAGTTGTAGACTTTATTTCGATTAAAGGTGATTTTAGCCAATACGATTTAATTCTTGCACCATGCTTACCGATTGTCGACGATGCTTTCATAGAAAAATGTAAAGACTCGAATGCCCATTTTGTTTTTGGCCCACGTTCAGGGGGGAAAACCGACGAGCTTTCATTAGCACCAAACTTACCTCCAGGAAAACTTCAAGCCTTGTTGCCCATCAAAGTATTGTCAACTGAAACCATACGTCCAGATTGTAGTGAACAATTGAACTATAAAGATAAAACGTTTGAAAGTAGATGTTGGCGTGAAGAATTAGAAATAACCAAAGACGTTATCGTCGATGCTAGGTATCACGATCAATCACCCGCTGTTGTTCGTCATGAAAATACAAGTTATATCGCCACCTTAACTTGTGATGACTTTCTAATTGAACAGTTTGAGCACTTAGCAACAGAGCTCGATATTGCCACGGTAAGGTTACCTAAAGATATGCGGATTGTGTATCGTGGTGATCTCGCTTACATCTTTAACTATGCGGGAATAGCACAAACTTTCCCAGCAAAAAATATGGGGACATATCTATTGGGGCAAGCTTCCATGAGCCCTTATGATGTTGCCATTATCAAATTAAATAACTAATAACTAATAACATAATTAATTAACTAACTAAGATTAGTAAGGGGAATCCGTGAATATTCAAATAGCAGTATTTTTATTTATCACTATGTTAATTGCATTTTTAACCTATTTAAAATGCAAAGGACACGGTAGAGGGAAGGGAAAAAATCAACAAAATAAGGAGTATTTTTTAGCAGGTGGTGGCTTGGCTTGGTATTTTGTCGCTGGTTCAATAACACTCACTAACTTAAGTACTGACCAATTAGTTGGGTCAAACGGTACACAAATGGCCTTGTTAGCATGGTGGGAGTTTGCCGCTGTTATTGGCTTGATACTTCTCGCAAAGGTTTTTTTGCCTGTCTATTATAAATACAACTGCACCACTACCACAGAGCTATTAGAGAAACGTTATAATAACAAACATATTCGCGCGGTTATCGGTGGGATGTTTTTTCTCAGTAGTGCATTAATATTTTGCCCTGCAGTGATTTATTCCGGTTCATTATTTATGCAGACAATGTTCAAAGTCGACATTCCTTTAATGTACATTGCTACTGCTTTTGCAACGTTAGGTGCACTTTACGCAATATTTGGCGGTCTTAGAGCGGTTGCCGTATCAGATACTTATTCCGGCGTGTTACTGCTAGGAATGGCTATTGTAGTCTTATTTTTATCTTTGAATGCGATTGATTATGACTTTTCAGGTATTCCTGAGGAAAGATTAACACTTATTGGTGATAACGATTCTCCAATACCTTGGCATACATTACTAACAGGTATGATTTTTATTCAAATGTTCTATTGGGGAACAAACCAAGTTATCACCCAAAGAGCAATGGCAGCCCCTAACCTCAAGGAAGCCCAAAAAGGTGTATTTGCTGCGGTGTTCATTCGAATTATTATCGTACCTGCCATTATAGTTATCCCAGGGATAGTTTCTTTTAAACTCTACGGGGATATAGGTGATACTGCTTATGGACAGATTGTTGGGGATTTATTACCCGGATGGCTCTCTGGAATTTTTGCCGCTGCAATGGCTGCTGCCGTGCTCTCAACCTATAATAGTAATTTAAACTCTGCAACCGCTTTGTATGTTTGTGACTTCCATGAACCTTATATTAATAAAAACATAAATGTACAAAAACTCAGTGCGTGGATCACCGCTGGGCTTACCATAGTTACCCTTGCTCTCGTTCCTGTGTATCAACAAGCTGAAAGTATCATTAATTTACTTCAGCAGTTATGGGGTTTATTTAGTATGCCTATACTATCAATATTTATTGTTGGTTTATTATTTAAGGGCGTACATGCGAACGCAGGTATAGCGGCAGTCTTTTTTGGTGTTTTATTATACGGTTCATTGTCATTTGAATTTTCACCATTTCATGCCCCATTTGGTTTACATTATATCCACTTAATGTTTGTCACTTTAATTGCATGTGTTTCATTTGCCTTACTGGTAAATCGCTTTGTCTTTAAAAACAAAGCCAGCTTCGCCTTTACAAAAGAAGCGAGTGCTTCTCCAACATAACTTTCTATTTGATATAGAAAAGCCACTCATTTGAGTGGCTTTTTATTGAATAAATATTATCATTAAATCGCTTTATTCGAGCGCCAACTTAACTTGTGATATCAACTTATTGTTTTCGATATGGTTATGTTTTCTAATGAGGTTGTTTAATTGAAAAATAGACATTAACATCGCATGAATAGGCATCAGATAACCTAGCTTATTTAACTCTGCCAACTCGTCATTTGATAACTGCTGTAACTTAGCTTCATCAATAGTGTTCATACCTGTTAACGTTTGTTCAGCTCCGTCTTTATATTGCACAACAAGGTTAATACTTTTAATTAATTGCATACTCGCCAATTTATCAGTAAACAAATAACTTTGTATGTCATTTTTTATATCGGCTTCTAATAAGGTTTTAATTCGGCTGAGCATCAAACTTGCTTTGCCTGTTGACTCAAATATATCAAGCCCTTTTACTGTTGAAAAAACAGGGTCACTCGGTGCTATACCTATGGTATAACCCTTATTTTCTCCAGCTGAATTCATTAAATAAAATGGGTAGCTGTGCATGCTAGCAGGGGTGAATATTGCATCCCACTTATCATTATGAACAAATAAATTTTTACCCATATTAAAACTTGCTAATGCTGACAGATTCCACATGCCTGTCTGTGAGTTTTTCACGATAAACACCGGAAAACCACTGATCGCTTGAGTGATCTCTTTTACATGTACTTTTAACATATGTTGGTGCTGTATGAAGGTCACAGCAGCATTTTCAGCCACTTTCAATTTTCCGTGTTTACTATTACTCAATTCTATTAATTCAGTCATTATGATTCTCTAAGTTGAAGTCGCTAGCCATTTTTCAATATAGTCTCGATGCGGTGGTAAATTCTGTAACATTTGCTGAGTTAATTGTTCGTTACGATTTATCACTTGCTCTGCTTCTTGCTGTTGATTATGTAAGTAACTTTGACGAGAGAAGTCAGGTTTAAATTCCATACCATAAAGCACATACTGATAACTTGCCGCTGGGAATAATTCCATTGCGCTAGTAAAGTCATCAGTTGTTGGGCCACGATACTGCCATAATGCAATATCTTCTTTTAAGCTTTCAGTGAATGTTTTCGGATCACAGTGTGCTTGCCAATAAGGTTCAGGCCGCTTGGTAAGCATGTAGTGAAACTTAAGAAAATCAACAATACGTTGCCAACGATACGACATTTGCGTGTTAAAACGCTTAGCGACCACTGGCATTAAACTCTCATCCGCCGGTAAATTTTCAGCAATATAGCGTGCAGATAATTCGACCAGCATAATAGCGGTAGCTTCAAGCGGCTCAACAAACCCTGCAGCCATACCTACGGCAACACAATTACCTTTCCACCACTGTTCACGATGACCCGATTCAAAACTAATTTTACGCGCTTCTAAACCTTTTGCTGCATCACCTAAATAATTACGTAAGTTTTGTTCGGCCTCTTCATCCGTTAAAAATTTACTCGAGTACACATGTCCGACGCCACGTCGATTAGTTAAGCCAATATCCCATATCCAACCAGCATTTTGCGCCGTTGCAATCGTATGACATGCAACGGGAGTATCCTCATTTTCGTAAGGAACTCGCATCGCTAACGCTGTGTCGTTAAACAATACATCATCAACTTTTTTGAACGGAACTTTTAACGTTTGACCTAATAACAACGAACGCGCACCTGAGCAGTCAATAAACAAATCAGCCGTCAACTTGCCATGCTTGTTTAATACTACAGCATCAATTTTTTCGCCGTTTTCACTAATGCATTCATCAACGGTATCAATAATATGCTCAACGTTGAGGTTATCAATACAGTGACTTTTCAATAACTCTGCAAGGGCGCCGGCATCAACATGGTAGCCGTAATTACATTGCCCTTGATATTCTGATTCTGCCAATGAGCGTGGTGCAAGACCCGCTTCACAAATATCGTATTGAAAATTAGCTTCACGAGCAAAGTTTTTAACGTTTGATACGTACGGCGATAAGTCAAGTCGGCCATAACCTAAAGGCAAAGTAAACGGATGGTAATAAAAGTCACCATTACCATGTACCCATTCAACAAACTTCCCCCCCTGCTTAAAAGAAGCATGACATTTTTTAAAGAGATCACTCTCTTTAATACCAATTTTATGTAGAGTATTTTTCATGGTAGGCCATGTACCCTCACCTACACCAATAGTTGGAATGTCTGACGATTCAACCAAGGTGATTTTAAGTTCGTTTTTATGTGCATGTTTATGATGTGCAGCAATGACAGACGCAGTTAACCAGCCTGCAGTACCACCACCAATAATAATAATATTTTTTATAGCGTTTGACATATTTGAGTATTCCTAACTAAAACCCGCTGATTTTTGTAATTATTTGCGGTAAGTTGATCGTATGAAAACTTAAAACTTGGTTAACATTTTACATTTTTTTAGTGAAAATATACCAACTATTTTCACTAAAAAAATGGCCTGCTTGCTAGCAAGTCAGGCCACGTTATACTTTTTTTAAATTAAATACTTATCATTAAAACTTAGCTCTTACACCTATAGCGTAACGAGAGCCGTTATCTTCAATGTTGTAAGTTTGGTTAGCGTAACGACCTGTTTGTACTAGCTCTTCTTCAGTAATGTTAGTACCTTCAAAGAATACAGATACATTTTCTGAAACATCGATACTAGCACTAACATCTAGTTGCCCAAAAGTATCAGTATTAACAGGTTCGCCGTTAAATCCGTTATCAGCTAAACGTAAGAATCCTTCACGGTTATTATAAGCAATACGTGCTTGCCACATGTCAGCTTCATAGAAAAGAATAAGGTTTTGTGAATCACCCAAACCTTCTAATCCAAATGAAGTACCGTCTTCATCACTGTTAACAACTGTCGCGTTTGCTGTAAAACCAAAGCCATTTTCAAAGATATGTGTCAAGGCAACTTCGTAGCCTGTTACACGTTTTGTATCACCATTGTTAGGGCGAGCTACCGTATATTCTTCAAACAGACCATTCAACTCGCCTTCTAGTTGTGCAGTTTCTGCATCACAACCTACACAATTAAAATCAGGGCCTGAACGGTTAGTCATTTCATATGACTCTAAACCGGTAGAAACAGAAATGAAGTTTGCTACTTCTTTACTGAAAACAGCAAATGAAAATAAGCTTGCATCACTGTAATACCACTCATAAGAGATATCCCAGTTTTCTGAAGTAAACGGTTTAAGGTTTTGATTACCACCAGAAGCCGTAAGTGTTTGACGTCGAGGTTCACCAAAAACAGTCGCTGGAGATAATTGAGATAATGTTGGACGCGTTAATGAGTCATATACGGCAAAACGAACTACCATATCTTCTTCAACTTCTAACTTCACGTTTAAACTAGGAAGTAAATTAGCATAACTACTTGATTTATTGATATCTTTCGCCGGACCAAAGACATTAGAGAATAAGGTAGGATCAGTTGTTTCAACAACATCTGCAATATCACTTTGTACCGCTTTAGCTTCAACATTTGTAGTTGAATAACGTGCACCAAAATTAACCGTTACAGGCATGTCAGCTAACTCATAACCTAAGGTAAAGTCTACGTATAAGCTTGTAATATCTTCATTAATGGCATAACGGTTATTTTGTAATGTCGGTTCAATTGGAAAACCTTCAGAAGCTAAATAATCAACATACTTATCACCATCATAAGTATAAAAAGTATCGATTAACCCTGGGAAATAATTATTTGCTGTAAAAGATTGAAAGTCGATAGCATCATTAGGAGCTGCAGTACCATACCCACAAAATCCACATTGACTCGCAAATATTTGAAAGCTTGATTTTTCACGTTCTTGACGATACAGACCAAATTTTGCTCTTTCAAAAATATCGCCATCAGCTTCGTAAACAAAATCTACTTTAAATTCATTTACTTCATCTTTATCAGTAAATTGATTACCTTTTTCATTATAATGTAGACGAGATAGCGAAGCATCAGGTAATGCGCCATTACCAAAACCTTCATGTATCACTGTTGGAATAGCGCCTGTTCCATCAAATGCATAATTGTTTTCAATACCAACCACATTAAAACGATCTCGGCCAGCACGATCATTTTCAGCACTTGATGTTGAAACATCAAATGTAGCACCTAACTTATCAGAAATTTGCCACTCAACATTTAAGCCAAAACCATCAGTAGATACATCACGAGAATTACGTGTGTGTGAAACGAAATCAGTAGCACCGCCTATTTGATCGAACGTTAAAAGTGTTCTAGTTTCAGAATCAATAGTTGCATTATTAACACGACCCGGTTCAAACCAAGACGCTAAATCAGTCGCAACAGAGTCAACTTCAAATTTTGAAACAAAGCCATCAAGCGTAATACTTACATCATCTGAAGGTGCATATTGAAATACTAAGCTCGCATTTGTACGTGTACGCTCTTGATTATCAACAATTTGATCCCAGTTACGAGGAATATATGCATTAGAAAATAATTCTTCCCCACTAGTCGTCTTTATTGATCTGCCTGGCATCCAGCCAGCCGTTTCTATACGGTTAATTTGCACATCACGCTCTGAGTGACTTACGGCTAATAAAACACCAGCTGTATTATCTGCAAATGTATTACTAATTAATAGTGAGGCCGCTGGAGATGTCTCTTCAGAAAGACTTTCATACATGCCTTTTAATGAACCAACTAACTGAAAACCTTCGTAATCAAATGGTTTAGCCGTAGAAATATCAATAGTACCGCCGATGCCACCTTCTTGCATATTAGCTACAGATGTTTTAAATACATCAGCACCGGTAATTTGATCAGCGGCTAAAATGTCGAAGTTAAACTCACGACCAGCACTATCAGTAGCTATTTGACGACCATTAACTAAAACTGTGTTAAATTGTGGGCCAAAACCACGAACCGTTACTGCTTGACCTTCACCACCGCTACGGTCAATTGAAACACCCGTAATACGTTGTAATGATTCAGCTACGTTAAGATCTGGGAACTTACCTAAATCTTCTGCAGCAATGCCGTCTGAAACAGTATTTGATGCTTTCTTATCAAGCATTGACGCTTTCATACTACTGAGCATACCAGTGACGACAATGGTTTCAACTTCTTTTTCTTTGGCACTAGCTGTGTCAGCTGCATAGGCACTAGCATTAGTTAACGCACCTGCCACCGCAATAGCTATTGCAGTTCTTTTATTGAATTTTGACATGTTGTTTGTATACATTTTATTCCCCGTTATTTTAATTATAATGTTTTTTCTACATTTTGCTTTTATACTTTTAAAGCTACTTAAGCTTTTTAGACTACTTAACCTATAAAGCTTATTTATCATATAAATACATTAATTGAACAATAATATCAACTATTATTTGCATAGCCAACCAATGTATTTAAGGATTTTTAAATATGATTTATGCTAAAACAGCACAAGACATAGATGTTTATTTATTAAAATTTAACGACTATTGATTTCATCAATATTTAAGTTTATACCTAAATTCAAAAAATTTTAATAATAAAAATTTATAGTGTATCTACAATTAACTTTGTACTTTTTTTACTGCGTCTAACCACTTACCATACAATGCATTACGCTGCTGGTTATCAAGTTCTGGCGTAAAACGTTGGTCACAGTGCCACATATTAGCCAACTGCTCAGTTGAGTTAAAAATACCAGCCTTCAGTCCTGCTAAATATGCAACTCCCAACGCTGTAGTTTCGATTATTTCAGGACGATCTACGGTTGCGCCAAGAATACTTGAAAGAAAACTTAACAACCAATTATTAGCAACCATTCCACCATCAACACGAATCAGTGTCGGTCTAAGACCATCTCTTTCCATAGCTTTTTGTAAATCTTTCGTTTGATAACAAACCGATTGTAAGCCCGCTGTAACAATCTCATTTATCCCTGAATCACGGGTTAAGCCAAGAATGGCCCCTCTCGCATTAGGATCCCAATAAGGAGCGCCTAACCCCGTAAATGCTGGCACTAAAAACACACCATGGTCTAAGGGCATCTTTTCAGCAATTGACTCTGTTTCGCATGCACTATTAATTAACTTTAAACCATCACGTATCCATTGAATGGTGGCACCAGCCATGAAAATACTCCCTTCAATGGCATAGGTGGTTTTCCCATTGAGACGATACGCCACGGTAGTTAACAGTTTGTTCTTGGATTTTAAGGCTTTACCACCGGTATTTAACATTAAGAAACAACCTGTACCATAAGTACTTTTTGCCATTCCTTCCTCAAAACAAGCTTGACCAAACAAAGCAGCCTGTTGATCTCCAGCCATCGCTAAAATTGGAATTTCATCACCAAACAATGAACTATCCGTATAGCCGAAGTCATCTGATGAATCCATTACTTCAGGTAACATAGATGGTGGAATATTGAATAATTCGAGTAATTCTTTATCCCATTGTTGATCATGAATATTAAAAATCATTGTTCTTGAAGCATTAGTGGCGTCTGTTCGGTGAACTGTGCCATTGGTAAGATGCCATAACAAAAAAGTATCGACAGTACCAAAAGCAAGTTCTCCTCTTGCTGCCTTTTCTTTCGCACCGGTTACATTTTCTAGTATCCAACGAATTTTAGTCGCTGAAAAATATGGGTCTAACAATAAACCGGTTTTGTCATTAATAAGCGTTTCTATACTTGGAGACTGTATTGACTCACAATACTCAGAAGTGCGACGATCCTGCCAAACAATTGCGTTATAGAGAGTTTCACCCGTATTACGGTCCCACACTAAAGTTGTTTCTCGTTGGTTAGTAACGCCTATAGCCGCTATCTCTTTCGCCTGTACATTATTTTCATCAAGTACTTTTCGACAAGTGTTGAGTACTGTTTTCCATATATCATTTGGATTATGCTCAACCCAACCATCTTGAGGGAAGTGTTGAACAAACTCTTCCTGCACTACAGCATGAATTTTACCTTGCTCAGTAAAAAGTATGGCTCTTGAACTAGTTGTACCTTGATCTATAGATAATATGAATCTCGACATCGTCACTATTTATCTTACTTAATAAAAACATTCATTCGATAATGCACATTTATTTTAAAATTGGCAATCAATATTTTCATTTTCGAACATTACGTTGTAATAATATGTTTTTAAAAATATCTATCATCTGAGATAATTTTATTATATTTCAACTTTTAAATAATAGAGACTGCCTTTACGGCGCTAAATAAACGCCAAACTGCACTAGCAGATCTGCTACATAAAAAAGGCTTTATAACTATCGATGAACTACTAGAGTATTTCGGTATAACGCCTCAAACTATTCGAAGAGATCTTAACTTACTCGCTAGCTCAGGTATAATTATCCGTCATCATGGTAGAGTAGAAAGCTCTTCAACCACTGAAAACACCTCGTACCAGTCGCTAAATATATTAAATTTAGCAGCGAAAGGGAGTATCGCTGGTGAGTTAGTAAAAACGCTTCTTAATACGGTTGCTTTATTTATTAATATAGGTACCACAACAGAAACTATCACTCATGCTTTGCTTAATCATAAAGCCTTAAATATAGTCAAAAATAACATTCATGTCGCTACAATTTTGTTGGCTAAATAAGAGCTTAGCGCTATTATTGCTGCTAAAGACATTAGACGCAGAGATAGCAGCATTATTGGCGAAGTTACTGATGATTTCATGAATCAGTGCCAAATGTATTTTGGTATTATTGGCATCAGTGGAATTAGTGGAATTAGTAATGATGGTTATTTACTTGATGTTTATCTTAGAGAAGTTTGTGTTGCTCAAGCTATAATAAATAACTCAACTAATGTTCTCTTGCCGCGGTTCAATTGAAACTTACTCGAAACGCAATGATAAAACAGGATAATATTATGACTCAAATCGACCATTTATTTTCCGATACAAAACCGCCGATAAAAATAGAAGAGATACTATCAAATAACAACATATCAATTCATATCGTTTAGTCTCTAAACTTAACCAGGAAAACTGACTAATAAAACCAACTAATTTTATTTATTTAATGCGTATCATTGATTTATAACCTGCTAAATAACAATTAGCTAGGTCATTTTTTGCTGTAAAAAACGCCCGTATTCCTAAATAGTGAATATTAGCGACCCAAAAAACGAACCTAAACGAACAAAAAAACGTAAATAACGAACATTTAATTTGTCCTACAAATAAATTTAACTAGGATAAAGGCGCGACGATTAAATCATGGAGTGTCGTTTGATTTTTTAATCGAAAAATAATGGGTTTCCAACATAGAAGATCTAATTTTTCGATGAACTAAACGTGGGTTATATTTAACAAAGCAGCAAGTTAATGAAATAACAAACTAGCTTAACGCTGACCCAAAAATTATTGCAAAAAAAGTCAGCATGATTCAAAGTAGCCTAATCATTTAACGTAAACTATCATTGATTCTAGTGGCTAGGGGCTTATTTAAGTCCCTACTTCAAAGTAAATACCGCATGGAATATTCATGCGATATTCGTTTGAGATAACTTCAATGATCGGTATACAAGGTTCAATAACACCACATATTTTTCCATTCGCTGGATATACTTGTCCCAGCAACAAATCCCTAACAATGGCTAAGTATAAAGGCAATAATAAAATTAACTGAAGTACTTTATGTAAGGAAAATGTTATATACATCAGCTTTAACTACTCTTGTTTTTTTCTCACAAGCTTATCTACACACAGCATAACTCATCAACTGAACAACTGAGAATCCAACAAATAACAGTTGCTATTTGCACTATTATTATTTATCTTATAAATAAGATTTATAAGAAGCGTTGATAATGAATATATTAGTTACTGGTGGAATGGGTTACATAGGCAGTCATACCTGTTTAGCATTATATAAAGCAGGTTTCACCCCTATTATTTACGATAATTTGTCGAATTCAAGTATTAAAGTATTGGAGCAATTAAAAATTATTGCCAACCATACCTTTGAATTTGTAGAAGGTGATATTAATGATAGGGATAAGCTCGAAGCCACATTGAACGATTATAATATTAAAGCTGTTTTTCATTTCGCGTCTTTAAAAGCTGTTGGCGAGTCAACTGAGCAACCATTACGCTATTACGATAATAATGTATCAGGCACTGTTACTTTACTTACTGCTATGCAAAAGTCAGCAGTTAAGCAAATAATATTTAGTTCCTCGGCGACTGTCTATGGCGATCCTCAATATCTACCTATAGATGAAAAGCACCCAATAACTGCGACAAATCCCTATGGTTGGACAAAAGTTATGGTGGAGCAAATTCTAAATGATTGGTGCCTAGCTAATGAGCAGAACCTTGCCATTGCGCTTAGATATTTCAACCCTGCGGGGGCTCATCCTAGCGGTTTACTCGGCGAAAGCCCTACCGGTATTCCTAATAACTTAATGCCTTATATTTCGCAAACAGCTGTTGGCCAACGTGAATTTGTTAATATTTTTGGAAACGACTATGACACACAAGATGGCACTGGCGTCCGAGATTACATTCATATTATGGATCTAGCTGAAGGACATGTTGCCGCATTTTCAACACACCAAAAAGATTCAGGATCACTTGTCTATAACTTAGGTACTGGTAAAGGCTACACGGTTTTAGAAATAATCACTGCTTTCTCATCATCAGCAAATGTTGAAATCAATTATAAGTTTGCGCCAAGACGTGCTGGTGATATCGCTAGTAATTTTGCTAACGCATCATTAGCACAAGAAAAACTAGGCTGGAAAGCCAAACTAAACATTAAAGCAATGACTGACGATACTTGGCGTTGGCAATCAAAATACCCTAACGGCTTGGAAGATTAATATGAAAAATTTAGAATGTACACACCGTCGCAAAAATCCATTAACCGGAGACTGGGTTTTAGTTTCGCCACACAGAAATAATCGTCCCTGGTTAGGCGCTACAGAAGCAGAAGCAGTTGATGAATTACCCAAATACGATGCAAGTTGCCCGCTATGTCCAGGTAATGACAGAGCCAACAATGCAGTAACCCCTAATTATCAAAATACCTATGCTTTTATTAATGACTTTGGTGCATTGACCGAAAAACAAGCTGAGTCCGTTGAAGAAAGTGATGGTCAACATCCCTTATTTCAGGCCAATGTTGCCAATGGTGAATGTAGAGTCGTGTGTTTCTCTCCCGATCATAACAAATCACTACCCGAATTAACGGTTGCTGAAATTGAAAAGGTTGTGAATACTTGGCAATCAAACTATGTTGAATTAGCAAAAACTTATGCTTGCGTTAATATATTTGAAAATAAAGGTGCCGTAATGGGTTGCTCTCAACCACATCCACATGGGCAAATATGGGCACATCAACATTTATCAACTGAAATAGCACAAGAAGATCAGCAACAACTAACTTATCAGCAAAACCATGGGAAAACATTATTAGCTGACTATGTAGAACATGAAATTCTACAAAAGGATCGCATAGTAGTTGAAAATGAGCATTGGTTAGTGGTTGTGCCATTTTGGGCGGCTTGGCCTTTTGAAACCTTATTAGTTATTAAAGACGATATTCAACATTTTGGTCAATTAAATGAACAACATAAAAATAGCTTAGCTCAAGCATTGCAAGAATTGACTATACGTTACGACAATGTATTTAATTGCAGTTTCCCCTATTCTATGGGGTGGCACAATGCACCTGAAAACCTTAACGACAATAGCCACTGGCGCTTACACGCCCATTTTTATCCGCCACTGTTACGTTCATCAACGGTTAAAAAACACATGGTTGGCTATGAAATGTTAGCAGAGAGTCAACGAGACTTAACGGCTGAAACCGCTGCTAAAATATTACGTTCAGCCAGTACCTCTCACTATAAAAAAGACCAAACTCATGCCAGTTGATTTATTTAATACTAAGTTTGAACAACTTTATAACAAGCCTGCAGAAGCATTAGCTACAGCACCGGGACGTGTCAATTTAATAGGTGAATTTACCGATTATAATAACGGTTTTGTTTTACCTTGTGCCTTGGAGTTCACGACAAGAATACTTTTTAGAAAACGCGATGATAATCAAGTTATTGTACACTCGTTACATTACCCTGGGGAATGTGACAAATTTAGTATTGATGACGAAATCAGCCGTGGTGATTCTCAATGGGGTAACTATATTCGCGCCGTGGCGTATGTATTAAAACGTCAAGGCCATCTGTTATCTGGCGTTGATTTACTTATTGATAGTACGGTACCACAAGGCAGTGGCTTATCCTCTTCTGCCGCTTTAGAAGTTGCTGTCGGAGGTGTTTTCAATCATCTATGCCAACTGAATTTGTCAGGTGAAGAGATTGCACTATTAGGCCAAGAAGCTGAAAATGATTTTATGAATTGTCAGTGTGGCATTATGGATCAACTCGTATCTGCTAACGGACAAAAAGGCCAAGCATTACTCATTGACTGTCAAAGTTTAACAACTGAGTCAGTCGCAATTCCTGAAGATTTATCTATTGTCATTGTTAATTCAAATTATCCTAGGAAATTGGTTGATAGTGAATATAATCAACGTCGAATTGATTGCGAACAAGCCGCAAAAAAAATGTCTATTGCTACTTTACGTGATGCCGACATTAAAAAATTAAATGCTGCTCGTTCTGCAATGTCAGACAATGAGTATAAACGTGCTCATCATGTTATCACTGAAAATTCACGTGTAATTAAGGCAACCCAAGCTTTAAAAAACAATGATATGCCAAAGTTACGAGAGCTGATGACGGCTTCTCATCAATCTTTAAGAGATGATTTTGAAGTAACCGTTCCTGAAACTGATGGTTTGGTGGACATATGTCAAGAAGCGTTGGGTGATAAAGGTGCTGTCCGTATGACAGGCGGTGGTTTTGGCGGAGCAATTGTCTGCTTATGTCGCCATTCAGATATCGATAAGATTAAAAGTGCCGTAGAGAAACACTATTTTTCTCGCTTTAATATTCAGGCGTCTATCTATGTTGGTAAAGCAGGTGACGGTTTACAAGTGACCGTATTATAAAGTCATTGATATCTTAAAATAAATTTAAAAAGTACCGGGGTAAAATATTAAACAGATTAATTTTGGGGTTATTGGTTGTGGGAGCATTGCTCAATTATTTGTTAAAGGTGTGCAAAGGTTAGCGCATTGCAACCTGCTTGCTGGTGCGTCATGCACCGCAGGACGGGCGGAAGCATTCGCTAAAAAATTTGGCATTGAACGCGCTTATACTAACTATGAAGCTTTAGCCTCTGATCCTGAAATTGATGCCGTTTACATCGCTACCACGCATAATTTTCACTTTGAAAACATTAAACTTTGTTTAGAAAAAGGTAAACATGTACTTTGTGAGAAGCCTTTCACTGTCAACGCGCAACAAGCAAAAATACTGGTAGCTTTAGCTAAAAAGCAACAATGTTTCATGATGGAATGTGTCTGGACTCGATTTTTACCGGCCATTAAGCATTTAAACGTTTTGTTGGCACAAGGCGTTATTGGCGATGTGCAAACAGTTAAAGCCAATTTCAGTATTTCTGGGGATTTTTCTCCTGAACATCGATTAAGAAACAAAGATCTTGCCGGTGGAGCTTTGCTCGATTTAGGTATTTACCCATTAACCTTAGCGGCCCTTGTTTTTAATGAACAGCCAACGAAAATAAAGAGCTCTGCAGTGCTAGGCGAAACAGAGGTTGATGAAAGCTCTTTTTATCTGCTTGAATATGCACAAGGACAGCGAGCAGTGCTGTCCTCCTCTTTTATAGATAATGCGCCGACCGAAGCGATTATATCAGGCAGTAAAGGCTATATCCGCTTGCCGAATTTTCTTGCCGCTCAAACATTACAACTGTATATAGGCAACGAAGCTGTTCAAACGTTAGAGTTTCCTTTTGATGAAGATGAAAGTTTTACCTTTGAAATAGCTGACGCCATGCAATGTATTCGCCAAGGTAAAAGTCAAAGTGATACTTTACCACTGGCTAAAACCTTAGCCATGATAACAACCATGGATACCATTCGTGCCCAATGGGGTCTTAAATACGCAAATGAGTCTTAGTAATAAAAAAAACATGGAACTATTATGCGAGTTAAAAATAAAAAAACATTAATAATCAGTACGCTACTATGTTGTTATTTACAATTTTCACATACCGTACTTGCGAATACACCATCGAATACTCAGGTAACGCTAGTACCCGAGCAGCTATACTCACCCTTACCCTCAGATGTTGTTCCTGAACTGGCTTCACTCGGAAAATTTAAGGTCGGTGTTAAAACAATAGAGATCGTCAACCCTGACCAATTCGATGCTGCGACACAAACAACAAAAGATAGAAAATTAGTCGTTGAAGTTTGGTACCCAAGTAATGCGACTAGCACTAGTATTAAAACCAGCTATGAAAATGAAACGCGCACAGGCATTGAGTTTTCGCTACAAGCTAATGCTTATCGGGATGCTGTTGTATTATCGCCAAACGATGACGCTAAATTCCCCTTGGTTGTTATCTCTCACGGCTATACCGGTTATAGTACTATCATGTTTTATTTGGCAGAGCACTTAGCTTCACATGGCTATATTGTTGCCGCTATTGATCATACAGACTCAACTAATGCTGACGTTGATTTTAACATTAATCCAGTATCAGGCTTTTTCAGTACCTTGTTAAATCGCTCTCGTGACCAACAATTTACCCTTAACTACCTAACAAAGATGACACACTTTGCTTCTGCCGCTATCGACAATAATAAGGCAGGTTTAGTGGGTTATTCAATGGGTGGTTTTGGTGCTATAAATACGATTGGCTCTTGTTATAACTTTACTCCAGCGACTACATCAGCATTCACAGGTTTAAAAAATCCCGAGCAAGTACAAAAAGTCATGTCATTATTGAATAGTTGTGCAGGTGGTCAATATAAAAATGCAAGCGTTGACCATAAATGGCAGGCTGTTGTTGCTATGGCTCCATGGGGCGGACAACATAATCTGTTTAAGCAAGAAGCGATGGCGAAAATGAATACTCCAATTTTATATGTTGGTGGATCATTAGATGATATTTCTGGTTATGACGGCATTAAATCACTTTATGAAAAAACAGGCAGTAAAGA
This sequence comes from Colwellia sp. MB3u-8, assembly GCF_014076985.1. NCBI lineage: Bacteria > Pseudomonadati > Pseudomonadota > Gammaproteobacteria > Alteromonadales > Colwelliaceae > Colwellia > Colwellia sp. MB3u-8. Next base: position 482,136 of record NZ_JACGVA010000030.1, read on the forward strand.
TAAATATTTACTAACTTATCAAAATGCACGACACAATATAGCGCCTCACCCTGCTCCATCAGTTTCTAAAATAAGTGAAATAGACATCGGCCATTACTATGAGGCCTCTTGGGATAGTTTGGTATTAAACAACACCAATAAGCATTTCACACTCGCTATGATGGACTGTCATTTAAAACAACAGTTAGATAAGTGTGAATACCTTGATTTATCTAGCAGTTCGAATCAAGTTGCTGTTGATGGAAAAACACCAAAACCATGGAAAGGCTTTGATCACCGTTATTCTACCGGCATGAATTGGCATATGTCTAAATAATTTTATTAGCTGTATCATCAACTTGATTAAAATCGCTTATCAAGCGCCTGGTAAATCGACTTTTATCATCAACGTTTCGCCGCATTTATTCGACAAAATGCTAGTTAACGAGTTTCATACTGACGATTTTTAAGTGCTGTTATTCATAACCCGCAACGTTATCCACTTGCAAATATTCGTTAAAGCCTTCGAGGTAATCAACCGCGCACTGACTAGCCTTAGCGGATTTGTAGTCATACGGTATGTTGCAGGTATTAATGAAGAGCAAATAGCGAAGGCACTCGGCTGCTTGATACTTGATATTTGGTACTTGGTAAAAAAGTTTATAAAGCTTTAAGCCCTGTATTAAACTATATTTCAGACAAAAAAAAGCGTTTACCTGAAATCAAGTAAACGCATTATAAAAACATGAAACACTCAGGGAAATAAATGTCTTCATGTAGTAAGAGCATCAATATGCTTTATAGTTCCCTTACCTTTAATCATTATTTAATTTAAACCTTGCCTGCCGTACAACAGTCTTTTCTATTTGATTACTTTGCCGAACAATAATATTCAAGTAAGCGCTTTGGTTGAACTATCATGGCTTTTGTTAATATCTCCGCTTGTTAGCTCTTTCACAATGGCGTTAGCTAAGCCTTTACCCAACTCAACACCTCATTGATCAAAAGAACAAACCTGTAAAATAATGCCTTGAACAAATATTTTATGTTCATATAAGGCGATTAAACTGCCTAACGATTTAGGCGATATTCGCTTCATTAACAAGGTATTAGTCGGCCT